>JBHHVI010000017.1:0-32939 GCA_046754225.1 Thermodesulfobacteriota bacterium | reverse complement strand
GCAATCAATCCTTCTTGGGGAGTTTCCACGTTGCGTGCTTGCAGTCAGGGTATTTTGAACAACCGTAAAAGGTCCTTCCCTTTTTCGTCCTCCGCTCAACGAGCATGCCGCCGCAGCCCTCCTCGGGACAGGTGACGCCGGTGGAATAAGGGCGCGTCGTCTTGCAGTCCGGGTATTTTGAGCATGCGAGGAACCTGCCGAACCTTCCGCTCTTTACCACCATGGGGCTCGAGCATTCGGGACATTTTTCGCCCGTCTCATCAGTCTTCTCCACGACCGTAACCCTGCCCGCCTCGTCCGTGGTGAAGTCTTTTGTGTTCTTGCACTCGGGGTACCCGGTGCATGCCAGGAACTTGCCCCTCCTGCCCCATTTTATGACCATGGGTTTGGAGCACTTCTCGCAAACGATATCAGTGGGGGTCTCCTCTCCCTTTACGCTCTTCATTGAGGTCTTCGCCTTATCGAGCCTCTCTTTGAAAGGGGCGTAAAATTCCTCCATAATCTCGCGCCAGGGTATCTTGCCCTCCTCTATCATGTCGAGTTCGTCTTCCATGTGAGCCGTAAACTCGGCGTCGAGAATCTCGGGGAAACTCTCTATCAGAAGGTCGTTGACAAGGACGCCCAGTTCCGTGGGTTTCAGCCTGCCGTCATCTTTGGCGGCGTAACCCCTGTCCTGAATGGTGGAGAGGATGGCGGCGTATGTGGACGGTCTGCCTATACCCTTCTCTTCGAGTTCCTTTACAAGGCTCGCCTCGGTGAACCTCGGCGGCGGCTGGGTGAAGTGCTGGGCCGGGCTGAGGCCAAGGAGCTTAAGGACCTCCCTATCCGTAAGGGGAGGAAGCCCTCCCTCCTTCTCTTTCTTTTCAGCTCCCTCGTCATCCCCCTCGACATAGACGGCCATAAAACCCGGAAACTTCATCACCGAACCCGAGGCGGTAAAGATACAATCTTTCGCGCTAATCTCCGCCCTCGTCTGGTCCATCAGAGCCGGGGCCATCTGGCAGGCCACGAACCTGTTCCAGATAAGGGTATAAAGGCGCAGCTGGTCCCTGGTGAGGTCTTTCTTGACGGTCTCGGGCGTATACTTCGTATAAGTGGGCCTTATCGCCTCATGGGCGTCCTGGACCTTCTTCTTCTTTTTAGGCTTATATACAACGGGTTTTTCAGGGAGATAGGCGGGCCCGTATTTTTCCGAGATATAGTCCCTGACAGCCTCTACGGCGTCGCTGGAAAGCCTCGTTGAATCCGTTCTTATGTATGTAATAAGCCCAACGGGCCCCTCTTCGGCGACCTCCACCCCCTCGTAAAGCTGCTGGGCTATCATCATGGTCTTTTTCGCCGTAAAGCCGAGTTTTCGCGCGGCCTCCTGCTGGAGCTTACTTGTTGTAAAGGGAGGGGTGGGGTTCCTTTTCTTCTCCTTCTTTTCAATGGCCGAAATAACGAACTGCGCTCCTTCGAGCCCGGCCCTGACGGCCTCGGCCTCTTCGGCGGTATTTACCTCTATCTTCTTTCCATCTTTCTTCGCGAACTTCGCAGTAAAAGGCTCTCCCGAGGAGGACTCAAGCTCCGCCGTAATACTCCAGTACTCAACGGGCACAAAGGCGAGCACTTCCTTTTCGCGCTCGCATATGATCCGCACGGCCACGGACTGCACCCTCCCGGCGCTCAGCCCCATTCTCACCTTATCCCAGAGTATGGGGCTAACCTGGTATCCCACAAGGCGGTCGAGGATCCTTCTGGCCTGCTGCGCCTCGTACTTCTGCTCGTCAAGGCCGGTGGGGTGCGCTATGGCGCTCAACACGGCCTTTTCGGTTATCTCGTTAAAGAGCACTCGACTCGTCTTTTTACCCTCCTTATCGACCTCCTCGGCTATGTGCCACGCGATGGCCTCGCCTTCTCTGTCAGGGTCGGGGGCGAGAAAAATCTTTTCGGCCGACTTTCCGGCCTTCTTTATTTCATTGAGGGTCTTTTCCTTGCCCTTTATCTTTACATACTGCGGCTCGAAACCCTTCTCTATATCAACGCCGAGCTTGCTCTTCGGCAGGTCTTTTATGTGCCCCACCGAGGCCAGCACGGTAAAGTCCTTACCCAGAAATTTATTAATGGTCTTCGCCTTCGCGGGCGACTCTACGACTACAAGCGACTTACCCATATTCTATTCTTTAACCCCCTGGAACACAAAAATTTAAGTAAAGCTTTTTACACGCTGAAAAGAAAAAAGCAAGTCTTTTCGAAAAAAACGCCTTTTCATGAATTTCCACGGACTTTCATCCCCGGGTTTGCGGAGGTACAACTAAATATATTTAATTATATCAGAAGCGCCCCTTACGGTTACGGCGCCCTTCGCCCTGAGTTTTTCCATGGCGGGATTCATATTGCCGGCTGGGATAAAGACGGGTCTGTTATTTTCAAAGGCGAGGCGCGCCGTCATCATGGACCCGCTCCTCATGTTGGCCTCCACGACCACTATCCCCGTGGAGATGCCGTTTATTATCCTGTTCCTTCTCAAGAAGTTTTTTGGCACAGGGGTTGTGCCCATGGGCAGTTCCGAGATAACAAGGCCGGACTTCAGGATATCCCCGTAGAGACCTTTATTCTCTTTCGGGTAGGGTACGTCAACACCTGTGCCGAGCACCGCGATTGTAAAGCCCCCGGCCCCGAGCGCCCCGCTGTGCGCGGCCCCGTCACAACCCCGGGCCATTCCGCTTACCACGGCCACGCCCGAAGAGGCGAGAGAGCCGGCCAGCGCCCTTGCCGCACCGAGCCCCCCGGGCGTTGCCAGCCTTGTGCCCTCAACGGCTACGGCCTTTTTATTTTTCAGACAATCGATCTTACCTTTTGTATAAAGTATAAGGGGCGGGTCTGGAACCTCTTTAAGGCGCGCGGGGTAGTCGGAGTCGAGATAGGTTACAACACTTACCGCCCCCTCCTCTATCATATTCAACTCTCTATCGACTCTCTCCCACGCGGTAAAAGCCTTAATAGAGCGGAGGGCGCCGGGCGGTATCTCGTCGGCGTGAGAGCGGGCGCATCTGTCGAATACGGCCTCTGGAGAGCCGAACCTTTGAAGGAGTTTTATCGCCGTGGACTTTAAAAGCCCCCTCACCATGGTAATGGCTATCCAGTATCTCATGGCCCCGTCCAATCGTTAAACCTTTTTATTTTAAAAAAACAACCGGGGCCGCCCACAGGCGGGCTAAAAGCTTCTTACGAAGGTCTTGCCCGGCCTCTGCAGGACCATCCCCTTGAGCTCCATTTGAAGCAGCAGCGCCGAAACACTCGAAGGCTGAAGGCCCGTCCTCTCTATAATCTCGTCTATAAAAACAGGCTCCTCGCCGAGCGCTTTAAAGACGACCGCCTCCTCGCCGTCCATTATCCCCGCCTCCTCACCTTGAACAGTTTTATTTTCAGCGGGCGTGAGTCCAAAGGCGTCAAAAATATCTGCGGCCTCGGTGACGACACCGGCCCCGTCCTTTAAGAGCCTGTTAGAGCCCTTACTCTTGTATGACGTGGCCGGCCCGGGCACGGCAAAGACGTCTCTGTTATAATCAAGGGCGAGGCGCGCCGTCATCATGGCGCCGCTCCTTAAGGGGGCCTCCACCACGAGCACACCCCTTGACATGCCGCTTATGAGCCTGTTCCTTTTGGGAAAGTTAAAGGGTTTGGGGGGCGTGGTCATGGGGTACTCTGATAAAAGCAGGCCCCTCTCCGATACTTCCTCATAGAGCCGGACGTTTTCCTTCGGATAGGCGATATCAACCCCTGTGCCGAGGACCGCCACTGTGGCGCCCCCGGCCCTGAGCGCCCCCCTGTGCGCCGCCGCGTCGCACCCCCGCGCCATGCCGCTCACAACGGCCACGCCCGCCGCCGCCAGGTCACTGGAGACAGTCTCCGCCATCTTGAGCCCGTAATGGCTTGGCCGCCTTGTACCCACAACGGCCACGGTCAAGGCGCTGTTACAAAGACCAATATCGCCCCTGGCGTAAAGAAGGAGCGGCGGGTCGCAGATCTCTTTAAAGGCCTGAGGGTAATCAGGGTCGTTAAATGTTATAATCCGCGCCCCTTTTTTTTCCGCGAATTCAAGCTCCCTATCAACCCACTCCCATTCCCTAAAGCCCTTTACGGCCCGGACGACCGGGTCCGCCGCCGCGCCGGCGCCGCCGGAGAGAGCGAGTTTAAAAAGGGCGGCCGGTGTGAACTCCTTCAGGAGCCTGAAGAGGGGCGCCCTTCTAAGCCCTTTTATCCTTGCAAGGGCAAGCGCATATCTTTTGTCTTCATCCATCGCGCCGTCTCTACTAAAGATTCTTCGCCGCCTCTGGCGCGGCCCGGACAAAAAAAGGCCGCGCCGGAACCTCGAAGAGGGGCGCAGCCTTAACAACAAAAAATAATCCCCGTACCGCTTTATTCCGTGGCCGCGGTCTTCACAAAATAGCCCACCCTTACGGCGGTGAGACTCTTTGTTATTATGCAGGACGAGGTTCTTTTTCCCGGCTTTATGACCACAAGAGAGCCGATATTATCCGCCGGGAGATCGACTTTTTTCCCGGTGACAGGGTCTTTGACCTTTTTACGGAACCTGTATATGTCAAGGACGTTTCCCTCTTTAACCCCGTCCTTTTCTCCCTTGTCTATGTAGACGATATCCCCCTTCGAGAGGTCCAGCCCCTCCTCCGTCGTGGCTACGATGTAGCCGTTCAGATCCGCCGGGGCCGTCTCTGTCATGGCGACTTCGGAGACAGGTTCAGTGAATGGCATGAGCCTCGCCCCCACCTCGATCTCCTTAAACGACAGATCTATCTTTCCCTCCACCACACCTACATTTTCCGTTACGACGAGGCTTCCGAGAATATCTATCATATACCCTAACTTCTTTCCCGTCACGGGGTGCCTTATGAGGGCGGATTTATTGAATATGGTGTAGCGTTCGCCGGGATAAACACCGGACTTGTCCTTGAGAGAAATAAAGACCTTGTCTCCATCGCCGAGAAGTATGACGTTTTCCCGGGGCTTCATAATCTCTCCCGAGGCCTTGAGGCCGGCCTTGTCTATAAAACCCTTCTTCTTCATCAGGGACGAGGAGTAATGTGGGACGGGCGGCGGGGCCGGTTTTTCCTCTTCCTTGACCTCCGGCTCAAGGACCACAACATTGGCCGCGCCGGGCTCGACCGTTACAACGGGAAGGGAGCTCACATCGAACTCCTCTTCCTTTTTCTCCTCCTCAAGAGGGATTATCTTGACCACGTCACCGGGATAAATAAGGTCCGGGTTCTTTATGTAGGGGTTGATCTTCCAGATAGACGGCCACTTGAAGGGGTCCCTCAGAAACCTTTCTGAAATGTCCCAGAGGGTGTCGTGTTTGATAATAACATAAGATACGGCGTTACCCTCTTTACCGGGAACCTCCGTTCTCCTGGCCCGCCGGGTTTGGATATCAGGGCCCGCCGCGTGTACTGTAAGAGGGGATAAGAGGAAAACAGCGAAAAATATGGTCAATAAAAAAGTTTTTCTTTTCATCACTATCCTTCCTTGTCTTTGACAGGGGGATTACTACAAACCCTTAAGCCTCTTTTGAGCCTTGAACGCGGCCTCGGTGCCGGGATAACGTTTTAACAATCTCCTTAAGGCGCTTCTTCCCTCCGTCTTTTTGCCTAACTCGATGTAAGAGAAACCCGCCTTAAGGAGCGCGTCGGACGCCTTGTTTCCTTCGGGGTACTTCTCAACAGTATCCATGAATGCCTCGAGGGCATCGAGAAAATTCTTTTCCGTATAGTACGACTCCCCTGTCCAGTAAAGGGCGTTGTCTGACAGGCCGTCAGCGGGATAGAGGTCGACAAGCGTCTTGAAGGCCCCCCTGGCGTCTTCGTACCTCCCCTCCATAAAGAGGTTTTGTCCCCTGTTATAAAGAGCTTCCGGGCTTTCGGGTCCCGGCGCGGGGGCCGCTGCAGGCTCCTCACCGAGCCTTACGACCTTGAGCCCCTCGGGAGGTGAACTCTCCGAAAAACCCCCGGACTCTGACTTTTCCTTCACGACCTCAAACTTCTCGCGGAGCAGCAGGAACTTGTTGTTAAGCTCCTCAACCCTCGAGTTGGTCTCGTCGAGAGACCGCCTCAATTCCGCCGCGTTATTGCTCAACTTCTGAACGGTCATCTCAGAACCGTTCATTCCGGCGCAGCCTGCGATTAAAAAGGCCGTTAACGCATAGAGGGAGTAAAATTTCAGTTTCACATTTGAAAGATTAATCGCCTTTACGCTCTTTTGTCAAGAAGTTTCTGGCCTTTGCCCTCCATTTACAGATGACTTTGACCGGAGCCCCGGACAATCCTGATTCAAGAGCATAAAAAAATTTTCTCCAGGGCCGCCCCTTTCTCCAATGGCCGGAAGATGTTAATAAAACTAAATATTTCTTACAGTATGGGGTCGGATATATCAGTGATTATCATCACCAACAGGGCGGGCCGCTTTTTTAGCCTTTCACTCTTTTATAATAAGTTTATAAAAATATATTTACACCTTCCGGGCATGCCCCCCACCCTTGAACCTTTTATAAAGGATGGGAAGAAGGGATACGAAGATAACGAGGAGAACGCCTATTACAAAGGTCTTTGAGACCCTGCCCTTGAAGATGTCGAGAATGGAGCTTGAAAAGACAACGTAGGCGATAATACCCGGGAACATAAAGACAAATGTGGCCATCAGATAATGGGAGAACCTGATCCTCGTCAGGCCGAAGGCGTAGTTCAGGAAATTAAAGGGGAATAGCGGGATGAGCCTCGTAAAGGCGACTATCTTCCAGCCCTTTTCTTCCACCTCTCTGTCTATCTCCTTGAGCCTCGGGCTCTTGAGAAGCCCCTCCACCCATTCCCTGCCCATGTACCTCGCCACGAGAAACGCTATGGAGGCCCCGGTAGTCGCGCCCACGGCCACATAGACCACGCCCCAGAAGGGGCCGAAGAGTATGCCCCCCACCACGGTTATGGCGAGCCCCGGGAGCATGAGGCTCGGCGCTATGCTGTAGGCGAGCATGTAGATTACAGGCCCCCAGACGCCGAACCCCTCGATCCACTCCCTCATCACTCTCTGATCCAGGTACCGGCCGAGCCCCATGTAGCGCACCATAAAGAATGCGCCTCCCACAAAGAGTATAAGTATGATAAATTTTATGGTCTTTTTGTTCATCTTCAGCCGCCTTCGATATCTCCCGGTCGAAAACGGTCAACCGCCTCTCCGTATAAGCCAGCGGGCTACTTTTGGAAACCACCCCTTAAAGAGTTTTTCAGCGTAATAACTGTCCGCGGCGCGCTTTAGCCCCTGCGCTATAGTGGGGTAGACGTGTATGGTCTTTGAGATACTCGTTATGGGGAGCCCGGCCTGTTTGGCAAGTACGTACTCGTGGATCATCTCTCCGGCGTGGGGGCCGAGGATGTGGGCGCCGAGTATGCGGTTCTTCTTGTCGACTATGAGCTTTATAAGCCCGTGGCCCTCTCCCTCTATCACGGCCCTGTCCACGTCCTTGAAGTAAAACCTGTATACATGTACGCCGCCGTGCTTTGCTCTCGCCTCATCCTCGGTAAGTCCCACCCTGGCGAGCTCGGGGTCGGAATAGGTAACCCAGGGCACCGAGTTGTAGTCCACCTTTCTCGAAACAAAGGGGAAGAGGGCGTTGGAGACGACTATACCGGCCTGGTACTCGGCCATATGGGTAAAGGCGTAGTGACCTATCACGTCGCCGCAGGCGTATATGTGTTTCTGAGTTGTCCTCAAGGTCCTGTCCGCCTTTATGCCGTGCCTCTTATCGTACTCCACGCCCGCCGCCTCGAGGTTCAGCCCCTCCACGTGGGGGGCGCGCCCGATGGCTATCATTATCTCGTCGGGGTTGTAAGACTTTTTACCTGTCTCGCAGACGGCGGAGATGCGCCTCTTCTCTCCCTCGCGTTTTACGTCCGTAAACTCTGTGCATGTATCTATCTTTATGCCCTCTTTTTCGAGTATCAACTGGAGGGTGTCGGAGACCTCCTTGTCCTCGCGCGGGAGGACCTGTCCCATCTTCTCAACGATCGTCACCTTTGACCCGAGGCGGCTGAAGACCTGCGCGAACTCTATTCCAACGGGGCCGGCGCCGAGGATTACTATCTCGGAAGGGAATTTTTCAAGCCTTAAGGCCGTCTCGTTCGTAAGCACCCCCGCCTCCTTGAGTCCCGGAATGGGAAGAATCACCGGGCCGGAGCCCGTGGCTATGAGGAATTTTCTTCCCCTGAGCACCCGCCCCCCGGCGGTAAAGGTATACTTATCCCTGAAAGCGCCGCCGCCCCCGCCTCCTAAGACAACTTCAACGCCCATCTCCCTGAAACGCCCGGGGTCGTCATGCTCGCCTATCTTCGCCTGAACGCTCCTCATGCCCTCCATGACAGCGGGGAAGTTCACCCGGGCCGGGCCGTTCTCAATGCCGAATTCTTTGGCGCGGGTTACCATGGAGGCCACCTTGGCCGAATGGATAAGCCTTTTCGTGGGAACGCACCCCGAATGGAGGCAATCCCCCCCGAGGGAATCCTTTTTCTCCACAAGGGCCACACGCGCGCCGAGCTGCGCGGCGCCGCTTGCCGCCACAAGCCCCCCCACTCCTCCTCCGATTATAACGAGATCGTATTTTTCCATAACTCCCCTCTTCTCCTTAAAGGGTCCTGTTTTTAATTATATTCTAACAGAATATTTTTTGGTTGCTGTATGGCGGCTTACAATTTTACGTAAAGATTATTTTGTCATGAAACTATAAGGCGGGGAGACAGATCAGGGCGTAAAGTCCGGGCGGCGTGTCCTTATAAAATCGAGGGTCGTTTTGAGGTCGGGTATCCCCGTCCTTCCTCCCGGCCTCAGGCATTTTAACGCGGCGAAGCCCGAGGCGAAGCTCACCGTATCCTCTATCTTCCATCCCTTGAGAAGGCCGTATATGTAGCCCCCGTGGAAGACGTCGCCGGCCCCGGTAGTGTCAACGGCCTTTATTCTGAAGGCCGGGGTCTTGAAGACCCTTCCCTCTGACCATGTAACGGAGCCGAAACGGCCGAGCGTTATTGTCACGGCCTTAGGGCCCAGGGCCGAAATCTTTTTTAAGGTCCTCACCGGGTCAGGGGAGATGCCCGTGGAAAAGGCCTCGGAGCCGACTACATAGTCGGATAACCCGCAGAGTTTTAACATGCCCGGCCTCATGGACCCGGCATCAAGCATGACCGGTATCTTTTTATCGCGGGCTGATTTTGCGGCCCCGGCGGCGGCCGACCTCATAAGGCCGTCTATGAGCAAAAAATCCTTGCCGCGGATTAGAGAGGGGTTTACGTCCTGCGGGGCGAGTTCCTCCACACCGGGCCGCTGCCAGTATATCGTCCTTGAGCCGTTTTTTATATTGGCCACTATAAAGGCCCTCTGAGACGACCCGCCCTTTTTGACCACAAGGCCCAACGTGTCCACGCCCTCGGCCATGAGCCCCTTTTTAATCGACCTTCCCGCTTCGTCATCAGAGACGATACCCGTAAAATATGTCTTTACGCCGAGCCGGCTCAGGGCGACAAGGGCCGTGGCCACAGGCCCGCCGCCCTGAGTGATAAACCCGAGGGCCTCCTCCTTTGTATCTTCCTTCGGAAATTTTTTTACCGTTACTATATAATCGAGTGAGCACTGGCCGAGCCCGGCAACCTTCATACCCCAACCCCTTCAAAGAGACGCCTTTTTACTGACACAGTGTAATCGAGGGGACACTAACCGGGGGCTACAGCCGCATAATAAATCCCCTTTAAAAAAACGTCCCGTCAATCACCAACTATCTGGACGACGAGGCGCCTGCCGCGCGCCCTGTTGTCAAAGTCCATAAAGACTATCTGCTGCCACGTGCCGAGGGTCAGCGCGCCCCCCACCACGGGCACGGTAATGCCGGGCTTCATAAGAGCCGCCCTTACATGGGAGAAGCCGTTTCCGTCGCCCCAGCGCGCGTCATGCCTGTAGGCCGTTGAAGAGGGCACCAGCCTCTCAAGGGCCTCTTTAAGGTCTTCCACTACTCCCTCCTCATACTCTATGGTCGTAACGGAGCCCGTGGAGCCCGGAACAAAGACGCTTAAAAGTCCGTCATTTATTTTGGAACTCTTTAGTATCGCCTCAACCGCACCGGTTATATCATGGACGTCGGAAAACCCTCTGGTGTCAAGGCTTATTTCGGAGGAGAAATGCAAACATACCTCCCTTCATTAGAATAGACCCCGAGGTCAAACGTTAAAAGACCTTCCTGCTGTCAAGGAGTATGGTGACGGGACCGTCGTTTATTGAATCTACCTCCATATGGGCGCCGAACTCGCCTTCGGCTACAGTAAAACCCTTCTCCCTTAAATCGCTATTAAGGTTTTTATAAAGGGCCAGGGCCTTTTCAGGGTTTTCGGCGGCCTCGAAGGAGGGGCGTCTGCCCTTTCTCATGTCGCCAACAAGGGTGAACTGGGATATTATCAAAAACGCGCCGCCTGACTCCTTTATATCGTGGTTCATCCTGCCCGAGGCGTCCTCAAAGACCCTCAGGGTTGCGAGTTTTCCGGCGATGTATTCCAGATCCTCCGGGCCGTCGCCTTTTTCAACGCCTAAGTATACGAGGAGCCCCTTTTCTATCGAACCCCTCTGGGCCCCCTCCACCCTTACTCCCGCCCTCTTTACCCTTTGAACCACAGCCCTCATTTTTTACTCCGGAAGGTTCACCGAAACCTTTTCTCCCACACCGCAGCCGAGCAAGGCCCCGGCCGAAGCGCCCTTTGCCGCCACCTCCATCCGGCCCGACCCCCCTATTACAACGCCGAGCCCCCCCTCCGCTATCTCTGAATAGGTCTTGAGGATACCCTTTACTTCAGCCCCTTTTATCCTCACAAGGAGTGTTTCAGAGCCTGGTTTATTTAAAATATCCTCTCTCTTGATATTCGTAATAAGGTTGCCGAAGGTGTCCACGTGGATAACCTCTCCAACCAACCCGCTCCCCTTAACGGCGGGTCCGGGTAATTTCAGTTTTAAAAAATTTTCAAGGGGCGGCCCGAACGCTCCCGCCTCCACACCGAGGCTCAGATGTCCGGCCGCGGGCCCGAAGACGTCCCTGCCGTGGAAAGTATCGCTTATCTCCTTCAAAAAATATTTTTTATTCTCAAGGCGAAACACCCTTTTAAACCTTCCGCCGCATTCAACGGCGGGGGAAAGAAGCCCGTTATCGGGACCTATAAAAAAATACCTCTCACTCTCTACGAGGAGAGCCCTCCTGCCGCCGCCGACGCCTGGGTCGACAACGCCCACGTGTATTGTGCCTTCGGGGAAAAAAGGGCAGGCGTCAAGCATTACGAGGGCGCCTTCGGTTATATCCCCGGGGCTTATCCCGTGGGTTATGTCAATTATTGCGGCCCCCGGGTTTACGGATAGTATGGCCCCTTTCATGGCGCCTGTATACCCGTCTCTAATGCCGAAATCCGTGGTAAGCGTAATAACCCTCTTTATGACAACCCTCCTTTACGTGATTGATAAGAATTTTTCTTCAAAAAAACTTCTTGAAGGGTATAATATATTAATATATCAGTGAAGATTGGAATTACAATCAAAAATAGCGGCATTTATCATAACAAGGATTTATATTGAATATATTATAAGACAAGATTCTTTACAGAATCAATGGGAGGTGAGATGAGCAAGAAGATAATAAATGTGGACCTGAGGGAGGTCCCGGTTTTTCAAAGGCACCCCATGGTCTTTGAGGCATGGGAAGAGCTCGGGGTCGGCGAGACGCTTCAAATAAAAAACGACCACGACCCCAAGCCTCTCAGCTACCAATTCGAGGGGGAATACAAGGACCTCTACGAATGGGAGTACGTGAAAGAGGGGGCGGACGAGTGGGTCGTCAATATCACGAAGGTCTCTACCGGCGAGCCGCCAGTGGACGAAGGGACAAAAAAGCGCGTCGAGGAGGCCCTCGAAGAGATCAGGCCGTACCTGAAGGCCGACGGCGGAGACGTCTCGCTCGTTGGGATTGACGAGGCCGAAAGGGTGGTCAGGGTGAAGCTTGAGGGGGCCTGCGGCGGATGCCCGTCGGCGGCGATGACGCTGAAGGGCGGCGTGGAAAAGGCGGTCAAGGAGCACGCCCCTGAGATAAGGACAGTCGAGTCTGTATAGCCGCGGCAAAGGACCGGAGAGATTCAGCGCGGCTAAAAACCCCGCGAATAATCCGCCCCAAAAAGGCTTTTTTTAATCTTCAACTCTTAGGGTTGTCCCTTTTCCAGCCTCATGCCCCCCAAATCCCCTGAAAAACCTCGCACCCCAAGCTTATGTTTTTCAACAACTTACCTGCCTCAGGGCGCGCTTTCCCAAAAAAAAACTTTTAAAACAGCATTTAATTCTGTAGAATATTTTTTTATTTTTTTCAGCTTGAACTTGTTCTCAACGTGAAACAGCACCTGTCAGCAACTTAGAAATCTGACCTGACACAGCGGCACTGCATCCTGGACGGGCCATGGAGCCCATTAAGCATCTTCGACTTTTAATGAAACAGGTCTTGAAAAACATCATGGATTTTACAGGGGCTATACTCGCCATTATCGTATTCACTCCCCTCTTTATCCTGATACCTATACTGATAAAACTCGATTCTTCGGGCCCTGTGCTTTTCAAACAGAAAAGGTGCGGCCGGGACGGCCGTGAGTTCGATATGTATAAATTCCGCTCCATGGTCAGGGACGCCCCTGAACTTAGAGAAGACCTGAAGAGCGAGGTGGACGGCTCGGTCTTTAAGGTCAAAGACGACCCGAGGATAACACGCGTGGGAAGGTTTCTTCGAAGGACGAGCCTTGACGAGCTCCCCCAGGTATTCTGCATACTCCGGGGCGACATGAGCATGGTGGGGCCGAGGCCCCTGGCCGACGCGGAGATGAGCGCCGACAGGGAATGGAAGAGGGTCCGGCTCAGCGTGAAACCAGGGCTCACGGGGCTGTGGCAGGTCAAGGGAAGGGGCATGAGGGATTTCAGCAACTGGATAAGGTACGACACTGAATATGTGCGCAAAAGGTCCATCTTTATGGACGTAAAGATAATTGCCATGACCGTCTGGACTGTTATAAAGGGCAAGGGGGCTTATTAGCCGTCATCTATAGAGAGGGGGGTATGATGAAGGGGCTTCGCTACTTTATATTAATATTTCTTCTCGCCGCCATTGCGGGATGCGCCACAACCGGCCCCATACCGGATTTTAAAAATGGGAAGACCACCACCGAGGAGGTACGGACTCTTCTCGGAGAACCCGACGAGAAGTCCGCCGGCTCGGACGGCGATATCTGGACATACAGGTTCGCCAGGGGCGCCGGAGATGTGAGGACGCTCCTTGACATAAAGATAACCTTCAGGGATAACGTCCTCAAGGAATATGTAATCCTCGTTTCAAAGGGATCGTATGAAAAAACCCTGCAAGGGGAGCCTGGCAAAGAGCCCCCCAGGCGGTCCTTTCCGCCGAGAAGGCCCTTCGGGCCGAGAAGGCCTTTTATGCCGAGATAATTTTTTTAACTGGACGGAATATGACACTGGCAGAACAGCTTGAGAGAAACGCATCGAAGACCCCTGACAAGACCGCGCTCATATACAGGGAGACGGCCCTGAGCTACGCCGAGCTTGACGGTGTCGTAAACCGTGTCGCAAACGGCCTGACTGGCCTTGGCGTTAAAAAAGGCGACATAACGGGGCTCATGCTTGAAAGGACACCTGAGCTTATAATCGCCTTTCTCGCCTCCATAAAGGCCGGCGCTATACCCGCGCCCATAAACTTCAACCTCGGTAAAGAGAGTCTCGAAAAATTCCTCAACACCCTCAGGCCCAGGGTTCTCTTTACATGTGAAAAATTTACGGGGCTCATTGACAGCGCGCAAATACCGGCCGGGATGCTCACCGTGGTCACTGACGGCCAAAAAAGCGCCCACCCGACCCTCTCCGAACTCAAGAAGAGCGCCGCAACAAAGCCCGCCGTAGAGATTTCTTCCGAAGATACGGCGTACCTTAATTACACCTCGGGTTCCACCGGTGAGCAGAAAGGCGCCGTCACCACCCACGCCAACATTTACTGGAACACGAAATCGGCTGTCGAAATATTCAGCATAACGGAAGACGACACCCATCTTTGCATGTTCGCCCCCTTTGCCCACCCCCACGAACTTTTCGCGAGGGCGCTCTTTACCGGAGGCGCCATGGTGCTCCTTAACGAGGTATTCCCCAAGTCCCTGGCGCGGACCATAATGGAAAAAGGGGTGACCTGCATGATGGGGCTCGCGCCCATGTACGAGATGCTAATCGAGGTCGCCAAAGGCGACGGCCTCGCCACGCTGAGGGTCCCGGAGAGCGGGGGTATGTATACAAGGCCCGATATTATAGAGGGGTTCAGAAAAAGGTTCGGCGTGCCCGTATATACGGTCTGGGGGAGCACCGAGACGGCCGGAATCGCAATCGCGAACAGGCCGGGAGAAGAAATAAAAGGGCCGAGTACGGGAAGGCCCTGCCCCCACTACGATGTCAGGCTGGTTGACGAAGAGGGCGCCGACGTAAAGACCGGCGACGTCGGAGAGCTCGCCTTCCGGGGGCCGGCGGTGGTGGGCGGATATTACAATATTGACGGAAAAAAAGCCGGGTGCTTCAGGGACGGCTGGTATTTCAGCGGGGACCTTTACCGCGTGGACGAAGAGGGTTATTTTTTCTTCGTGGATAGAAAAAGCGCCATGATGAAGGTGGCGGGCCTGAAGGTCTACCCGCTGGAGGTCGAGAAGGTGCTTTTCGGCCACCCCGCCATCAAGGAGGCCGCCGTCGTTAGTTCCGTGGACGGCCTCAAGGGAGAGGTGCCCAGGGCCGTAATCGTGTCCAGAGACGGTAAAAATATCGCAAAGAGCGACATTCACCGGTTCTTGAGGGGAAAGATAGAAAACTATAAAATTCCGAGGGTCATTGAATTCATGGAAGAACTGCCCAGGACCCCGGGCGGAAAGATAAACAAGAAGGCCCTTACGGAAAAGCCTGTTGGGGGGCGTGAAGGATGAAGGCGCTCTTCGCCACAGCCGAATGGTCTCCGAAAGAGGGGTACCCGGCCTGCCCTTCAGAGCAGAGCCTGAGGAGGGCCAATATTGGAAGCCAGGTATGGAAGAGGCCCGTCTTTGAAATCAAAGAGACCCCCACCCCGGATATAGGCGACGACGAACTCCTTATAAGGGTGAAGAGGTGCGGGGTATGCGGGTCCGACACCCACCTCTACGAAACCGACGAGGACGGCTACATCATATACTCCGGGCCCGTGAAACTTCCCTGCGTTATAGGCCACGAGTATTCAGGGGTGGTGGAAAAGGCCGGCTCGAAGGTCAAAAGCTTCAAGCCCGGAGACCTGGTCTCGGCCGAGAGCGTTATCTGGTGCGGCGTATGCACCCCATGCAGGAGCGGCGCCGTAAACCAGTGCGCCCGCGTGGAGCTTGCCGGAATCACCGCCCCCGGCGCCTTCGCGGAATTCATAGCGGCCAATGAAAGGCACTGCTGGAGTATAAACGGACTCAAGGAGGCCTACGACGAAGAGGGGGTCTTTGACGCCGGGGCGCTCATCGAGCCGGCGGGGTGCGCATATAACGGCCTCTTCATCGGCGGCGGAGGCTTCATGCCTGGCTCGGTGGCGGCCGTCTTCGGCGCCGGCCCCATAGGGCTTTCCGCCGTGGCGCTGGCCAGGGCCGCCGGGGCGTCCAAGATCATCGCCTTTGATTTAATCGAGACAAGACTGGAACTGGCAAGGAAGATGGGGGCGGATTTTGCCTATAATATTTCAAGCCTTCCCGGAGATGGAAGCCCCTCTGAGGTGATCCGTGAACTTACCGGCGGACGCGGCGCCGAGGTTATTGTAGAGGCCGCGGGTGCCGCCAAGTATACGCTGCCCGAGATGGAAAGGTCGCTCGCCGTGAACGGCCAGATTATTTATCTCGGCCGGGCCGCGACAAGCGCCTCGATGTACATGGATATACTTGTCTCCGGCGCCAACCAGGTAGTGGGCGTCAGGGGGCACGCGGGATACGGCATATATAACAACCTCATAAGGCTCATGAGGTCCGGCAGGCTCGACCTGACCGGGATGATAACCGCCCACTACGATTTTAAGGATGTAATGTCTGCTATTAAAAAATCTTCGGACAGGACCGACGGGAAGATTATAGTTGACATGGATTGACCTCAAGGGGATGAGATTATGAAAAGTACAGGTCTTTTCCACATATCTTTGTTTTTGCTTTTACTCATTACCCTCACAGCCGGCTGCGCCTCGACGCCCCCCCGGGGGGGGGCTGTGGAGGGGGACCTAAAACCCGCCGCTGAAAAGCCCGAGGGAATAGGCGATATCACCATCAACGAGTTCATCATCGGCGTGGGAGACTCGATAGATATAGATGTTTACAGACAGGACGACCTCAAGAAAACCTTAAAAGTGGGGCCATCGGGGAAGATAATGTACCCGCTCATAGGAGACGTCACCGTGGCAGGCAAGAGTATTTTTACGCTGAGGGATGAATTACAAACACGCCTGTCGAAGTACATAGTAGACCCTCAGGTGGCAGTTTACATCTCGGAAGTCAAGAGCCAGAAGGTCCTGGTCCTCGGTGAGGTTAAAAACCCCGGCATATTCACATTGGGCTCGGACTTGAGCGTCATGGAAGCTATTATGAACGCCGGCGGCATGACCGCCGACGCGAAAACCAAAAACGTGCTCCTCGTAAGCAGGGGCGGGGGGAAGACCCGGGTCAGCTCACTCAACCTTAAAGAGGTGATTCAGGGAAAAAACCTGTCAGAGGATAAACTCCTGCACAACGGCGACATGTTATATGTGCCCGCCATAACCATAGCCAACGTGAGCAGATACTTCGGTTACCTTACAAAGATACTGGGCCCAATCAACAGCTTGGGAAGCGGGGTAGTCGTTTGGGACAACGCCTTGGACATACTCAATGGGAACAAGACCTCGACCAATTTAACCATACCGGCACAATAAAAGAATACTCACCGAAGAACGCCCGGCAAAAAACCAACGAGGAGACGGCCAGCACGTGGAATTTCTAAAATTATGGGAAATAGTGCTCAGGAGAAAAAAGGTCTTAATAGGCTCTTTTCTCGTTTTTTTCCTGACCATACTCCTTGTTACTCACCTGAGCACACCCAGTTACAGGACAAAAGCCAAACTTCTCGTCGAGGACTCGGTTGCGCTTCCATCGTTATTGACGGGACTGGGGCTTCAGGCCACAGGCGTCTCCGCCACCAGCGACACCTATGACACCGACATAGCGCTTGCCACGGTAAGGCCCAACCTTGAAAAACTGGTGACGGAACTTAAACTCAAGGACAACGACGGCGCGGAGATGGACCCCGACGACCTCGTCAAATCGACCTTCTTTGTCTACTATGTCCTCCCGAGACCGTATATAGAAGTGAACCAGTCCGAGGATTCGGACATCCTCGAGATCGAAGCCTATTCCGTGGACCGGGCGCAGGCCGCCATGATGGCGAACAAACTGGGGCAATACTTTATCAACAACAGGATTAAAAAGACAAAACAGGAGTACCATGTCGCAAAGGCCTTTATAGAAAACCGGATAAGCGAGGTCAAGAAAAAATATTACGACTCCCTCGCCGCCATAAGGGACTTCAGGATCAAGGAAAAGAGCGTCAACCTGGACACCGAGACCGATAACCTCCTCACCAAGATATCCTCGCTCAAGAGCGCACTGGAGGATAACGAAAAAGGCCTGGCCGGGCTGGAAAAGGAGATGGAGGAAATAAAAGCGCGTTTAAAGAAGATAGAAGAGAGCAAAAAGGGGCAACTGGACTTCACCTGGTCGGACCAGGTGAAAAGCCTGAAGTCAAAACTCGATGACCTCCTGGTAACCACATCACAGAAGAGATTGGAAGTGACCGAGGAGCATCCCGAGTACAAACAACTGGCAAAGGAGATGGAGGTCGTAAGAGAACTCATCAAGAAAGAGACCTCCATACTGTTCAGCGGCGAGGAACTGACCACCTATTCCGTATACAACGACCTCTCCAAAAAACTGATAGATGACTATATCGACAAAGAGGTCGCCCTTGCCAAGAGAAAGATCATGAAGAGATTTATAAGCGAGTCCCAGGGAGAACTCCTTAAGATACCTATAAAGTACATCGAAAGCTCAAAGCTCGAAATGGACCTCTCCGTGGAGAAGACCATGTACAAGAACCTCCTCGATTACAAGGCCCAGGTCGGCATGGCTGAATCCATCAGCCTTTCCAACTTCAAAATAGTCGAGCCCGCCATCGAACCGAAGGAGGACGACCCCTATTTCCCAAACAAGCTCCTCAATTACCTCCTGGGTATTTTCTTCGGCGGCTTCTGGGGCTTCTCGGTGGTTATATTCCTGGAATATATAGACAATACCGTTAAGTCCTCCGATGAGTTAAAGGGCCTTAAGAACCTCACCCGGCTTGGCGGCATTCCACTGTCAAAACAGATGAAGGAGGCGCGGATAATTTCCAAGCTCCCGCCGGGTGCGCCCGCTGTTGAGGCTTACAGGACGTTAAAGGACAACATCGTGTACGCCTCCGGCCCAGGAGAGACGAAAAGCATCGTCATAACAAGCTCGAGGGAACTGGAGGGCAGGAGTTCCGTTGCCGCGAATCTCGCCATAAGCTTCGCCTCAGAGGTAAAGTCCGCCATCGTGGTGGACTTCGACCTGAGGAAACCGGCCCTTCACCGGTTCTTCCATCTGGACAACAGGGCGGGGGTTACAACAATCCTCACTCAGGGTATAAAGCCGCGGGAGGCGATAGTCCGCTCCGGAGTCGAAAACCTGGATTGCCTGCTCTCAGGCCCGGCGCCGTCCGACCCCGGCAGGCTCATTGAGCCGGGGCGCGTAAAGGCCTTAATAGACGACCTGAAAGAGGTCTACGATATTATAATCATCGATACGCCGCCGATTATCTCCGCAAACGACGCGGTGGTCATCGGACGGCACGCCGACGCCTTCCTCTATGTCATTGAGCCCGGCAAGGTTACCTTGGCGGCAATAGAGCACGCTCAAGAGACCATAGAGCGGGCCGGGGGCAAGCTTGCGGGTTTTGTCTTGAGTAAATCCACGCTCCGGACTTAAGGCTCACCGCGCTCTTCGCGTGGGGCCGCGGGGGAATACCGGGACACCCTTTTACAGGCCATACCGTTTTACCGGCCGTTGTTCTTTTATCATACAACAACCCCAACCTTCTGGTGGGCAAAAAAACGGGAGCGTCATCGTGAAAAAAACACAGATTTTAAAATTCCTTGCTTTTTTTCTCATAGCGCTCGTCTGTGTACCCGACGTGTCATCTTCTCAGGGACGCGGCAGAGGGCGGTCCTTTTCACCCCCTCAGGCCGCCGGGATGGGAGAGGTTACGGCCCTTGAAGGGGATTCGTTGACCGTAAGGTTTGAAAACAGGGAAACAAGAACGGTGTACCTCGGAGGGATTGATATCGTAAGGCTCGTAGAAGCTAAAGAAGACGACTTACGCGCCGGGGACAACGTAGTGGTGCGCGGCAAATCCTTCGGCGGCGCGATAGAAGCCTTTTTGATACAGATAACATCGGGAACACAGGGGGGGAGAATGCCGCCGGGCGGGATGCCGGGGCTCTTTATTGGAAAGATCGAGTCCGTTAATCCCCTTACCGTGGTGTCGGGCTCAGGGGAAACAAAAGAGGTGCGCCTCTCATCCCGCACAATGGTCGTGCGGGGAACAAGCATTCAAAAGTCCGACCTTCACACCGGAGACCGGGTGCGTATCATGCCCGGCAGGCTACTGGTAATCAATTCCTCCCGAAAGGGCGGCGTAACGGCCGGGGCAAAAGGGACGATAGACCTTCCCATACCTCCGGAGGTAAAAAGATCATATTTTGACAGGCAACTCATGGAGGCTAAAGGGTCTTCGCCCTTCGGTTTCTTTGACCCCAACATGCTCCGCTTCAAACACATCTCCTGGTTCAAAGGGTATGAGAAGGCGATGACGGAACTCGGGGCCTACTGGGCTGCTTACGGCGCCACCTTCAGCTTTAACTGGAACCTCTTGCAGAGAAAAAACCCGGACGGCGCATACGCGCCCTTCAACTGGGCCAGGCTTGACAGGCTGGTAAAAAGGGGACAGGCGCATAACATACATATCATCGGTTATATAAAGGCCTCCGAGCCAGGCGTCGGCTTCAAGAGGGTCACGCCCTCTTTGCCGAAAGACCTCACCGGATACAAGAACTTTGTAAGGGCCGTGGTTGAGAGGTATGACGGTGACGGAAAGTTCGACATGCCCGGCCTTCTGTATCCCATCAAATACTGGTCAATAGAGGACGAACCGCTTGCCCCCGTATATTTTAACGGCACGGGCGCGGATTACGCCGAACTCTTGAGCGCCGCTTACGAGGCGGTAAAATCAACGGACCCCGGCGCAAAGGTGATATGCTCCATGATACGCGGCACCGGGTGGATAGGAAGGGGAGATCCCCGAAGCTTTATGGTGGATTTTTTTAAAAGACTCGCCGAGCTCGGCGAGACAAGGCCCTATGATATCATGGACCAGCACATGATCGGCGCCGCGCCGCAAAATATCGGGAACGAATACGCCTTTTACAAAGGGCTTCTCGACGACCTGACGAAGACCGCTAAAAAATACGGTTTTGGACCGGCGCCCTTTTTCGCCCTCGAAGTCTCGGGAAAGGCACGGCCGGAAAGGGACCAGGCCATCGACCTCTTAAAACGCCATGTATACCTTCTGTCCCTTGATGTCAGAAAGATACTATGGTCCGGGCTCAAGTCGGCCAACAAGACAGGGGGGCGCACTGGGGGCGGTGACGCGTACTTCAGAGATGTAACGCTTATAGACTCAGGGGGCGGGAAAAAACTCGCCTATTACACCTATAAGTTGATGGTCAAGAAACTCGACGGGGCGGACATGAGAAAAACCGAAGCGCTCGTGCACGGCGGCGGCCTCTATGTCTTCAAATTTCAAAAAAACGGCAATCCCGTCTGGGTGCTCTGGACTGAAAAGGCCGGGACCGTGAAGTACGACCTGCCTGTGCCCGGCCCAGTAAAGCGTATTGAAGTTACAGGCGCGGTGCCGGAACGCAACAGCGGGAAAGAAGTCCCCGGTTACAATGGGGCGTTCAAGACCGTTACAAAAGGGCCGGAAAACGGCTCAGTAACAATAGAGCTGTCCCGTGTGCCGGTTATAGTTACCGTACCGTAATGTGACCACGCGGCCAAACGCGCTCCGTTTATATTTTTTAACCGCAGTCTTCATCTATAGAGGGCCTTACCTGCCGTGGAAAAGAAGATACTACCCGCCGTGCTCCTTGTCTTTTTTGCCGCCCTCTTCGCAGCCCTAATCACCTTCAACCCTGTAGCCGGCGCTATACTGTTCGCAACCGGCCTTTTCATAGCCCTTATACTCATAAGGCCGCACTGGGGGTTTTATCTGGCCTTTATCATGGCCCCCCTTTCCAATGTGGTCTTCATGTATGAGTCGCCCATCAGGATCGTCTCCGAGAGATACTCGCCCATCATAATACCGATTAGCCTGACCGCCGCCGCCCTTATGCTGAAAAGGGTTACATCGTCCGGCAACGGCGGGGAGCGCCGCCGTATAGCCATGTACGGCCTCCTCTTCCTTATCTTCTTATGGACGGTAACTACGTATTTCTGGACCATCGACGTATACCACGGCGTCAACAGCATCTACGGACTGGCCGTGGGTATCGCGCTATATGTTCTCATACTGAATTTTATCAGGAACGAGGAGGACCTTGTAAGGCTCCTCAAGATTACCGTGCTCTGGGGTTTCCTGCTGACGGCCCTGTTTCTCATCTCAAACAAGGTGGATTTGAAAAGCGTCATCTTCGAGCCGCTGACCCGCGACACCTCCTTTCAGATAAACGTCCTTACCTCTGACAGCAGACCCGGGGGCTTTGCCCCTCCCCAGACGGCCGGCAACATCATGGGGTTCATCTTCTTCATGGGCATAGCCATCTTTCCACGTCTAAAAAGGACGGGAAAAATACTGCTCGTTTGCCTGGGCTTAATGCTTTTATCCGCCATACTCTCGACAAGTTCAAAGGGAGTGATCGGGGCCTTCTTTATCGCGACGGCCTTTTTCGTATTCGCGTACCCGAAGACACGTCAAAAAATCCTCTCCCGTTCCTTTGTCTTCGTCACGGCCTTTGCATCCATATTCATATTTAACGTACTCGCCCTCCAATCGGACAGGCTTGTCAGCAGTTCCCATCAGGCCGAGCTGAGCCTGACGCTCCGGCTGGAGTTCTGGGCTGCGGGGCTCAACATGATGAAGACCCACTGGCTTGGGGGCGGAGTCGGGGGCTTCGCGTCTGTCGTGGACCCCTGGCCAGGGGCCCATAGCTTTTACTTCAGCATACTCTTCGATATTGGGATAATAGGGCTTGTGCTCTTTTTTCTCTTCATCGGTAGGATCGTTCTCCAACTTGGAGACTCCATCTCCCGCGTCAAGGACCACGACATGGAGAGATACCTTTACTGTATGGCGGGGGCGCTTGTGATGTTCCTTGTACAGGGAGTTGTGGAGATGTCATACTCGCTGGGCTATTTCTGGATGCTGATCGGCTTGGTGGCGGCGACGATAAATATCGCCTGTAATACAGAGGCCCGGGGAAGGGACGATGGCTTTCGAACGGCGCAGTAGCCCTGCAAAGGCTGAACTGCTCGAGACCGCCGCGAGGGGCTCGGCATTGACCTTTTGCGGTACGGTCGCGGAGAAGATACTGTTCCTTGCGGTAAGGGTCGCGGTGGTGCGTCTTTTCGGGGCACGGTATTTCGGGTTGCTGATCCTCGGCACCATGGTTACCGAGGTCTCAAGGATATTCGCTTCCATAGGTCTGCCCAGAGGCGGCATGAGGTTTCTTTCGCTTTCCATCGGGGCCGGCAAACTCGAAAAACTTCCCGGCGTCTTCGGGACCGCCCTGCTCATACCTCTTGCAGGGAGCATCCTTTTCGCCTCCATCCTCACGGGCACTTCGAGCTTTATCGCCCAACACATCTTCAAAAACGCGGACCTGGCGCCCGTGCTTACACTCCTCGCGCTGAGCGTCCCCTTCATTACCGTCGTCAGGGTATGCAGCGAACTGAGCAAGGGTTTCAGAACTACACGGTACGCCGTACTGACGGAAAACCTCTTTATACCCTCTGTTACGGCCGCAATATTTTTACTCCTCTATCTCGCGGGGCTCGGCTTTAACTCCATAATCTACGCCCTTATCATCAGCAACGCATCAGGGGTATGCGTCATACTTTTTCTTCTCATGAGACAGTTCAGGGGGGTATCGAAAAGGCCCTGGAGCGTCGCGGGGTTCCTTAAGGAGTCCCTCCGAATGAAGGGGGGCGCGGAGTTCGTGACGTACTCGATCCCGCTTTTTTTAAACGGCTTTACCGCGGTAGTGATGAAGTTCACCGACGTGACCATGCTCGGTATCTTTCTCGACGAAACGCAGGTCGGCGTATACGCCGCCGCGTCGATGTTCGCGGTTTTCCTATCCTCTTCGGTAAACATGTCCATAAATTCCATAATCGCGCCGATGGTGGCCACTGAGCACGGCAGAAAAAACACGGAAAACATAAAACACATCTTCATCTCCACGACGAGATGGATGCTCTATGTCTCCCTGCCTGTCGCGGTCTTCGTTATTGTTGCGAGAGATAATGTCATGCTCCTGTTCGGAGAAAGGTTTTTAACCGACGGCCCCATGGTACTTTTTATCCTCACCATAGGGCACATGGTGAACTGCATAACCGGCGGTACCGGCAACGTCCTATCCATGACCGGGCACCAGCACAAGGAACTCGGCAGTAATATCGCCGCCATGGCGCTCAACGTCGCCTTGAACCTCCTGCTGATACCAGCCTATGGAGTAATAGGCGCCGCCATAGCCACGTCGTCCACCCTCGTGGTGGCGAACGCGCTGCGTGTTATCTGGGTCTACAGGATCTTCAACGTCCACCCATTCGCCTCCGGGCCCTTAAAACTCCTGGCGGTCGGGGCTTTTTTTCTGCTCGTCTCTTTCGTGGACAGATTGTACCTTCCCAACTGGTACAACACGGTACTTGCCTTTATATCCGTACTCACCATATTCCCCTTGATATATCTCATCTCATTTGAAAAAGAGGACCATGATCTCCTTAACCACATCAAGAATACGCTCTTGACGAGGAGGCCGGGCACAGGGAAGGCGCGCTAAAAGAGTTCCAGCCAACGAGCGCGAGGCCTGCGCGTTGACATTGAGGACTTATTATTTTATAATAGTGGACTGTTTTTATTAAAATTTTTCTAAAAAAGGAGCGTCATGCCTTCAAAAAAACAGGTCTTCGTCCTCGGGATGGACGGTGCGACCTTCGACATCATAAACCCCATGCTGGCCGAGGGGAAACTTCCCAATATAGCCAGGCTGATGGAGTCGGGGGCGAGCGGCGCGCTTCATTCCACGATCCCGGACTTAAGCCCCACGGCGTGGACATCCTTCGCCTCCGGCAAACACCCCGGAAAACACGGGATACTCGACTTCCTGGGCCAGAACCCGGCCACGTACAACATCTTTTTTTACAACGCCTCCTACAGGACCGCACGCCCCATGTGGACCATCCTGAGCGAACTCGGCAAAAAGGTCTGCGTTCTGAACGTCCCGTTTACCTATCCGCCTGACGAGGTCAACGGCGTCATGGTCTCGGGCATGGACACACCCAATACGGACAGCGATTTTATATACCCCCCGGGGCTGCGCCGGGAACTGGACGAGAAAACCGGCGGCTACCTCCTGGAGCCCGGGTTCAGGGACATCAAAGACAAGGTCGGGCAATACTGTAACAGCATTTTTAAGATTACAGAGAACCGGTTCAAGGCCGCGGAGTTTTTAATCCAGAAAGATGACTGGAACCTGTTCGTTATGGTCTTCGAGGGCACAGACAGGGCCCAGCACAACTTCTGGCATTACATGGACCCGGAACATCCGGAGTACAGCGAGGAATTTAATAAAAAATACGGCCGGATCATCTTCGATACCTATCAGGACATCGACGCCAAGATAGGGGAACTGATGAAGAAGGTCCCCGAAGGGGCCCTGAGGCTTATCATGTCTGACCACGGGTTCGGCCCGTTATACAAGGGTGTCCGGCTCAACAAGTGGCTTGAGCATAACGGATACTCCACCTTTTTCAGGAGCCAGGGCGGGATATTGAAGTCCCGGTTGGCGGAAAGAACAAAGCGCTTTGTAAACAAGGGGTTGCACAAGATATCCCAAGGAAAGCTTTCCTCTGGCGCCCCCAGGCTGCTGGCGAACTTTGACATGGAAAAGACACGGGTTTACCCTGTGGGAGGCCACGGCAACTTCTGCATAAACCTCAAGGGCAGGCAGGCCTCGGGCACGGTGGAACCGGGCGCGGAATACGAAGACCTGAGAGACGAGTTGATAGAAAAACTAAAAACGCTCAAGGACCCGGAAACGGGTGGAGCGGTAGTAGCGGATGTCGTAAAAAGAGAGGCGGTCTATCCCGTCTTCCCCGAAAACGCCCCCGACCTCTTCATACTCTGGAACAGGGGATATTATTTCATACGCGAAAACGAACTCGACCTTTTCGGCATCAAAGCCGACGCCGGCAGCCTCTTTACCGGACACAACTGGTCGGGCAACCACACCCCAGAGGGGATATTGATCATGCAGGGCGACGGGATAAAAAAAGGGTACAGGATAACTGACGCCGCCATAATAGACATCGCCCCAACAATCATGTACCTCCTTGACGCCGCGATACCGGACGATATGGACGGCAAGGTACTTGAAGAAGCCATTGAGGAATCTTACGTGAACTCCAACCGCCGGAGGTCTACAAAGGTCTCCGGCGACGGGGATAAAAAGGATACAAGTCCCGAAGGATATTCGAAAGAAGAGGAAGAGGAGATAGGGGACAGGCTTCGGGCCCTCGGCTATATCGAGTAAGCCGGAGAGACCTTTTTTTGCGCCCGGCTACGTTATCTCAGGCGTTTAGAGCGCGCGCTTCAAACCATCGGCCTATCCCGGATGGATTGAGACGCTTTAGAACGGCCCTGTAAAAGAAAGACCCGCATCCATCACGTCCGGACGATACGACAAGGAGACACGCATCCGTGAAGGTACTTCTGATAAAACCCCCCTATACCAGAATCAGAAAAATGGGACAAGCCCCGTACTTCCCCCTCGGGCTCGGCTATATAGCCGCTGTCCTTGAAAAAAACGGCTTCGACGTCCGCATATATCACGCTGAGAACCCGCGCCTTCCTGACGAAAACGCCATGGTGGATGAAGAGGCTATATTCCACCAGAGGTCGAGGGCCCAGAAACTATACCATGAAACCATAAATAACGATCGCCACCATGTATGGGAAGAGGTGCGGACGACCGTAAAGAATTTCAAGCCGGACATAGTCGGCATCTCGGTCCTGACGGTAGAGGTGCCGTCGGCGCTCAAGTTAAGCAGGATATGTAAAGAATACAACCCCGACGTACCCGTCGTATGGGGAGGCGTCCACCCCACCTTTCTCCCCGACGAAGTCCTCAAGCACGGCCCCGTTGATATCGTCGTTAAAGGAGAGGGCGAGGAGACCTTCCTCGCACTATGCAAGAGCCTTGAGGACGGGGCTCGGGACTATGGCTCCGTAAAGGGCCTCGCCTACAAAAAAGACAGTGAGATACGCCACACCCCCATGAGGCCGCTTATAGAGGACCTGGACTCCATCCCCTTCCCCGCCACACACCTCATCCTCTACCCCGAGTCCTTCAACTATAAATCAATGGGCAGCATGATAGCCTCAAGGGGCTGTCCGTGGCGGTGTTCTTTCTGCTCTTCGAGACTGTTCTGGGAGAAAAAACTGAGACTGCGCTCGCCGGAAAACATCATCGCGGAAATAAAAGAGATAAAGTCAAGACACAACACCAACTACATAATGTTCTGGGACGACTCTTTCAGCGTGAGCAGAAAGGTCGTCCTCGGTTACTGCAAGAAACTCGTGGAGTCCGGTCTCAACGTACGCTGGAGGACCGCGACACGGGCCAACCTGGTGGACGACGAAGTACTCGGCTGGATGAAAAAGGCCGGGTGCGTGAAACTCGAGATAGGTGTGGAAACGGGAAGCCCCCGCATGCAGCGCATTATAAGAAAAGACGTCACCAACGAAATGGTCAAAAACGCCTTCGGCCGCATTCAGGCCAATGGCATCGCCACGGGGGCCTTTTTCATGGCGGGCTTTCCGGAAGAAAAGATGGACGACATCGAGGAGACCTTTAAACTGATGCATGAACTGGACATCGAGGAGATCGCCTATAACATCTTCGATCCCATGCCCGGCAGCGAACTCCTTGAGCGGTGCGTAAAACTGGGCCTCGTTAAAAAAAACGCGGACTGGTCCAAATTCTCCTTCTGGCCTGACAGCCACTTCATGAAGTATGTAACCCCCGAGGAATTCAAGACCAAGGCCGTGGAGATAGGCCGGTGGGTGTATAACAGGAACAACCGCATGCCGGTCAAGTTCAGAAGAGTCAAAAGCCTTGTATGGTTTTATATATTCAACGACCCGGCGACCCTTGTAAGAAAGGTTGTGGACCATATACGACGCCGCATGAGGTCCGCCACCCTTTCCGCCGGCAAAGGGGACGACATGGGAAGTGTCAAAAAATGACGCCGTGCTTAATGGAAGTTTAAAAGACCTCTCAATCTGGGTTTACTGGCACCCCTTCAAGGGCCTGATACAGAAAATCCCCCTGAGATATCTAAGGCATATCCACGGCGTCTCTGATATAATTATACCCAGGGCACTGCCCGGGAAGAAGCGTCTGATGGAAGGGGAACTTGAGAGGGTTTTCGGCTTAAGGCAGCCCGGCGCGGAGGATATTGTTAAGAGGACTTTTTCGTTATTGATTCAGAACGAACTCGAGGTGCTCCTCTTCCCGCGGCTAAACCCCGGCAACATCGGCCAGTTTATCGAATATTCGGGTCTCGACAACCTGGACACGGCGCTTGAAGGAGGCCGCGGCGTAATGCTCCTGTTCGCGCATTTCGGCGCCAACCAGATGGTGATGCCGGCCATAGGGTACAAGGGGTACAGGATGAGCCAGATGAGCGCGCCCCCGACGGTATGGGTTGAAAAGATGCCTGAAAAGAAGTTCAGTCCCATGGCGAAAAAGGCCCTTGAACTGAGATGGGAACACGAATTGAGCCTGCCGGTGACTCACGTCAACATCTTCGGGTCCCTGAAAAAGGCCCTCATGTGCCTCAAGAGCAACGAGGTTCTCGGCATAGCCATGGACGGGGGCGGAGGCACGGACAAGGTGCGGGTGGACCTTCTGGGCAAGAAGGCCTCCCTGTCCACCGGGGCCATGAAGATCGCCGCCCGCTCCGGTTGCGCCGTGCTCCCGACATTCATGGTGCGGGGCGCTGACCGCAGGCACAGAATAATAATAGAAAAACCCCTTAAGATCTCAGGGCCCGGAGATGAACACGAAAAGGTGCGGCGGGCAACGGCCTGCTTTGCGAAAAGGCTTGAGCAATACGTGGTGAAGTACCCCTGCCATTATCTCAACTTCTTGACGTTGAGAAAATTCATGGAGACGCAGGGAGAGGAACCGTTTTTGTCTTAGCGGCAAAGACTCATCAGTGAAAAACTTCTCGAGAGACAATGAAGATAACCATTATAACACCCACACCCCCCGACATCAGCGCCTTCGGCGCAAGGGCGCTCTCTTCGTTCATAAGAAGTAACGGGTACGACACCAGGATCATATTCCTGCCGGGGAGCATCGGGCTCTCAAAGGAGGGCGGCGAATTCGTTTACCACTACGACCCGTCAATCATAAAACAGCTCATCGATCTCTCGAAGGACTCCGACCTTATCGGCGTATCTTTCATGAGCAACTACTACGACCGCGCGCTTCAGATAACCAGGGCCATGAAAAAAAACCTCGACATCCCCGTCATCTGGGGCGGCATACACCCGTCCACAACGCCGGGGCCCTCTCTTGAACACACTGACATAGTATGCCTCGGAGAAGGCGAGGACGCGCTTCTTGAGCTTATGCGAAAAATGGCGGACGGCGTGGATTATTACGACATCGAGGGGTTGTGGTTCAAAAAAGACGGCCGAATAATAAAAAACAAATTCAGAAAGATAATAAAAGACCTCGACAGGCTCCCCTTTTGCGATTTCAGCCTTGAGGACCATTACATACTCAACCAGAAAGAGCGCACAATAGCCCCCCTTGGCCGGGAGCAGTTCAAGGCCGTGCTCCCGAGGCTTGTGCACCCCGACAACAAACTGAAAGTGGCCTTCAGGACCATGACAGACCGGGGTTGTCCCCACAAGTGCTCTTACTGCAACATAAGCGCCCAGAAAGCGATGTTCGAAGAGGCCGACACCAAGTACTTCAGGCACAGGAGCGCGGAGCACTCCATAGCGGAACTTGTGGAGATAAAAAAGCAGTTCCCGTTCATAGAGGCCGTGCAGTTCTTTGACGATACATTTTTCGCGAGGTCTGTGCGGAACCTCGAAAAATTCGCCGCCCTCTACAAGGAAAAGGTGGGGCTTCCCTTTTACTGCCAGGCGAGCCCCAGCACCATCTCCGACAAGAAGATGAGATGCCTTGTCGACGCCGGCCTTGTATATGTGGAGATGGGCGTTCAGACCGGAAGCCCCCGGATAAGAAAACTGTACAACAGGAACGAAACGAACGAAAAGATAATAGATGCCACAAAAATAATATCCCGTTACATGCCTGAAATAATGCCCCCGGACTACCATGTAATACTCGACAACCCATGGGAGACCCAGGATGACGTCATGGATACGGTAAGGCTGCTCATGGATATCCCCAAGCCCTACGGGCTGTGCATCTCCAGCCTCGTCTTCTTCCCGCAGACCCCTTTGTACCTGAAGGCGAAAAAAGAAGGGCTCATAAAGGCCGATGTATCCGACGTGTACAGGCAGCCTTTTTATATACCGCCCAAGAGAAACTATGTCAGCTTTCTCATATACCTGCTCACCTTTCAACACTTCCCAAGGTCTATACTGAGGTTCCTTGTAAAAGGCCGCCTTGTAAAGTCGCTTTCAGCAAGGAACCTTGCCGGGGTTTACAGGCTGGGCTATCTCCTGGGGGAGACGGTTCGGTTTGTCTCAAAGGGTTTAAAGGTCTTGTATCACGGGGACTGGGAGAGGCTGAGGCTTTATTTTAACAAGATAAAGGTAAACGACCCGCTTGTGGAAGGAAGAAAAAAATAAATTCCCGACGCGGGGGCGCCCCGGCGCCGGTCATACAATCTAATCGCAAACAAAAGGTCACGCCATGAAGATAACCCTTATCTCGCCGTATCCCGATGTAATGGCCTTCGGCATAAGGACAATGTCCGCTTACCTCAAGGCGAACGGTCATTCCACGCGCATCATAATACTGCCCGACCCCTACGGCGACAACCTCGTATACGGCGAAAAGAGGTACTCGGACAGGGTCCTCGATGAACTCGTCCCGCTCTGCGGGGACTCCGACCTCATCGGCATAACGCTGATGACCAATTTTTTCGAGGGCGTGGTGCAGATAACCGAAAAATTGAAGACCGGCGTAAAGGCCCCGGTAATCTGGGGGGGCATACACCCGACGATAAAGCCGCGCGAGTCCCTCGACCATGCCGATATCGTATGCATAGGCGACGGCGAGGAGGCCCTGCTCGAACTCGCCGGCCGCATGGAGGCGGGCAGGCCCTGCCATGACGTTAAAAACCTCTGGTTCAGGGACGGCGAAAGGATAATAAAAAACGCGGCGCGCCCCCTCACACGGGACCTCGACTTATACCCCATGCCGGATTACGACCTAACCGACCAGTTCCTCATGGCAGACGGGGCTATAAAACCCCTTGACTACGACCTCCTTAAAAGGTCACTCGAAGGCGGCACCGTTTCCAACTACCTCGAGAAGACGGGCTACCAGACGATGACGGGAAGGGGGTGCCCTCACCAGTGCTCATACTGCGTGAACGACACACTTAAGAACATGTACGGCAACAAGAACTACCTCAGGTGGCGCTCCAACAGCCACGTAATCGACGAACTTCTCTGGGTGAAGGAAAACATGCCTTACGTGGGCTTTATCTGGATCTCGGACGACGCCTTCTTCGCGCGGCCCAAGAAGAGCCTGCGGGAGTTCTGCGACATCTATAAGGAGAAAATAGGGCTTCCCTTCTCATGTCTCGCAAGCCCCATGACCATCTCGGACGAGAAGATGGATATACTTGTGGACGCGGGCCTGATATATCTGCAGATGGGTGTTGAGAGCGGAAGCCGGCATATACAGGACCTCTTTAACAGGAGCCGTATGGACAACGACCGGCTCAAAAAGGCCTTCGACATAATAAACAAATACAAGGACCGGATGTTTCCGCCGAGCTACGACTTCATCCTCGACGTGCCTTATGAGACGGACAGCGACAAGATAGAGAGCCTTAAACTCATATCAGAGATCCCCAAGCCTTTCAGGCTCCAGCCCTTCTCCCTCGTCCTTTACCCCGGCACAAAACTCTATGAGATGGCCAGGAAAGACAACCTCGTAAAGGACGAAAAAAGGGACATCTACGAAAAGAGCTACACCATGCGCGAGCCCAATTACTTAAACCTCCTGATGACGCTGGCCAGGGGCGGGAGGTTCCCAGCTACCCTTTTAAAACTCCTCGTAACCTCACCCACGGTGAATGTCCTGAACAGCAGGGCGTTGAAACCTGTATTCGCCCTGCTCTATCTCGGCCTGAGAAATTCCTACAGGTTCGCAAAGGGTATGTCTTCAAGGGGATGAAGATACTTCTTGTTCAGAGCTATCTCGGCGGTGGCGAGCCCCCCATCTTCCCCATAGGGCTCGCCTGCCTGAAGTCCGGCCTCGCCGGCCACGAGGTAAAGGTCTTCGACATGAATGTCGCGACCAACCCCTTCGCCGAACTCAAGGTCCTGTTAAAAGGCTTCTCACCCGCACTCATCGGCATTTCCTTAAGGAACATCGATTCCACGAACAAGAGGACCGTCGTCTTCTATTACAAATTTTTCAGTGAAACCCTTGAGTTGATAAAGGCCTCGACGGACGCGCGCGTGGCCGTAGGGGGCACCGGGTTCTCCATATACGCGAGGCGGATAATGGAAGAGGAGCCGCGCCTCGACTACGGTGTCTATCTCGAGGGGGAAGAGACTTTTTCAGCACTTGTAGAAAACCTCGGCGCTCCGGAGAACGTAAAATCAATATTCTACCGGAAAAACGGAAGGGTGCTCTTCACAGGCGGAGGCAACAAACTACCGATGGAAAAAATGGGCCTTCCCGATATACAGGGGTTTGAGGCCGAGGCCTACAAAAAAAACCCCGACTCCTTCGGCATAGAGACAAAACGGGGCTGCGCCCTCGATTGCATATACTGCATATACGGGTTCTTGAACGGGAAGGGTTACAGGCTCAAACCGCCCAAGAGGGTAGTGGACGAGATAGAGGGGCTTAAAGAGAGGTACGGCGTAAGCGAGTTCACCTTCGTGGATTCGGTCTTCAACATACCCGAAGGACACGCGGCGGAGATTTGCAAGGAGATAATAAGGAGGGGGTTAAAGGTGCGCTGGTCCGCTTGGTTCAACGAAAAGGGCCTGACGCGTGAGTTTTGTGAACTGGCAAGGGAGGCGGGGTGCGGGAATTTCATCCTTTCGCCTGACGGCCTTACCGACGGGGTGCTTAAAAAACTGCGGAAAAACATAAGGAAAAGCGATATAATGAAGGCCCTGGAAATGCTCAAGGGCATCGACGGGGTTGAGATAAGTTACAATTTTTTCAAAAACCCGCCGGG
>JBHHVI010000016.1:0-34756 GCA_046754225.1 Thermodesulfobacteriota bacterium | reverse complement strand
ACCGGACGAGCTCAGACAAATTCACGACCTCCACGCCCTCGGAAGCCAAACGGGGCAGTTCTTCTTTGAGCACATCAAGGGTCTCGGTGTAGGGATGGCCTATGGCGACGGCCTTTCCATTTTTTTTCGCGATCCTCACAAGCCTCTCTATCTGGCCCTTTATATAATCGCGCTCCCGCCTGTTGTCGAGAAAAACATTCCTGTCGGTATTTCTCACCCCCATTTCCATGGCAAGCCCCACGCCGACGGTCCCGGACGTCGTCCTGCTGTCAAGAAAGAAGAGTCTCTTTTCCTTTATTATATCGAGGACCCCCCTCATGAGCGCCCTGTTTTCCGTGAACCTGGAGCCCATGTGGTTGTTGACGCCCACCGCGTTCGGCACCTCTCCGAGGTCCTCCTCCAAAACACGCCTGATCGTCTTTTCATCCATGGAGGTCAAGAGCGCGCCTTTGCCGGGATTGTTCCTTACAGCGTCCTTCGGCTCCATGGGAAGGTGCAGGAGCACCTCACGCCCCTTTGAATAAGCCTCACGGGCCACCTCGCGCGAGTGCCTTAAGTGCGGCAGGACCGAGACCGTCACCGGCGCGTCTATTTTCAGAAGAGCGTCTATCTTCCTTAAATCCCGCCCCATATCGTCTATTACTATCGCCACCCTGGGGAGCAACTTCTTAACAGGGACGGCTGGCTTTTCCGGCACATACCTTGCCACAGGCTTTTCCTCTCCAGCCGGGATAAACCTCGAAAGCCCCCCGTACTTAAAGAGCACAAAGGCAAGGATGAAGCCTACAACGAAACTGACGGCCACGAGGCCCCATATGCCGGGGCCCCCTTTTACTCCGCGTTTTTTTCTCATTTATTCTCAAAATCCCAGGCCCCGTAAAAGGACTCAAGGACACGGCCGATCCGGGACGGCGCAGCGTGGGAGATAAAAACCACGCCGGCTCTAACCCGCCTTTTTCATTATATCCGGGCCGGAGGTAGTTCCCCTGAAGATGTACCAGCTCTTAAGGTAATCCACGGCCCTCTTAAGCTGAAGGTCCTCTCCGTCTTCGCCCTTCACTTTTTCTTCCACTATGGTTATCTTTTTCGAACCCTTCGATTTTTTAGGGCCCTTCTCGGCCTCCAGATGTCCCGTCAGGTCCTTTTCTTTCAGATGTTCTCTGGAACCTTTCTCCACGACTATATCGGGCTCAATCCCCCTTGCCTGAATGGACCTGCCCGAGGGGGTATAATACCTCGCTGTGGTAAGCCTCAGAGCCGAACCGTCGGCAAGGGGTATTATTGTCTGGACAGAACCCTTTCCGAAGGTGGCCGTGCCGAGTATAACGGCCCTCTTGTGGTCCTGCAGCGCCCCTGCCACGATCTCGGAAGCGCTCGCGCTGCCGCCGTTTACAAGGACGATCATGGGATAATCGGGCTGGGTTTTAGTCTTGTCGGCGTTAAATATCATGGTCTGCTCATCGTTTCTACCCTTTGTGGAAACTATAACGCCTGAGTCGAGAAAGAAGTCGGAGACATTGACCGCCTCCTGAAGCAGCCCCCCGGGGTTATTCCTCAGGTCCAGGACAAGGCCCTTGAGCCTCTTGTTCTTGCCGGAAAGTTTCTTAAGCGCCTTTTGAAGCTCGGCCGATGTCTTCTCCTGGAACTGGGAGAGCCTCACATAACCGATATCATTCTCCAGCGGCTTGAACTTCACGCTCTTAACCTTTATGATGGCTCTCGTTATGGTAAAGGGCTTCGGTTTCTCAAAACCCTTCCTCATTATGTGTATGGTCACGTCCGTGCCCTTGCGTCCCCTCATAAGCCTTACGGCGTCATCGAGTGTCATGTCCCTTGTGGACTTGTCCCCTATCTTTACTATCTTGTCGTTGGCGAGGATGCCGGCCCTGTAGGCAGGCGTGTCCTCGATGGGCGCTATAACGGTGAGCACATTCTCCTTGATGGAAATCTGAATCCCTATTCCGCCGAAGACCCCTTTTGTGTCTATCTTCATCTCCTTATACTCATCGGGAGTCAGAAAACTTGAATGCGGGTCGAGTTTATGGATCATGCCCTTTATTGAGCTGTATATGAGGTCTTTGGGCTTTTGCACTTCAGGATAACTCTGCTCTACGAGACTCAAGACATCGGAAAATATCTTCAGACTCTCGTAAGTCTCGTTCGAGACCTTGACAACCCTCTTTGACATGCCCATTGAGGCCGTGAAAAAGAGCGCCACCACCGTCACAAGGACCATCAACAGCACGGAGCTTTTCAATCTCTTAAACATATATCTCTTTCCTCCCTTTTATTGTCCATATCATTTCGCACCCCTTTTAACCAACCATGAGCATAGAATACAATCTATCTCGATGCAAACCATTTCATCGGGTCCTGGGGGACGCCTTTTCTGCGAATCTCAAAATAAAGGCCCGGCTCCGCGTAAGGGCCGGAATCCCCCACAAGCGCTATCTCCTCGCCTCTCGCGACTGCGTCGCCTCTCTTTTTGAGCATACTCTCAAGGTGCGCGAAGAGGGTATAATAACCTCCACCGTGGCCGAGGATCATAATCTGGCCGTATCCCTTAAGCCAACCAGTGTAGACAACCTTTCCCCGGTATACGCTCTTTACCGATTTCCCCGCCGGCGCGTCTATTATTATACCTTTGTTGAAGGTAATTGTCTTGAACTTCGGGTGCCTTACCTTGCCGAAACGGGAGGTGACGGCGCCCCTGACCGGCATCCGCAAGATCCCCTTCATGGCGGCGAAACCGCTGCCCGAGACGCCGGCGTCGTCCTTGAGCCCTTCGAGGAGTTCCGAGAGGTATTCTGCGGCCCTTGTAAGCTCCCTTACCATCCTGAGCCTGCCCTCCTTTTCATCCCTCACCGCAACGAGGAGCGCGACGCGGTCCCCCTTCAGCCCCTCTTCTTCCTTCTTCTTTACGAGGAGGTCCCTCCTTGCCCCCTCAAGGCCGGCCTTCAGGGCCCCAAGCCTCTTCCTTTCGGATTCAAGCTTCGCGAGGTTCTCTTCGTACTCACCGAGGAGGCCGGAATCAAATTCCGTTATGAGGGTCATGTACTTATGCCTCCTGGCGAGGTCGGTGGAATCTTCCATGCCCGGGGAGAAGGCCATGTTGATTATCTGGCCGTTTCGCATCTTGTACATGGCCCTTAAACGTATGGCCAGACGCGCCATGATCTTTGCCCTCTTCCTGTCAAGGACGCGCACCTTGGAATCGGCCGACCTTATATCCTTCTTTATCCTCACGAGCGAGCGTTTGAGCTTTTTTAACGCCCTTCTCTTCTTTACGATATTCTTATTTATCCTGTTAATTCCCGCAAGGACGGAAGTCTCTCTCCTCAGGATTTTTTTAATCCTTGTTTTTTCCTCCTTTATCTTCTTTTTAACAACGGATAATTTTTGTTTGTTTCCCTTCAAAGCGGCCGCACGCAGCTCAGTCAATGAAACCCACGAGGTTGAAAAAAAGACGATGGAAAGGATCAGGGCGGCCTGTAGTGAAAACTTTTTCATACCTTTAAAAACCTGCTGATGGATATGAGGCTTCCCGCCACACCCATGCATATGCCGGCAAAAACCACGGCCGGGACGAGTACGGCAAGCGGCAGCGGTATGTCCGCTATAAAGGCGAGATAACCCGGCATCTTATACAGGAGGAGCGCCCTGGCGAGAAAAAGCATGCCCAGGGCGAGAGTGCCCCCCACTATGCCCTGAATAACCCCTTCGATAAAGAAAGGTGTCTTGATAAAGGCGTCTGAGGCGCCGACCAACCTTAATATCTCTATCTCCTCTTTCCTCGCGTAAACCGCGAGCCGTATGGTATTCGTTATGATAAAGACTGTAGCCGCCGCAAGAAATATCCCCACCACAAGGGCGGCCAGTTCAATGAACTTCAAGACCCCGTAAAGTTTTTGTATCCACTCCTGGCTGTACTGGACCTCCTCTATCCAGGCGAGACGCTTCAGTCTTTTAACGACCCCGGCAATTTTATCGGGCCCCATATATCTTTCATCGAGTGTAACTTCAAAAGATGCCGGAAGAATCTTCTTGTCAATACCCTCGAGGATGCCCTCGTGTCCCTTGAGCCCCTTTTTCAACTCCTTGAAGGCGGCCCCCTTTGAAGTGAACCTCGCGCCGCTTACGCCTTCTATCCTCAAGACTCCGGCCTTGAGTTTATCCATGTTTCCCGCCGCCGCGCCGTCCCTGACATAGGCTATTACATGGGTCCTGCCGCCCCATCCGGTGACCATGCCGTTCAGGTTCATGAAGACGAAAAAAAAGAGAGTGAAGATGGCGAGAGAAAAACCGAGGGTCACGGCGGTAAGGAGCGTTGTCGCGAGGTTTTCTTTTATCGTGCGAAACGCGTCGCTAAAGAAAAAACGGAGGTTCGTCGCCCCCCCCATCAGGGCCCTATCCTTCCGGATTGAAGGTACACGGTATTTCTGCCGAACCTCTTTATGATCTCCTTGTCGTGGCTTGCTATCACTACGGTCGTACCCTTGTTGTTGACGTCCCTGAAAAGCTCTATCGTATCAATGGAAAGCTCCGGGTCAAGGTTGCCCGTGGGCTCATCGGCGAGTATGATGGCCGGCTCCTTTACAAGGGCCCTCGCTATGGCCACCCTCTGCTGCTCGCCCCCGGAAAGCGTGGGGGGCTTGAAGTTCATCCTGTGCTGCAGTTTCAGATAACTCAGGATCCTCAACACCCTCATTTTCGTCTCCCGCCGGTCCACCCCGATAATCTGAAGGGTCAGGGCCACGTTCTCATAAACGGTCTTGTTGGGCAGGAGTTTGAAGTCCTGGAATACGAAACCTATCCTTCTTCTTAAAAAGGGGATTTCCTTTCTGGGAATGCGGGAGTAATTCCTTCCGTCTATTACAATCTGCCCCTCCGAGGGGCTCTCGGAGCCGAACATAATCTTTAAGAGGGTGGTCTTTCCGGCCCCGCTCGGCCCGGTGATAAAAAGAAACTCCCCCTTGCCTATCTTAAGTGTTATATCCTTAAGGGCGAAGGCGTCGGTGCCGAAGTTCTTCGAGACGTGGAAGAGTTTTATCATTTAAAAAAACGCCACGGGTTCAGAGATAATCGCCCCCGGCGGCCTTAAAAACAAGCTCTATGAGGCAAAAAAACTCTTTGTTTTTAAACAATTCAGCCGAAATTATTATCCCAGTTGAATTATTTTATGTCAAGGGTTAATAGGAGGTTTTACCTGCAGACGCAATCCCACCTGAACCGGCCCGGCCCTTATAATCCTCCTTTAATTTACTTTTATATATATTGCTCTCACAGACCAGAGATCATAAAATACAATATGCACCGGCCCGGGGGGGCCGGAATAACAGAGCGGGAAAGTCCCCGAGCGCGGTAATTACAGGGAGGGGCGTGAGAGCAAGCCTTAGCCCAATCAACTTTAACAACGGGACTGCAAAAGGAGAGACCCATGAAAAGAATACTTATGTTCACCTTGATCTTCGCAGCCACCACAGGCCTGACAGCCGCCGCCATGGCAGCCGACGGCGCGGCCGTCTATAAAACCAAATGCGCTCTCTGCCACGGCGCTGACGGCCAGGGGAGCCCCATGGGGCCCGCTTTCAAGGGCAGTGAGTTTATCACCTCCGGCAGCAATGGGGAAATTACCGGGGTAATCCTGAAGGGGCGCACGGGAGATCAGAAAAAGTACAAGAATATTGCTGTGGGTATGCCCGCCCAGAGCCTCGACGCGGACGATGCCGGCGCGCTGGTCAAGTATTTAAAATCACTCGCCTCCAAATAATCCCGGCTATCATTAAGACCGGCGGGCCGGAAGACCGGAGGGGCCGGACAATTTTTATTGCGCTCTGTCCGGGGAAAAAAAGTGGGGGCTGTCCTTTTAGGACAGCCCCCTAATCATATTTCCAAAAAATGGCGGGGCCGACGGGACTCGAACCCGCGCCCTCTGGCTTGACAGGCCAGCGTTATAACCGACTTAACTACGGCCCCGCATCAGGCTTAAAACAGAGGATGTCTTTTCTGAAGAAACACTTCTACGGAAGGGTTCACCAAATCATCTCCTGCTTAAGCCGTTACATGGTGGGCGGAACAGGGTTCGAACCTGTGACATCAGCCTTGTAAGGGCTGCGCTCTCCCAACTGAGCTATCCGCCCGATATTATTAGTAGAAAAGAAACCCCCGCCTTTGCCGGCGGGGATTTTTTTAAATTATAAACAGTTTTCCTTTTGGTTGTCAAGGTAATAGAGCCGCCCGAAGGGGGGCAGTCAGTGCCTTATAACGGCGTCGTCGCTTACAACAGGCTTTCCAACGCCGCCCTTTTCCTCATGAGTCTCCTTTGAGCCCTTGAAGATTTCTTCCTTTTTCTTTGTGAGGAGAGCATGGGTCAGCACCGAATCCATATTCTCCACAAGCACCGTATTAACCTTCTTCAGGATCCGCGCGGGTATATCCTTCAGGTCCTTTTCGTTTTCACCGGGGATGAGGACAGTGGGTATTCCGGCCCTGTGAGCCGCGAGTATCTTCTCCTTGAGCCCCCCTATGGGCAGCACCTTGCCCCGGAGCGTAATCTCACCGGTCATGGCCACGTCTTTCCTGACGGGTATCTTTACGAGGGCCGATGCTATGGCGGTGGCCATCGTGATTCCCGCCGAGGGTCCGTCCTTGGGTATGGCCCCTTCGGGGACATGGATATGCATATCGACTTTCTGGTAAAAATCTCTTTTAAGGCCCAGTTCAGCGGCACGGCTCCTTATATAGGTAAGGGCCGCCTGGGCCGACTCCTGCATGACGTCGCCGAGTTTGCCCGTTATTATGAGTTTACCCTTGCCGGGTACAATGGCCACCTCCGTGGCGAGGAGTTCTCCGCCGAACTCTGTCCACGCGAGTCCCGTCGCCACGCCCACCTCGTCGTGTTCCTCTATGGAGCCGTAACGGTACTGAGGCACGCCGAGGAACCTGGCGAGTATTCTTTTGCCCACCTTTACTTTCGCATCCCTTCCTTTGGCGAGAATCTCCCTGGCCGCCTTACGGCATATCGCCGCGATCCGTCTTTCGAGGCTCCTTACACCAGCCTCCTTTGTATACCTTCTGATTATAGTCAGTAAGGTGGCCTTGCTGATATCAAGGTTCTCCTCCTTCAGGCCATGGAGTCCAAGCTGTTTCGGAAAAAGGAATTTCTCGGCGATATGGAGCTTTTCAAGCTCCGTATACCCGGGCAGCCTCGTTATCTCCATCCTGTCGAGGAGCGGATATGGTATGCCCTGCATGGAATTCGCCGTCGTTATGAACATTATCTTCGAGAGGTCGTAATCGCAGTCGAGGTAATGGTCGTTAAAGGTATGGTTCTGTTCAGGGTCAAGTACCTCAAGGAGCGCGCTCGCCGGGTCGCCTCTAAAGTCCTGGCTCATCTTATCCACCTCATCGAGGAGGAAGACGGGGTTGTTGGAAGTGGCCTTCTTAAGAGACTGTATGATCTTGCCGGGCATGGAGCCTATATAAGTCCTCCTGTGCCCCCTTATCTCGGCCTCGTCCTTAACGCCGCCGAGGGAAAGGCGCACGAAGGGCCTGCCCGTGGCCCTGGCGATGGACCTCGCCAGCGACGTCTTCCCGACGCCGGGCGGGCCCACGAGGCAGAGTATGGGGCCCTTCATCTCACCCACGAGTCCCCTTACGGCGAGGTACTCGAGTATCCGTTCCTTGACTTTTTTAAGGCCGTAGTGGTCCTCTTCGAGGATCTTTTCCGCCTCGTCTATATCTTTGTTCTCCTCGGAAGACTTGGCCCAGGGAAGGCTCAGCATCCAGTCGATATAATTCCTCGACACCGTGGCCTCGGCGGACATGGGACTCATGAGTTTGAGTTTCTTTATCTCCTGCTTTACCTTCTTCGCGCCCTCTTTGGAGAGCTTCTTACCCTTCAGCTTCTCCTCAAACTCCTTTATCTCGGACTTGATATCATCCTTATCCCCGAGCTCCTGCTGTATGGCCTTCATCTGCTCGCTCAGGTAGTACTCCTTCTGGGTCTTCTCCATCTGGCGCTTGACGCGCTGACGTATCTTCTGCTCGACCTGAAGTATCTCTATCTCGCTTTCCATTATGCTGTAGAGGCGGTCGAGCCTCTTCGTGGGGCATGAGATCTCAAGGAGCTCCTGCTTCTCCTCGAGCTTTACAGTCAGGTGAGACGCTATGGTGTCGGCGAGCCTGCCCGGGTCCTCGATGGAGGTAACGCTGACTATCATCTCAGGGGGGATCCTCTTGTTTAGCTTTACGTAGACCTCGAAGGACTTTATAACAGACCTTGTAAGGGCCTCGGTCTCCACCCCCTCTTCCATCACATCCTCAATCTCCTCCGCCTCAACGAGGAATGTCTCCTCCTCGCTTACAAACTCCTTTATCCTTGCCCTCCTTTTGCCTTCCACAAGCACCTTTACCGTGCCGTCGGGAAGCTTCAGTAGTTGAAGGATCGTGCCGAGGGTGCCCACCGTGTAGATGTCGTCCTTTGCAGGGTTCTCTATCTTGGCCTTTTTCTGCGTGGCCAGCAGTATGGACTTGTCCTCTCCCATGGCGCGGTCGAGCGCCTTTGTGGACTTGTCCCTCCCGACGAAAAGCGGCACCACCATATAGGGGAAGACGATTATATCCCTTAGCGGTATAAGCGGCACTATAAGAGGGTCTCTTTTAAATTCACTGTCTTTCATTTTATCACCGGGAATCAATAAACCCATGACTGGAACTTCCTCCCTTTAATCATTAACGGCCCGTCACGCCGTCTCCGCGTTTTTCTCGTAGACGGTGATGGGTTTGGCCTTATCTGTTATCACGTCCTCATTTATGATGCACTCCTTTATGTTGGACTGGGAGGGCAGTTCATACATGGTGTCGAGCATGACGTTTTCGAGGATGGCCCTAAGGCCCCTGGCCCCGGCCTTACGCCTCATGGACTCCCTGGCCACGGCCGAAAGCGCCCCGTCGGTGAACTTCAACTTCACGTTCTCCAGCTCAAAGAGTTTCTGGTACTGTTTGATTATGGCGTTTCGCGGCTCCTGCAATATCCTTACAAGGTCCTTTTCGTCAAGTTCGCTCAATGTGGCTATGACGGGAAGCCTTCCCATGAACTCGGGGATCAGCCCGTAGTGAAGGAAATCCTCGGGCTCAGACTTGAAGACTATCTTCTGAAGTTCCTCGGGGGCGAGCGCCTTCTTGTCGGAACGGAAACCCACGGTGCGCTTTCCTATCCTCTGGGCGATGATATCATCAAGGCCGTTGAAGGCCCCGCCGCAGACAAAGAGTATGTTCGAGGTGTCGACCTGCAGGAATTCCTGCTGGGGGTGTTTTCTGCCGCCCTTGGGGGGCACGTTGGCTACCGTACCCTCGATTATCTTCAGGAGCGCCTGTTGAACGCCCTCGCCCGAAACGTCCCTCGTAATCGACGGGCTGTCGCTCTTTCTCGATATCTTGTCTATCTCATCTATGTATACTATGCCCTTCTTGCACCTCTCGATATCGTACTCCGCGTTCTGCAGTAAACTCAGGATAATATTTTCAACGTCTTCACCCACGTAGCCGGCTTCCGTAAGGGTCGTGGCGTCGGCTATTGTGAAGGGGACGTTCAGTATCCTGGCCAGCGTCTGCGCAAGGAGCGTCTTACCAGAGCCCGTGGGGCCAACGAGCAGGATGTTGCTCTTCTGAATCTCCACGTTGCCGAGGGAGACCTTGCCCTCGATCCTCTTGTAATGGTTATGCACGGCCACGGAGAGGACCTTCTTGGCGCGTTCCTGCCCTATGACATACTCATCGAGTATATTCTTTATCTCTTTCGGTTTGGGAATCTTCTGCTCGCGCCTCTTGAACTCTTCCTTATCGTACTCCTCAGCGATGATATCGTTACAGAGTTCTATGCACTCGTCGCAGATATAGACCATGGGACCGGCGACAAGTTTCCTGACCTCGTCCTGGCCCTTGTTGCAAAACGAGCAGGTTAGATATCCGTTTCCATGCTTATGCGTCGTCATATATTTTCCTCCAGTCCTGTTAAACCCCTTTTGCAATCCGGAATAAACGCGCCAGGGGCCTGTTTAAAAAGACTGAGTTTCCTCATATAGTTAAAAATTACTCAAACCCTCTTTTCGATTACCGAATCTATTATACCATATTCCTTCGCCTGGTTACCACTCATATAAAAGTCCCTCTCCGTATCCTCATAGACCTTTTCTTTGGCCTGGCCCGTATGCTTTACGATAATCTTCGTCAACTCCTCCCTTATCCTCAATATCTCCCTGGCCTGTATATCAATGTCGGTAGCCTGGCCCTGGGCCCCGCCAAGGGGCTGATGTATGAGTATTCGGGCGTTGGGCAGGGCGAACCTCTTGCCTTTTTCGCCCCCGGTGAGAAGGAGCGCCCCCATGCTTGCCGCCTGGCCTATGCAGGTGGTGGCCACGTTAGGCTTTACATACTGCATGGTGTCGTATATGGCGAGCCCCGCGCTTACGACCCCGCCCGGAGAGTTAATATAAAGGTGTATGTCCTTTTCCGGGTCCTCGGACTCCAGAAATAGCATCTGCGCTATTATGAGGTTGGCCACATTGTCGTCAATACCGCTTCCGAGGAATATTATCCTGTCTTTAAGAAGCCTTGAGTAAATATCGTAGGCCCTTTCACCGCGGCCCGTCTGTTCAACTACAATGGGAACAAGCATATCTCCTCCACGCTTTCTGCAGCCGGTAATTTTTAGTCAAAAAAAAACGGGACGCCCGGCCTATCCGGGCGAGACGGAAGAATCTATAATGAGGTCAAAGACCTTCTCGTGCTTGAGGCCGTCCTTAATAACCTCGAGGGAACCCTCTCTGACAAGGTTCTGCATGATGGCGTCGAAGGGTATGTTTCTCTCCGCCGCCATCTTCCTTATCGCCTCCTCGACTTCTTCCTTTGTAATCTCCACATTCTCCTTCGAGGCGATGGAGTCGAGCACGGCGTCCTCCTTCACCCTCCTCTCGGCCAGACCCCTGTATTTATTCTTCAAGGCCTCCGGGTCAAGCCCCTGGTCTCCGGGCTGAACGATGCCATTACGCATATTATCAACAATATTTCTCAAAATCAACGAAAGATACCTCTCCACAAGGACTCCGGGCACTTCCAGGGGATGGGCCTCTATGAGCTTATCGAGTATCTGTGCCTTAAGCGCCTCCTTTTGAAGCCTCTCTTTCTCAATCCTGATATCTTCAGCAACCTTTTCCTTCAATTCCTCAAAACTCCCGAATTTAAGGTCCTTGGCGAACTCGTCGTCAAGGGCCGGGACGGTCTTCTCCTTAACGGCCTTCACGTTTATGTGGAAGACGGCCTCCTTTCCGGCTACCTTCTTGTTATGGTAGTTTTCCGGAATGGTAATGGGTAAATCCAAATTTGCGCCCTTCTCAAGTCCCACAGCGGCCTCGGCGAAGCCCGGCATGGGCCCCCTCTCGCCGGCTATAACCGGAAAGCCCTCGGCCTTCAGGTCCTTAAAGGTCTTGCCCTTCCGTTCGGCCTCAAAATCCACCTCCACGAGGTCACCCTTTTTAGCGGGCCTCGCCGCCTCCTTGAACTGGATATTGGCCTCCTGAAGCTTCTTGAGAGAGCCCTGAATATTCTCTTCCGTGACCTCTATATTCTCTTCCTTTTCAAGGGGCAGTCCCCTGTACCCGTCTATCTCGATCTTGGGCGTAACCTCAAAAGTGACGCTGTAGGTAAAATCCTTCCCTTCCTCTATCTTTTTGAGGTCCACGTCCATCTCCGGCTTTACTATGGGCGCCAGACAGGTCTCCTCGAGGGCGTCTGAATAGGAGAGCTCAAGAAGTTTTGTCGCCACGTCGTGGGTAACGCCTTCTCCGAACCGGGCCTTCAGCACGCCCAGAGGGACGTTGCCCTTCCTGAACCCCGAGAGGGCCGCTGTCGCTTTGAGGCTGCGGTAAGCGTCTTTAATCTCGCTGGTTACCACTGCGCTTGGGACCGTAATCCTCAACCGCTTTTTTACAGAACTCAGGTCCTCTCGCTCCACGCTAATCTTTTTCTCTTCCATCTCACCTTCCCTGAAGCTTGTATTTTAACGTCTTTAAATTGAATTCCCGCCACGCCTGCGGCGCTCTAAACCTTTGTAGATGCTCGGCCCCCACGCCCCTTAAACCGGCAACAGTTCTTTAAAGGGCCTCTCTGGTGCGAGAGGGGGGACTCGAACCCCCATGGTTGCCCACCAGATCCTAAATCTGGCGCGTCTGCCTATTCCGCCACTCTCGCTCCGGCGGACAGCCTGAGACTATCCATTCCGCCCCGCCTTTTAATGGTCTGTCATTTTAATGGCCTCTCACGGCTCTTTTCACGTCCCTGTAATATGGTGGGAAAAAGCGGCGTTGTGAAAAACCGGGCAAGCTTTATATTATATTTATTTCATCGGCGCCTTTCAACAAAAAAAGGCTGCCATTTAAGCAAGGGACGCTTAAGTTTGGGAGACGGGTTTAGACGCCCAAAAAGCCCTGTAAACTCCCGATAAGAGATAAAATACTGAGTCGATATTATATTAAAAAGACCTCTTTTACAAGATTTTTTTAAATTTTTCAATAGTTTCTGCGGGGATTCCGCCGTGGTTTGGGACAGACCACCTGGGGGGACGGTTTGCCGGGCCGTGAAAGGCAAAAAAAAGGGGCGGGTCTTGAGACCCGCCCCCTGTGCTTCTGCTTTAACTTCCAGGAAAGTACCTTAGAAGTTTGTGATCAACTGCAGATAGGCGAAGTCCATGTCGTCGACGTTGCCACCGGCGACCTGGCTCTCGATGAACTTGCCTGTGAAGAAGCGCGACCAGCCGAACTGCGCTGTGACGGCGCTGTTGTACTTGTATGTGGCCACGAAGTCGATCTCGCTTCCAATCTCGTCCTCGATGTTCGTGGAGCTGGCGGCGCGGGAGACTCCTGAAGTCCCTAAAGCTCCGGATGTGTTCATCCAGTTACCTGCGCTGTACCATGCGTCAGCCTGCTCGTTCAAGTCGAAGGACCACCAGGCGAGGTAGAGTTTCAGCTGGGAGTTGACCTGCGCCACAGCGTCGATGGCCCAGGCGTCTACGTTCCTCCACCCCTGCTGGTCGGCGAAGCCGTAGTGACCGTGGTTCGTGGGGAAGAGGTTGGCGAAGGTCTCGAGGTCCGAGTCAGCGGCGTCGTCGTCACCCGATGCGATGACGTACTGCGCGCCTACCCTTATCTTCATGGCCGTGGGAAGGGTGTATCCGGCCTTCGCCGCCAAGGCCCACGCGCCTATGTCGTAGCTGGTTATGCCCGTGGTGGCCGTGGTATCGATGCTGCCGGTCTGGAAAGGCACCTCGAGGGTGTAATCGAGGCCGCTATACGCGCCCTTCACCCTGGCGCCGTAAGTGTAGAGGACCTGCGCCTTATCAAGTATGCCTCCTCCGGCGAAGTTTAAGCTCGTGTTGCCGTAAGTTGTTCCCTGATTGAAGGCGTTTGTGCCGCCGTTCCCGTCCCTCAAGGCGAGGGCGTATACGTCGACGGTGTTGTTGGGTATGGACTTGATCGTGGCGTAGATGCCATAGAAGTCCAGGTCCTCGTCTCCGCCGCCGCCGCCGTTAACTCCAGCGGATGAAGCCTCCCTTATCTTCGAACCGAAGACGTCAATATCGATGGGGTCTGAGTTGTATGTCAGTTTGGCGGCGTCAAAGCTACGACCGTTGTTGTTCCAACCGAAGGCGCCGAGGAGCCTCTGGTCGCCGTAGACGAACTCCTGACGGCCCACCTTCAGGGATACGGGCTGGTCGAGGATGTTTTTGACGAGCATATACGACTCGTGGAGGTCGAGGTGGTTGTCGCCCACGTCTGTAAGACGGGGTCCTCCGTTGCCGTTCGGTGTGGCGCCCCACGCCCTTGAGTCCTGCAGGGTGATCTTTACCGATGTGTCGTCGGTGACCTGCGCGTTCGTCGTAAGCCTTACCCTCTGCAGAACAACGCTCTGTGCGGCGTCATCGACAAAATTGGGGTTACCCCTGTATTCGCCCCTTACCCTGTACTGACCGCTAAAGGAAAAATCAGTCGCCGTCGCGGGCATGGCCCACACGGCAGTTATAGCAGCTGCAAAAACCGACAAAAGTAATCTCTTCATCCTTTTCTTCCTCCTTAGTTTTGGTATTAATAAATACGCTGTTGTTTTTTTATTCTGCAAAAACACAAAAATGCCTGTCGAGACCAGGCACTGTGTGCGCTGTGACCCATTATGAGCTGTTTATTGTAAATGTCAAATCCATGTTGGCTGTGTTTACGCCCGCTTAATCCATGCCTGTCTCTCCGGTGAAACAGGCAGTCAAAGAAGCTCTTTCCGGAAGATGAAACTTACGCCAAACAACCCGGCTACCGCCGTCAAGGCCAGCGCAAAAGTACGCTTTCAGGGCGCACTCCCCGCTAAAGTTGTCTGTTTTATACACAACATTAATAATGCTGTCAAGTGTTTTAATAACATTTTTAAAAAAAAAACTTAAGGGCCTGTACGTTAAAAACCGGCCACTTTCAAACGAAGGCACTGAGAAGAAAAATTCTATTTGTTTTTGACATTCTTTTTTTAAAATTTATTTTCATTTTTTTCAAATCATGGGGGGGCGCGCCTTTTAAAAAAACCGCTCCGAGCTCATACCACGCCGGCCTTTAAAAGGTCATGGAGGTGCACCACGCCCTTCACCTCCCCCGACGCGTCCTTTACAAAAAGCGCTGTTATGGAAGACTCTTCCATCCTTTTAAGGGCCGCCTCGGCAAGTGAACCCATGGCGATTGACTTGGGATTCCTGCCCATCACATCTTCGACCTTCTTTCCCATTATGTCGCCGCCGGCCTCAAGGGTCCTCCTTAAATCCCCGTCCGTTATAATACCCACCAGGGCGCTGCCCCTGAATACGCCTGTAAAACCTAAACGCTTGGCCGTCATCTCAATGACCGCGTCTTTAAGGAGCGTGCCCGCCTGAACCGACGGCACGCCCGCGCCGCTGTGCATCAGTTCGTCCACGAGGCGGAGCCTCCTTCCAAGGCTGCCGGCGGGATGGAGCTCGGCGAAATCATTGGCGCCGAACCCCCTCATCTCAAGAAGCGCCACGGCCAGGGCGTCGCCCATGGCGAGAGAGGCGGTGGTAGAGGCCGTGGGCGAGAGCCCCAGGGTGCATGCCTCCTCCTTCACCTTTACGTCGAGGGTGACGTCGGCGTACCTCGCAAGGCTGGAATTGGTGTTGCCCGTCATGGCTATCATCTTTATGCCCATCCGCTTGACGACGGGTACTATCTTTATGAGCTCATCCGTCTCGCCGGAATTCGAGACGGCGACGAGGACGTCGTTCTTCATAAGGACCCCGAGGTCGCCGTGAACCCCCTCGGCGGGATGGAGAAAAAAGGCGGAGGTGCCGGTGGACGCCAGAGTCGAGGCTATCTTCTTGCAGATTATACCGCTCTTGCCTATGCCCGAGACCACGACCTTGCCGGTGGCGGCGAGTATCATATCAACGGCGCGGGTAAAATTATCGTCAATCCTCTCCTTCAGAGAACCTACGGCCTCGGATTCTATACGGAGCACACGCACCGCCACAGAGGCGGCTGATTCTTTTTTGACCTTGCTTTTCATAAACTACCTTGCCTTATTATCGCTGACAAAACCCCTCACGACCCTGTCTATCTCTATTATCTCTTCCATAACGCCCTTAATATCCTTAAGGGCGATGGAGTTGGGGCCGTCGCAGAGCGCGTGGTCGGGGTCGGGGTGGACTTCCATAAAAAAGCCGTCCACGCCTGAGGCGGCCGCCGCCCTCGCGAGATACCTCGCCATAGTCCTGTCGCCGCCCGAAGAGCCTCCCATGCCCCCGGGGGTCTGGACGCTGTGCGTGGCGTCGAAGACCACGGGAAAACCGAGGCCCTTTAATACCGGAAGGGCCCTGAAGTCAACGACGAGGTTATTGTACCCGAAACTCACGCCCCGTTCGGTAATCATAATCTTTTCGTTACCCGTGGAAAGGACCTTGTCCACGGAATGGCGTATGTCGGAAGGGGCCATGAACTGCCCCTTTTTTATATTGACGGTCCGGCCAGTCATGGCCGCCTCTATAATAAGGTTGGTCTGCCTGCATAAAAATGCCGGTATCTGGAGTATGTCCACCACTTCCGCCGCCGCCTTGACCTCTGTCCTGCAATGTACGTCCGTCAGGAGCGCCGCGGTGGGGAATTTTTTCCGGGCCTTCTCAAGGACCTTAAGCCCCTCGACAAGCCCCGGCCCCCTGTAAGAATTAACTGAAGTCCTGTTGGCCTTATCATAGGAGGACTTGAAGACAAAGGGCACGCCGAGCTCCCCTGAGATCTTCAAGAGGGCCTCAAGGGTATTTAAGGTGGTCGATTCGTCCTCAATGACGCATGGCCCCATTATGAAAAAAGGCCGCTGCCTGCCGCCACCGGGGCTAAGGATATCCTTCAACGTTTTCTACCTCTTACTTTGCGTGTCCTCAGCCCTTTGCCTTGCCGGCGCTTCTCTTTTTTGGTTTAGCCGGAGGCCTTTTCTTCTTCCTTACGGTCTTTTCCGCACCCGCCGCGCTCCGCTTACCGGCGAGTACCGCCTTTACGAAACCCCTGAAAAGGGGGTGCGGTTTCGCGGGCCTGCATTTAAACTCGGGGTGGAACTGGCAGGCCACGAACCAGGGATGGTCTTTCAACTCCATTATCTCCACAAGGTTTTTATCGGGAGATAGGCCGCTGAAGACGACTCCCGCCTCTTCGAGAAGGTCCCTGTAGGCGTTATTCACCTCGTAGCGGTGCCTGTGCCTCTCTGATATCTCCGTGGAGCCGTAAACCGAGTAGGCTCTTGACCCCCTCTTCAATACGCAGGGATAGGCGCCGAGCCTCATGGAGCCGCCTTTTTTAACCACACCCTTCTGCTCCTCCATTATATGGATGACCGGGTCGGGGGTCTCAGGGACGAATTCAGCGGAATCAGCCTCCTTAAGTCCCGCCCTGTCCCTCGCCATCTCGATAACAGCCACCTGCATCCCGAGACAGATCCCGAAAAAGGGCATCCCTTTTTCCCTGGCGTATTTTACGGCCGTAATCATCCCCTCGATACCACGGCTGCCGAACCCTCCGGGAACGAGCAGGCCGTCCACGTCCTTTAAAAACGCGTGAGGCCCCTTCTTCTCAACATCCTCGGAGTCGATGTAGCGGAGGTTTACGCGGCTGTTATTGGCCAGCCCGCCGTGTATCAAGGCCTGATGGAGGCTCTTGTACGAGTCCTGAAGGTCTATGTATTTGCCGACTATCCCGATAGTCACCTCGAACTTCGGGTTGTACATCTTCTTTACCATACGCTCCCACTCTTCGAGCCTGGGGGCGCGGGTCCAGATATTCAATTCCTTTACTATCCTGTCATCAAGGCCCTCTCGATGGAAGACAACGGGTACCTCATAAATACACCCTACGTCCTCGGCTGAGATTACCGCCTCTCTTTCCACGTTGCAAAAGAGCGCTATCTTGTCCTTCAGCTCTCCCGTGAGGGGACGGTCGGAGCGGCAAAGGAGTATGTCGGGCTGGATGCCGATCTCACGGAGTTTGTTTACGCTGTGCTGGGTGGGTTTCGTCTTTATCTCACCGGCGGTGGCTATATAGGGAAGGAGCGTCAGGTGCACATAAAGGACGTTCTCCTTTCCGAGGTCGAAGCGCATCTGCCTTATGGCCTCTAAAAAGGGCAGGCTCTCTATGTCGCCCACGGTGCCCCCTATCTCCACGATGGCCACGTCCACGCCGTCGGCCACGGCCATTATCTTGGACTTTATCTCGTCCGTTACATGGGGTATTACCTGGACGGTCTTGCCGAGGTAGTCGCCCCTCCTCTCCTTGGTTATGATGGAGTCGTAGACCTGGCCGGTGGTGAAGTTATTCTTCCTCGTGAGTTTGGCGTGGGTGAAACGCTCGTAGTGGCCGAGGTCGAGGTCCGTCTCCGCCCCGTCGTCGGTGACAAAGACCTCGCCGTGCTGAAAGGGGCTCATGGTGCCTGGGTCCACGTTTATATAGGGGTCGAGTTTCTGTATGGTGATGGTAAGGCCCCGCGCCTCGAGGAGCGCGCCCATGGAGGCGCTGGCAAGGCCCTTGCCGAGAGAGGAGACAACCCCGCCCGTTACGAATATGAACTTGGTCTTCAGGTATTTCTTGGATTCACCCATCGCGGCTCTTCCGTACAGTTATAAAATATTCTTAACAAAAAATAATATCCGTTATTTTAAAGTCGCCGCCATTATCGCCCTCACCTTTTCGAGGTCCTCCGGGGTGTCCACCGAGACGGGGTTACAGGCCGTCTCAATGACCTTTATCCTGACGCCGTTCTCAAGGGCCCTTAACTGCTCAAGGCGCTCGGCCGCCTCGAGGCGCGTCTGCTTCCATCGGGAAAACCTCAACAAAAAATCACGCCTGTAGACATAGAGCCCTATGTGCTTGAAGGCCTTTTTTTGAGCGTCGGCGCTTCCGCTAAAATCCTTCAGGCCGTAAGGCATGGGGCTCCTGGAAAAATACAGGGCGTACCCCTCTCTATCGGTTACCACCTTTACGGCATGGGGGTCAAGATATTCTTCCTCGTCTGTAATGGGGGTCTTCAAGGTGGCGACTTCGAGGGCCGGGTCGTCCAATAGCGGCCTTATCGCCTTATCAATCGCGCCGGACTCGATTAACGGCTCATCGCCCTGAATATTGACTATTACTGCGGCCTCCGGGAAGGACCCTGCGGCCTCTGCCACCCTGTCCGTGCCGGAGCGGTGCTCCGGGGATGTCATTACGACTTTGCCCCCGAACCCCTTTACAGCGTTAAATATCCTCTCATCATCGGTTGCCACAACCACTTCGTCTATGAGGGCGGCGAGGCCCGCCCTCTCGTAAACCCTTTGCACGAGCGGCTTTCCACCGATATCAACGAGGGGTTTCCCTTTAAGGCGTGTCGAGGCGAACCTGGCGGGGATAAAGGCCGAGACTTTCATGACAAATCAATATATCCAAAGAGGGGTTTCATGTCAATAGAGACTCTTCGCAGGCCCGGCTTTATACAACCGTAAACCCCGCCCAGTTATCAGAGCCCCGTGAAAGAAGGAGGCGGCGCGCGAAATTACCTGCAAATGACAGGCGGGGCAAGGGGCGGCGGGAAAGATTTTTTTGTTGAGTCGCCGGGGCGTTCTATTATAAGATGAGCTTTTTATAGCGCCGGAGTGGTGAAACTGGTAGACGCGCGGGACTCAAAATCCCGTGGGAGCAATCCCGTGCGGGTTCGACCCCCGCCTCCGGCACCATCGCTTTCTTTTAGAAAAAAGAAAGCTTGCAAAGAAAACCAATGTGTTGCTGTTGCGGCGCAGTTGGTTTGAGACAGAATTTACGTTTGGTTTGAGACAAGAACTGAAAAAAACTGTCACCTTTACTACTCCGGGGCCATATGCTGCAAGCAAAGTTATAGAGATTGACCACCATCATTAAGAGGATAAAGCAATGAAAGAAAAAATCAGGCCAATATACTCAGAGTTACAAGGCTATCTTACACAGGCTCCGTCCTCTGGCCAAATGGATATCGCGAGCATTAGAGAACAACTTAATAGCTCCATTGACGAACTAAATCTAAGAACAGAAAAAGACTATAGTATTTATAAAATAGCCTTCAAAGATTGTTATTCTGACGGTAGGCGCATTCAGGTCGATATTTATAAATTCAAGTTGGGGGGCTTAATTGCTCGCCTTCATGGTGAGTACTTTTCTGTCGAATCCGCTCCTTTCACCGGGATGCCGAGTACAGTAATCCATACGACACAAACACAAAGCCAGTCCATTGATTTTAAATTGACCCTGCTCCTTAACGTCCAGAACAAGATAGATGAGCAACTCCCAAACTTCCCTGAGGGGAGCAAGGAGAAGACATTCCTTCAAAAGCTGAAAAGTTCGCTTCCTGGCATTAAGGACGCCACCCAGCTCCTATTTCAACTGTTCACGCTTGCTAAAAGTTCAGGCCTTTCGGTCGACGACCTTTCCAAAATTTTTTCCTGACACTTCTCCTCGAAAGAACCCCTCAAGAGCACTTACCGCATTTTTCTGATGTTGCGGCGATTGTTGAGCATACTTCGTCACCATTGAGAGTATCTTCACCTCCCCAGTTTCTGTATTGTATATAAGTCCACTCCTTTAAGGGCCAGATGGATTACGCAGGCATGCCTGATGTCGTGGAAGCGGAAGTCCTTTATGCCCGCCTTTTCAAGCACGTCCTCTTCTTCCCCTCATCTTTTTTATGAGACGGATAAATATTGTTTATGATATTATCCTTGGAACACAATCAGGGCAACGGGGATAACTCAAACCACGGGTCTCGGTCACAACATGATAAAGCGATGGATAAAGCGGGTCTTAAAACTCTGTGGGATTAAACCCCCCGGGGCCGTGAAGGTACTCCGTTCGTTGGAGGAGTTCGACGACCTCATAGGCAAGGGTCTCGCCGGAAAACCCGAAGAAGAGATACTGAGCGCGCTTGACGGTGTATTCTTGAAGCTACCCGGCGGCTGGAAATTGGGCGGGGATCCATTTTCCGATGAATACCATAAGGGCGTCCTGGAGATATTATGTCACATAACGGGGGTCAGGGATTACAGCCCCGAGGTAAACGAATTAACGCCCTTTCTGACCCCTGATCTTGATATCAATTCCCTCTTCCCCTATAATTATGACGACAGCAAATTAGTGGGTGATTTTGTAGTCGCCTACGGGGCGGTCTTGAAGCGCCTGGACGTGAAAAAAGGCGACCGCGTCCTGGAGTACGGCGCCGGCGTGGGGCCCATTTCAGTGGCGCTCGCGCGCATGGGTTGCGACGTCTCCGTAGTGGACATAGACGAGAACTATTTAAAGACGATAGAGAAGCAGAACAAGCTCTACGGCATAAACATCCGATTAAAAAAGGGCCTCTTCGGCGAAAACATCAACCCCGGCGACTGCTATGACCGGATACTTTTTTTTGAGGCATTCCACCACGCGCTGGAGCACCGGAAGGTCCTGGCCGGGATATATAAGATGCTGAAAGACGACGGCATGATCGTTTTCGCCGGTGAGCCCATCATCGAAGAAGAGAACCTTATGGCCGACTACATCCTGCCCTATCCCTGGGGGCCGCGCCTGGACGGGGTGTCGCTTCGCTCGATGCGCCTCTTTGGATGGTGTGAATTAGGATTCAGGGAGAAGTATTTTCTCGCGCTCCTCGATAAGTTCGGTTTTTCAGCGGCAAAACACGCCTGCGCGGAATCAGAGAGAGGTTCGGCCTATACCGCCCGAAAGAGATGACGTGTACACTGCCTGCGGCCGCCCCCCATGTTTCATTTAAAAGTGCGTCGGCCATTCTCTCTTCCCCCCACTCTCTCCGGAATATTATGTCCGTCCAATCAAAAAAAAATTCTCTTATGGAATCACGCCACCTGTCCCTAAGTACAGGGGCTTTTTTACATGAATTATGCCATATTCTATATAATGTAGAATGTGGCGCCTGACGCACATGTTTTTTTATTCCCTCGCATTTAAGACAGAAATATCTTAAAATACTGCGGACCCCAAAATACTCCGCCACTGAAAAGAGACACAGGTGAACTCCATACTCATAGTTGACGACGACGCCCTTGTAAGGGAGATGGCCGGGGACATTCTCACGGCCGCGGGCTATAAGGTCTTCAAAGCCGGGGATTCCGAGCAAGCGCTCAAGATACTCGGCAAGGAGGATATCCGGACCGTGCTCCTTGATGTGGTGCTCCCCTCTGGCTCCGGTATAGATATGATACCGGAGATAAACAGGATAAACCCGGATACGGCCATTATCATAATGACGGCCCACGCCTCCCTCGATGCCGCCATCGAGGCCATAAGGAAAGGCGCCTACGACTTCATAAAGAAACCGCTCGGCGAAGAAGAACTGCTCCACTCCATGAAGAAGGCTACGGAGAGGCAGGCCCTGCTCCTGCACAATAAAATTCTGGTGGAAAAACTCAAGGGGCGTCTCACAAGGCTTGAACTCTTCCGAAGGGTCTCAAAGGCCATATCCACGACAACGGCCCTCACCGAGGTGCTGGAAAAGACGATGGAGGTGACCAAGAATGTAATAGGCGCCGAGGCCTGTTCCATACTCCTGCCTGACGAGGAGACGGGTGACCTCTCTTTTACCGTGGCCCTCGGCAAGAAGGGCGGGGACGTCAAGAAGCTCGCCATTAAACCCGGTCAGGGCATAGCCGGCTGGGTATATAAAAACAAGAAACCCCTCCTTGTGCGTGACATCAGGAAAGACAAGAGGTTCGACCGTAGCTTTGATACCAAGACGGGTTTTCATACGAGGTCCATGGTGGCGGCGCCTCTCTTTGTGAAAGACAGGATCCTCGGTGTAATTCAGGTCATAAACAAGATCGAAGGCGGGCATTTCGAGGCCGAAGACAGAGACATACTGGTAACGATTTCAGGGCCCATAGCGATATCAATCGACAACGCGAGGATTACCGAGGACCTCCGAAGGAGCGAGGAAAGGTTCCACAAGATAAGCGCCTCGGCCCAGGAGGCGATAATAATGATAGACGATGACGCGCGCATATCATACTGGAACCCGGCTTCACAGAAGATCTTCGGTTATACGGAAAAAGAGGCGGTGGGCAGGGAGATCCGTAAATTCATCCTGCCCCGGATGCACAGGAAGGCCTTCAAAGAGGGGTTCAAGAAATTCAAGAAGACCGGCAAGGGCACGGTGCTCGGCAGGACCATGGTGCTTTCGGGCATTAAGAAGGACGGGACCGAATTCCCCGTGGAGATATCCGTTTCAGCCGTAAAGATGGGCCGGGGGTGGAACTCCATCGGGATAATAAGGGATATAACGGACAGGAAACGTTTTGAAGAGAAGATACAGGAGATGAGTTACCATGACTCCCTTACGGGCCTGCCCAACAGACGTCTTTTCGTCGACCGCCTGAACCAGGTCCTTGCCAGGGGAAAAAGAAAAAAACTCATGGCGGCCTTCCTCTTCCTCGACCTCGACCGCTTCAAGGTAATAAATGACACCCTGGGCCATTCCATGGGAGACGAGCTCCTGAAGGCCGTCGCCGGGAGGCTCCAGGAGTGCCTACGCACCTCCGATACTTTCGCCCGTATAGGCGGAGACGAGTTTACCGTACTTGTTCAGGATATTAATAAAGTGGACGATGTACGGCATGTGGTTGAGAAGATCTTCGCTATCTTCAACAAACCATTCGAAGTGGCCGGCTCAGAGCTCTTTGTGACGGCCAGCATGGGCATAAGCATATACCCTGAGGACGGCAGGGACGTCGAGACACTCTTTAAAAACGCCGACACGGCCATGTACAGGGCCAAGAGCGCCGGCAGGAACAACTACAAACTCTACACCCCTGAGATGAACGCCAGGGCCATGGAGATGCTTAACCTCGAAAACGACCTCCGGGGCGCCGTTGACAGGGGTGAATTCGTTCTCCATTACCAGCCGCAGGTCAATATAGTCTCAAAAGAGGTCGTGGGTTTCGAGGCCCTCATCCGCTGGAATAAAGACAAGAAGACGCTTGTCTATCCGATGGAGTTCATACCTGTTTGCGAGGATACGGGCCTTATTATCCCCATAGGGCAATGGATATTCCTGAGCGCCTGCACTCAGGCCGTCAAGTGGCGAAAAAAGGGGCTCAAGCCCGTACGCGTCTCCGTCAACCTGAGCATGAGGCAGTTCACTCAGAAGGACTTTGTTGAGAGCATCAAAAAGATACTTGACGAAACGGGTCTCGACCCGGAGTACCTCGAATTTGAGCTTACCGAGACGATGTTGATGGAAGACGCCGAGGCCACCATAAAGACATTACATGAGTTGAAGGGGCTGGGTATAAGGCTCTCCATAGACGACTTCGGCACCGGCTACTCTTCACTTGAATACCTGAAGAGGATGCCCATCGATATGCTCAAGATCGCCCAGTCCTTTACCCGCGACATAACCGACAACCCCGACGACGCCGCCATAGCCAGCGCCGTAATAAATATCGCCAGAAGCCTGAATATCGATGTCATTGCCGAAGGGGTGGAAACAAAGGCCCAGCTCGAGCTCCTTAAAAAACTTGATTGCGGCAAGATACAGGGTTTTTACGTCTCAAAGGCCGTGACGGCCGCGGAAGCGGAAAAATACCTGAAAAAAGACCCTCCCCTTAAATTGTAGGGTTACGCCCACCGCGTCAAAAGCCCCGCCGATGCGGTCATCGGGAAGCATCACCCTCAAGACCAAGCCTCTTGACCTCCATGCCGATAAAATCATCGAGCACCAACTGGTCTTCCCCGGAGACAGCGGTAAACATTATGCCGGAACCGCCGAAAATGGACTTGCCCACACTCGGCCGCGTCGACCACATGACAACGCCCTTCAAGTTCAAAACCCTGTTGAAGCCCGGGAGGCTGAAGAGGAGGTTGAGCCTGGCCCCTATAAGGAGTTCCGCGGCTGAGTGAAGGAAGACACCCGTGGAGCTTATGTTGAGAAGGGTTCCCGTGTACCTGTTATCCCCAATCGTGAAATCCGACGGGATGGAGACCGGCACCCTCGCCGCCGCCCTTTTCTCCACCTTCTCCTGAAAGAGGAGCCTCTTTATACTGTAGGCGATGTGCTCCGGGGTGAAGGTCTTTGATATAATCCCGGCCGCGCCGAGCTTTTTAAGTTGTCCCAGAGTCCGGGCTGTAATGTCGGCGTCTATCAGGGCCAGCACGGGACACTTTTCGAGGACGCCCTTTTTCTTAAACCACGCGAAAACCCTCGCCCCCCCGATATCAGGCATATCCAAATCAACGATTATGAGGTCCAACCCCGCCAGCTCTCCTTTAAAGGCGGCCGTCAGTTCATCTTTGTCTCTCACAAGCCTCGCGCTGTGCCCGGCCTCGGCGAGGATGGGGCCGAGCCCGGAATTATAAAACTCACCGCCACAGGCGACAAGAACGCTTTTCGAATCCTCCGTGGTCATAAAAACCCCTTTGACACGCAAATATAATGAAAGCACTTCGTTATAATCAGTACCCTAAAAAGGCCTAAATATCAAGAAGATTCAAGAAATAATGGAAATTAAAACTGTTTATTGCATATCCTCTTAACCGTCATTAAAAACCCGGTATCCCGAAGGGTAATTTCTAACCTTAAATCCTCTTCCCGCAGGCGGTTTTACCTTGCCGGTAAAGGAACAGGGGCGGTTGCATCGCACACGAATTCCTGTACCACGCATACATTGCCTCTGCCTTTGACCTCAACATTTCATAGGGTAATCTGCAGTTCAGCAACGGGCTTGACGCCGTGCTGGAATAGCGAGTACAATTTACTTAATGCCACGCAGCTCTCTGAATTATCGACCACCGGTACTCGAGACCAATGAGGTGGACTCCAAAGGGTTTGAAGCAAGGAGACGCGGATTAAGTTGACGCCCCCCCATCACATGCTTTCAATTCAGAGAATCAATAATGATTTGGTATCAGCTTAATTCAAAGGACATACTCCATGAGCTCAAGACTTCGGAAGAAGGATTGAGCGATAAGGAAGTCGAGGCCCGTCTTGTACAATACGGCCCCAACAAGTTGGCCGAAGAAGAGAAGATAAACAAGCTCAAGATACTCTTTCATCAATTCACAAGCCCCCTTATATACATCCTTCTGATAGCAGCCATTGTTACCTTTCTTCTCCATGAATACATAGACACCGGTGTAATTATGGCTGTTGTTCTCCTGAACGCAATTATTGGCTATACTCAGGAGTTCAAGGCGGAAAAAAGTGTGCGGGCGCTTAAGGAGATGCTCGTTCCCAAAGCAAGGGTGATCAGGGATGGCGTGGAGAAAGAAGTCCACAGCCTCGAACTCGTGCCCGGAGATATTGTCCTGCTTGCCTCAGGCTCCAAAGTGCCCGCTGACGTCAGGCTCTTTAGTACGATAGAACTAAAGGTCGAAGAGGCTATGCTCACAGGAGAATCCATTCCTGCTGAAAAGACAACAGCTGATATCAAGGAAGATTATTTAACTCATGGGGACCAGAGGAACATGGCCTTTATGGGCACGGTTGTTGTAAGTGGAAGGGCGCATGGAATTGTTGTTGAGACAGGCCAGGGAACCGCCCTCGGGCAGATAGCAAAGGAAGTAAGAGAAGTATCGGCATTCAAGACTCCCCTTCAAGAAAAACTTGAAAAATTTGCCCGGTTAATAGGATTTGTTGTCTTAGGGTTTTCCTCCCTTGTCTTTGGCGCAGGCATTATGTTCGGAGCAAAAGCCTCGGATATGTTTATGACCGCTGTGGCCATGGCAGTCTCGGCCATACCTGAAGGCCTGCCCATTGCCGTAACCATAGCAATGGCAATCGGGGTTACAAGGATGGCAAGGCGCAACGCTATTATCAGAAAGCTGCCTGCAGTGGAAACCCTCGGGAGTACTACTGTCATAGGGTCTGACAAAACAGGGACCCTGACCAAAAACGAGATGACTGTCAGGATTATTTTTGATGGAGATAAAACATACGGGGTTACGGGGAGCGGATATGAACCAAAAGGGACAATATCCCATGAGCAGGCTCCAGTTAATGTGGGGGAGCTGGTAAATCTCCGGCGAGTTCTTAGAATCGGGCTTCTTTGTAACGAGTCTGATATTTACGAAAAGGATAACTCCTACAGGGTTGATGGAGACCCTACAGAGGGAGCGCTTATTGTCTCCGCATTCAAGGCGGGGCTCAATTGCGAAGATGAGAGAAGTAATTATCACCAGGTAGCAATGCTGCCCTTTGAGTCCGAACTGGGATATATGGCAACCCTTCACGAGGACAAGGGGAAGAGAGTTATTTTTGTCAAGGGGGCGCCTGAGCGAGTACTGGATATGTGCACCAGAGGAACGGATGGAGAAAATTTGGAGAGAGCTGAGATTTTACAGGTAGCGGAAAATTTTGCCAAGTCAGGACTCAGGGTGCTTGCCATGGCCTACAGGGAAGCGAGCGCGGATATGGAGGAGATTACCCATCATGATATTGAGTCGGAGCTGATTTTCGCGGGCTTTCAGGGTATGTTGGACCCTCCAAGACCAGAGGCCGTTGACGCTATCAAGCGCTGTAAAGACTATGGCATCAGGATTGTGATGATTACCGGAGACCACGGCACCACAGCCGCCGCCATAGCCGGGATGCTCGGCATAACAACAGAAGCGTCCGATGTATTAACAGGCAGAGAAATAGAGTCCATGAGTGACGACGAACTCTTCAATGTGCTCGAAACGGTCTCTATATTCGCAAGGGTCGCGCCCCATCATAAACTACGGATAGTCCGGCAACTTACAAGACATGGAGAAATAGTAGCCGTTACCGGTGATGGGGTAAATGATGCTCCGGCCTTGAAGGCGGCGCATATAGGCATAGCCATGGGCAAGGGAGGCACCGATGTGGCAAAAGAGGCATCAGATATGGTGCTCGCCGATGATAACTTTGCGAGCATTTTTGCCGCCGTTGAGGAAGGAAGGGTCGTATATGGAAATATACGGAAGGTTACTCTCTTCCTTGTGTCATGTGGTTTTGGTGAAATAACAGCTATTCTGGCAACCATATTGATGGGAATACCCTTACCCTATATCCCTGCCCAGATTCTCTGGTTAAATCTTGTAACAAACGGGTTGCAGGATATTGCCCTTGCTTTTGAGCCGGCTGAAAAGGGGACTTTAAAAACCCCTCCAAAGAAGCCAAAGGAGGGTATCCTCTCAAGCCTTATGATTCAAAGGACGGTTCTAATGGGAATCGTTATGGCCGCAGGAACACTATTTGTCTTCATGGCGGACCTCCATGGGGGAGTGCCTCTTGAGAAGGCACGCACGGCGGCTCTGACAACGATGGTCTTTTTTCAGTTCTATCAGGCGCTCAACTGCCGATCAGAGACAGAGTCTATTTTCAGCATGAGCCCCATGGGCAATCCCTATCTCCTCTATGCCATGATCGGCGCATTTTTTGCCCAGCTTGCGGTTCTCTATGTGCCGGCGCTTCAGTGGATTTTCAGGACAGTACCTCTTACAATGACTGAATGGCTGGAGGTTGGATTGGTCACTGTGACAATCGTAATAGCTGTTGAAATTGACAAATGGATAAGAAGGAGGAGGAAGATGTCTTTTGCATCTTCATGAGACGCTCTGGGAGATATAGATTTATACTGATAATCTTCAACGACTCCATTTATAACGTTTGCGGACTTATATGTGTACTCACTACCACCGCATTTTTTCCCGCGGGCTTTTTTTCGCGCCCCCTGCGCCCCTCCCCACCGCCCAACCGTAAAGCCACGGCCCGCGCCGCCTTCTTTATATTGACAATGGATTAAAGGGATGGCAGGATATTGATTCGATAAAAATAAAAAAATCACAGGAGAGTTCACAATGGGGGTAGAAAATATGGGAGGAGCGCAGGAGCACCTCGACAAAGAGATCATCGACTACATAGCCAAAAATGAGGGGCCCGAAGAGACGGACGAAGGTATTACGGCGTGGTGGCAGAACCTCGAGAGGCTTACGCCGTCAGTCGACCAGTTGACTTTAATCCTTGAAAACCTCGTTGAAAAGGGCGTTATCGAACAACAGGTAATAGAGCAGGGCATCTTCGTATACAAACTCAAGGGGCGGGGTTAATACCTTCATCCTCCTCCTTCTCCACAACCTCGCTTGTGGTAGGCCCGAACCTCTTTAATAATCCACAAAATAGCTCTCCTGGATTCCTGTGTGACGCATATGAGTGTGAGAGAAGCGTCGGGCAGGCCAATCTATACCTCTTACCTCTTATAGAACCACCGCCGTACAGAGCCATTTAAGAGCCGTTCTTGACGAGGCCGCCACGCATACCTTCCTCGCATAATCGTCAAATAAACTTTCCATTGAACAAACCCCTCTTTTGTTATATTTTGATTTTCAAGCAATGCAGAGGAAAAATTGTCTCTCTTAAAGGATATTAGCGATGTTATTTAACAGCTATCACTTTTTTGCCTTCCTCTTTATTGTCCTAACATTAAACCGGCTGTTCCACAAAAACAATACAGCGCAAAAGGGCGTACTCCTCCTGGCGAGTTATTATTTTTACGGTCAATGGAACTGGACCTATTTAGTGCTCATCCTCACCACCACTACCGTCGATTTTTTCGTCGCCCGCAGGATATATTGCAGATGGAGGCCCAGGGCCATGTTCGCCACGAGCCTCTGCGTAAATCTAGGCATCCTCTTCTTTTTCAAATACGCCAACTTCATCGTTTCCTCGACTAACGACCTTTCACAACTCCTCGGCCACGCCCCTGCTCTTTCAGCCCTCGACCTCCTTCTGCCAGTGGGCATATCCTTCTACACCTTTCAGAGCATGAGTTACACTATAGACGTATATAGGGGGAAGATAGCGCCGAGGCGCAAATTCCTTGATTACGCCCTCTTCGTCTCATTTTTTCCACAACTCGTGGCCGGCCCCATTATCAGGGCCAAGACGTTCTTCCGGCAACTCGACGCCCCGCACAGGCCCGCGTTTAACGACATTCAGCGCGGCGTCAGCCTGATTATCCTCGGGTTGGTAAAAAAAACCGTCTTCGCAGACAACCTCGCCACTGTCGTCGACGGGGTCTTCAACAACCCGGCGAGTTCCGGCGGATGGGAGACTCTCCTCGGGGTTTACGCCTTTGCCTTTCAAATCTACTTTGACTTCTCCGGTTACAGCGATATTGCCATAGGCGTGGCGGAACTCTTCAGTTTTAAGTTCCCTAAAAACTTCGACCATCCTTATCTCTCCCTGAGCCTCCGGGAGTTCTGGAGACGGTGGCATATAAGCCTGTCCACGTGGCTCAGGGACTACCTCTACTTCGGCGTGGGAGGGTCGAGGGGGACAGCCCTCTTTACCTACAGGAATATCATGATAACCATGTTACTCGGGGGGCTCTGGCACGGGGCAAGCTGGACCTTCGTAATCTGGGGCGCCATCCATGGGATATACCTTCTCATAGAGCGCCAGGCGCGTTCACTGTGGCCGGCCTTCTGGGAGTCGAAATCATACCTTGCTCTCGCGGTAAGGTGGTTTCTGACATTTCAATTGGTCAGTTTCGCGTGGATCTTCTTCCGAAGCAATTCCCTTGCTGACAGCCTTCAGATTATCTCAAACCTCGCGACTATAGGTTTGACGGACTTTTCCTGGGCAGCCACGGGCAACCTCTGGGTCTTTGTAGGGTTCTTCATGTTCCTCCACTGGATAACTCACCGAGTGTCTTGGCCTGAACGGGTGGAGAGGACGCCGGCCGCCGTTGTAGTCGCGGTTCACACACTTGCAATAATCTCCCTTATACTTCTAACCCCCGACAGTTCCATACCGTTCATTTACTTTCAATTTTAAGGTGTGCCCATGACTTTCTTCCGCAGTTACAGGTTCTTTCTCCCCTTCCTCCTGGTCCTGGCCCTTGAAATCTTTTTCCGCCTCGGTCTTTACGAACCCTTTGTAAAAAGACAGAGCCACGCCGGAAGAAGCATCCAGCTCAAAAAGGCCGTTAATGAACACGGCAAGAGGAGGATACATTTTGTAACGCTTGGGGACTCGAGGGTTGACCACGGCCTTGACCACAAATATCTCCTGCGGACTTCCAAAAAGTATAACGCGGACCACGTCAGTTTTGCCATGCCCGGAACCCACCTCATGACACTGGAAGTGTTATGGGGCTGGCTTGGAAAAGATTTTCCCGACTTCAAGGGGGTTCTGCTTGGGCTCTCCTCGTCAAGCATGTTAAAGGTAGGCAACGGGGCCTATGAACTGGGGATGGTTCAGCCCTTCAGGTCAATGGGCGACTTTGCCGGCGTACTGCCTCATGTCCCTTTTAACCCGGGCAGGCTGGAAACCTATGGCGGAGTTTCCGCCCTCTTCCAGTACCGCCTTGACTTCAAAGACCTTATATTCCATCCATTGAGACGATTGGGATACGCCGTTTTTGGACGTCCGTCGCACTGGAAGGATATATTGGCCCACGGCCCCATTAACAATTTCAATATCTGTTCAATAGATTTCAAGTCACCAAAGAGTTGCCTGCAATCTCTTCGACAAATAGAGAGTGGTTCCATAACGCGGAAAGCCGAAGAAGATCTCGGGAGGAATCATACGGTCTGCACCAAATACAGCAACAAGCGCCCTATAGAGTCAATCCTGTCCGGGCAGGGGAAGAAGATCAAAGAATCCTGGCGAAGTCTCATCGAATCCATCGCCTCGAAGAAAAAACTGATCGTGGTTTTAATGCCCGAGCACAGTTTCATAAGACGCTACTACACCCCTGATGGCTCCCACCAATGGGCACTTTCCATCCTCGCTCCCCTTGAAGAGGAGGGAAAACTCGTGCTCATCGACTTGAGACGACGCTTCAGCAATGAAGAAGAATGCCGTTTTTTCATTGACCCCCTCCACCTAAATACCACCGGCATGAAGACAATTACCCGGGAGATAATACCCCTTTTGAAAACAAACTTTTATCAGACGCACAACTAAGGAGAATACCTGAAAAGTTACGATTAATATTATTTCCGGCTTTCTCTGAACCCACCTTCCAGCCCCGTCCGACCTCCTGCCTCAGGGACTTCTTTACGTCGATAACAAAGCTGAGGGATGGCAGGATATTGATTCGATAAAAATAAAAAAATCACAGGAGAGTTCACAATGGGGGTAGAAAATATGGGAGGAGCGCAGGAGCACCTCGACAAAGAGATCATCGACTACATAGCCAAAAATGAGGGGCCCGAAGAGACGGACGAAGGTATTACGGCGTGGTGGCAGAACCTCGAGAGGCTTACGCCGTCAGTCGACCAGTTGACTTTAATCCTTGAAAACCTCGTTGAAAAGGGCGTTATCGAACAACAGGTAATAGAGCAGGGCATCTTCGTATACAAACTCAAGGGGCGGGGTTGACCCCTTCATACTCTGACCGGCATACTCTCACCTGACGGCCCGAAGCGCCGTGGCGTCAGGCCCTCTCGATCTTCGCGCTCTTTATGCCCGCCGTGGCGTTCCTCGTATCAACTACAAGCCTGCTGTTATCCACTATCCACCTGTAGTCATAACACGAGTGGTCCGTGGCTATAAGGACGCAGTCCGAGCCCTTGAGGCTCTGTACGTTAAGGGGCGTTGAGCGCATCCGGAAACCTTTTCTGCGGCTCACGGCCACAGGCAGATGGGGGTCGTTATATTTGACCCTCGCCCCCCTCTCTTTCAGGATCCTTATGAGGGCCACTGAAGGCGACTCTCTCATGTCGTCAACGTCCTTCTTGTAGGCTATCCCGAGGACGAGTATATTCGCCCCTTTTACGCACTTCCCCTTTTTGTTAAGCGCCTCGCTCACCTTGCCGGCGACATAATAGGGCATATGCGTATTTATCTCTCCGGCGAGCTCTATAAAGCGGGTTGAAAAATCAAACTCCCGCGCCTTCCATGTAAGATAAAAAGGGTCTATGGGTATGCAGTGTCCGCCGAGGCCCGGGCCGGGGTAAAAGGGCTCAAAGCCGAAGGGCTTTGAGCTGGCCGCCTCTATGACCTCCCAGATGTCTATGTCCATACGCCCGCATAAGACCTTCAACTCATTTACCAGGGCTATGTTTACACTCCTGTAGATATTCTCAAGGAGCTTAGTCATCTCGGCGGCGCGCGCGGTCGAGACCTTTACAACCCTTTCCACGATCTTCGAGTAAAGGAGTTTACCGAGCCCGGCGCACCGAGCGGTAACGCCGCCCACTATCTTCGGCGTAGTACGGGTCGTAAAATCCTTTCTGCCCGGGTCCTCCCTCTCGGGAGAGAAGACGAGGAAAAAATCGCGGCCCGCCTTGAGCCCCCTGCCTTCAAAGACGGGTAAAAGCACGTCTTCAGTGGTTCCGGGGTAGGTCGTCGACTCAAGGGAAATAAGCTGGCCCGGCCTGAGGCTCCGCCCGATCTCTTTGGCCGTCTCCTCCACGTAACTCAAATCTGGCTCCCTCTTGTCGGAGAGCGGCGTGGGAACGCAGATTATAACGGCGTCCGCGCTTTTAAGGCGTGAAAAATCACCCGTCGGCCTGAAGGCCCCTCTACCGCCCTTTACAAAAGGGGCGAGTTTAGAAGGGGGGATATGCTTTATATAAGTTCCGCCCCTCATAAGGGTTTTTATTTTTCCGGGGTCCACGTCGAAGCCGAGGACTTTAAAACCTTCCTCAAGAAACCTTATGGCCACGGGCAGACCCACGTAACCGAGCCCTATTACCCCCACGACGGCCTTTCTATCCTCAATAAGGCCCTTAAGTCTTTTGAATTGGTCCGCCACGGCGAAAAAAACCTTCCGGACTAAAGATGAGCGTCAAGACAGCTAAACAATAATGCCACCGGCAACGGGACGGCCCGCGTGTTCGAGGACGAACCTGCCGAGTTCCGGAATATCGGAGAACCTGTCGATAACAACCGGTTTTTCGAGCTTTATTTCCACCTCCGCCACCTCCGCCGGCCTTATGGTCTCGGCCTCCTTTTCCCAAACCTCGCTTGTGGCGGGGTCGAACCTCTTTATAATCCTCGAAATATCGCCCCTCGTTTCCTGCGTGGCGCACCTGAGCGTCAATGAAACGCCGGGCAGATAATCTTTATCGATAAGCCAGAAGATGTTGGCGTGTATGGTATCCGTTACAATGGAGTCCCCGCTCTCCGACAATATGTCGCCCCTTTTAATCTGTGCCCCTTCCACGCGTATGCCTACGCACTCCCCTGTGCCGGCCTCATTGAGCCCTTCAACCTCAAACTTGCGAATATCCGTAACAGTGCCCTTTGCCCCGTCAGGCAGTATGTTTACGGCCATCCCCTTTTTCACCCTACCGGCCTCGACCCTCCCGACGGCAAGCTTCAACCCGTCTACATCGTAAACGTCCTGGACAGGGAACCTCAAATCTTTTTCCTCAACGGACGCGGCCTCGAAACCGTCGAGGGCCTCAAGGACCGTGGGTCCCTTGAACCAGGCGAGGTTATCCGTTTTTTTAGCCACAAAGTCTCCGAGCCGGGCCGATATGGGGATGACATGGGCGGGCGTTATACCGCGCTCTTTAAGGACTGAAGTTATATCCCTCTTTACTTCCTCGAACTTCTCCTCGGAATACCCCACGGTATCCATCTTGTTTATGACGACAACCACCTGACCTATCCCTAAAAGCCCCAGCATGTAGCAATGCCTGAGCGTCTGGTCCTTTACGCCGGAAGCGGCGTCCACAAGGAGGACCGCCGCCTCGGCCTGCGAGGAGCCGGTAATCATGTTCTTTAAAAACTCCTTATGGCCCGGGGCGTCGATTATCACATACCTTCTCTTGTCCGTCTTAAAAAAAGTATGGGCGATGTCTATGGTTATGCCCTTTTCCCTCTCCTCGGAGAGGTGGTCCATCAAAAAGGCGAACTCCATCTCACGGCCGTGTTCCCTTGATATCCTCCTCAAATCCTCAACCCTGTCGGGGGAAAGGCTTCCGGTGTCATAAAAGAGCCTCCCTATGAGAGTGCTCTTGCCGTGGTCCACATGGCCGACTATAACAATGTTCAGCGGGTTCTCTTCCATGGATGACTGCCTCCTGTGACGGCTCGCCCCAGTACCAGCACGGGCGCCGCCCCTCTCTATGATTTTGTTACGGAAAAAATTACGCCCTTTAGTTTACTTTCACTATGGAGGTGTTGTCAAGAAAGGGTTTTAACTGGTAAAGAATTAGGCCGGGGGCGCAAAAAGGGTTTTAAC
>JBHHVI010000015.1:0-34839 GCA_046754225.1 Thermodesulfobacteriota bacterium | reverse complement strand
CCGGCCATACCATTCAACATAGCGAGGATGATACACATAAACCTCCTTGTGGTATGGCTCGTATTCGGGTTCATGGGGGCGGCGTATTATTTGCTCCCAGAGGAGGTTGAGGGGGAGATCTACAGCGTAAAGCTCGCGCTCCTGCATTGCTATCTCTTTCTCATAGGCGGAGTTATCGCCGTCGTGGGTTATCTCTTCAGGTGGCACGACGGAAGGGAGTTTTTGGAGCAGCCCACGATAATCAAGGTCGCCATAGTGATAGTGGTCCTTATGTTTATCTTCAACATGTTCATGACGATTATAAAGGGCAAGCGCAGGACGAGCATCGCCTGGGTGCTCTTCGGAGGGTTTTTGGGGCTTGCCGTATTCTATCTCTTCGCCTTTTACAAGCCCGCCAATATGACGGTGGACAAGTACTACTGGTGGTGGGTCGTGCATCTCTGGGTCGAAGGGGTCTGGGAGCTCATAATGGCATCGTTCCTCTCCTTCCTCCTTATAAAGCTTACGGGGATTGACAGGGAGGTGGCCGAAAAGTGGCTTTATGTGATTATCGGGCTAACATTCTTCTCCGGCATGCTCGGCACGGGGCACCACTACTACTGGATCGGCACCCCTGCGTTCTGGCTCAAATGGGGCGCGTGGTTTTCCGCGTTAGAGGTCCTGCCCTTCGCGGCCATGGTGGCATTTACCTTCAAGATGATAAGTAAGAAGACGCGGAGCCACCCCAACAGGGCCGCCGTACTCTGGACGGGCGGCGCGGCGATTATGGCCTTTCTCGGCGCCGGCGTATGGGGTTTCATGCACACGCTCCCCCAGATAAACTACTACACCCATGGAACGCAGATGACGGCGAGCCACGGCCACCTCGCCTTTTTCGGCGCCTACGCCATGATAGTCCTCGCCATGGCCTCCTATGCCGTGCCCAATATAAGGAAAAGGACGGGTATAATAACCCACCAGAAGGAAGAGGTCTTCGCCTTCTGGACGATGGTGGTTTCCATGGTCTTTATAACCCTTACTCTCACGGGAGCGGGTATAGTGCAGGTGACGCTCCAGCGCATAATGGGCTTGCCCTACATGGAGGCGCAGTCATACATGAGGTTCTTCTACGCCCTGAGGCTCTTTTTCGGCTTTACCTTCGCCATAGGCCTTATAGTCTACCTCTATGACTTCTTTACTCCGGGAAAGGCCCTCAGGAGACAGATATAAGAGGAGATTTACGTTATGAAGAAAAATCACTTGAGCGCCGCGCCTAAAGAGGCGGAGACGGGTATGGAAGAAAAACCTTTTTACCTTCCAACCGGGGACGAGGTGGAGGTCTTTGAGGCCGCCTATAAGAGCCGTATGGCGGTACTCCTCAAGGGCCCAACGGGGTGCGGCAAGACCCGTTTCGTCAGGTACATGGCATTCAAGCTCGGCCTCGCCGTCCATACCGTGGCCTGCCATGACGACCTTACGGGCTCCGACCTCGTGGGCAGGTATTTGATCAAGGGCGGGGAGACTGTCTGGATAGACGGCCCTCTTACGAGGGCCGTAAGGCAGGGGGGCATCTGCTATCTCGACGAGGTGGTGGAGGCGAGAAAGGACACGACCGTGATAATCCACCCCCTTACAGACGACAGGCGCATTCTCACGGTGGAAAAGACCGGTGAGGAGCTCCACGCCCCCGATGACTTCATGCTTGTTATCTCCTATAACCCTGGCTACCAGCACATACTGAAGGACCTGAAGCCGAGCACCCGCCAGAGGTTCGCGGCCCTTGAGTTCGACTACCCCCCAGAAGCCCTGGAGACGGAGATAGTGAGCCTCGAAGGGGGCCTTGATAAAGAACGCTCGGCCCTCCTCGTGGGCGCGGGCAGGAAGATACGAACCCTTACGGAATCGGGGCTTGAGTCGCCGCCGTGTACGAGGCTCCTCGTACATTCTGCGAGGCTCATGGCCGAAGGTCTTCCGGCGCGCGCGGCGGCCGACGCGGCTATCGTCAGGCCCATTACAGAGGACAGCGAGACACGAAAGGCCATGCTTGACATAATAGACGCCATCTTCTGAGGAGTTCACCGCCTATGGAGCACCTCATCGCAAAAGGCATAGACAGGGTTTTTAAATTCCGCCACTTGAGGCGGATTAAGAGGTGGAAGGCCGGCCACGCCCCTTTTGTCACAGGGGAGCATCTCAGGAGGTTTTCCATCGTCGCCTCCATTATAACGGGCACTGAGACGCGCGTCGCCGCTCTTTCGGGCGACGCGCCCCCCCGCCCCTATCTTCATCACCTCCATAAACTCGGCCATACGGCTCTCCTTGCCGACCACGGTTTTCCATGGACTGACGGTGAGACGATTTTCCTGCCCCTCTCTTTCGTGGATATGACGGAATTGAGCCTGCAGGAGGAGCTCGCGAAGGTAACTCTCTTTTTCCTCTCCTACCAGATTAAGTCGGGCTCCCTGAGACCGGCCCATGAAAAGAGTACGCTCCTTCAAAGGGACCAGGAACTCGCCGACATCTACTGGATAGTGGAGAACGGGAGGCTCTTTTCTACGATTCAAAGGGATTTTCCAAAGGTCCTCCGTAACTTCGCCCATATTCAAAATACGTTAATGGCAGCGAGACCTCCCCTTCAAGGTTTGACGAGTGGCGAGGCGCGGGTAGAGGAGCTTTTAAGGGGGAAAGCGGGCGGGGCTCCCGACACCTGTAATTTAAAATCCCCTGCCGGGAGTCTTCGTCTCGCCGTGGAGATAAGGGAGGGGTTAAGGGGTGGACCAACTCGATCACGGAGATACAGGGGGATGGTGCCTTTTACTCCGTGGGGCAAGTTTATGCCCGGAAGAATTGCCAAAGAGCCCTCCTCGCCGTTGGATGAGGCCCGGGGTGGAGGCGATAAAGGGGGGGAGGGGCGCGATGGGGCGGGGCCGAAAAAAGGGGGCAAGGCGAAAAGATTTTCCTCGCGGAAAGTTCAAGTCGACGAGGAGGAGAACGAAAAAGGGCTTGCCTTGAATATCTATGACAAGCTCATCTCATGGACCCAGTTCGTCAACGTAACGCGCCCCTTTGACGACGACCCCGAGGAGGGGATGGGAAAAAGGGCCGAGTCCATGGAAGAGCTTGTAACGGCGGATATCGAGAGAAGTACATCATCTTTTTTCGACGCCGATCTGGAAAAGACGGAGTATTCTCTTGAAGATTCCGCGCCCGGGGCCGGGGACGGCGAAAATATACATACCTACAATGAATGGGACTGGAGGAAGGGGGTTTACAGGGATGATTTCTCCAGGGTTATCGAGACGGTGGTGGAGGCCGAGGGCGGCGGCTTTGTTGAAGGGGTCCTCAAGGAGAGGCACGGGACTATAATGGAGCTGAGGCGGCAGTTCGAGGCCCTGACCCCCGACGTAAAGTTCGTAAAGCGCCAGATCGAGGGAGACCTCATAGACATAGACTCCGTGGTGGAGGCCTTCGGGGACCTCAAGGCGGGCGGGAGAATGGATGAGAAATTGTACATAAGGTACAAGAGGGCCGAGAGAGACCTTTCCGCCCTCTTTCTCGTTGACCTCAGCATGTCCACGGATACATGGGTTGGCGACAAAAGGATTATAGACCACGAGAAGGAGGCCCTTGTAATCCTCTCCGAGGCCATGAGCAGACTCAAGGACCGCCATGCCATATACGGTTTTTCAGGACAGAAAAACACGAGATGCCGTTTTTTCCATATAAAGGGTTTTGACGAGGAATACAACGGCTTTGTAAGGGGCAGGATTGGCTCTCTCGTGCCCCTTCAGTATACGAGGATGGGGCCGGCCATAAGGCGCGCCTCTGATATAATCAGCAAGGAAAGCTCCGCCATAAAACTGCTCTTCATAATATCCGACGGCAAGCCCAACGATGTTGACTGCTACGAGGGTAAGTACGGTATTGAGGATACGCGCATGGCGGTGAAGGAGGCTCAAAGGGGCGGCATCATACCCTTCTGCCTTACCGTGGACAGCACAGCCGGGGACTACCTTACGCGCCTTTTCGGGCCGAGGAACTTCGCCGTGCTGCCCGGGGCGGAAAGGCTCGTAAAGGCGCTTCCGGAACTTTACGCGAGGATAGTCCAGAGCCTGTAATGTTTTTAAGGCCCTTCGCGGCGGGTTTGTGGATGGGAAGGAACAGGGAAGGAGCAGGGGCTTAAAAAAATTGACTTTTCCTCTTCACCGTTGGATAATTTTGATATTCTAAAGGGGCCGGGTTATGGAAGAGGGATTAAACATAAAGAGTGTAGAGATAGAGAACCCCGAGGGGTTGAACCTCATCCTCGGCCAGTCCCACTTCATAAAGACCGTTGAGGATATCCACGAGGCCCTTGTCTCCACCGTGCCGGGCATAAAATTTGGTCTCGCCTTCTTAGAGTCATCAGGGGCGTGTCTTGTCAGGGTTACGGGCACCGACGAGGGGCTCAAAACCCTCGCGGCCGATAACGCCCTTAAACTCTCCACGGGACACGCCTTTATCATATTTCTTAAAGACGCCTTTCCCGTAAACGTTTTGAACGCCGTAAAAGGGGTTCCCGAGGTCTGTAATATCTTCTGCGCCACCGCCAACCCCCTTCAGGTGATAGTCGCCGGGAAGGGCGGAGGCAGGGGCATACTCGGGGTAATCGACGGCTCGGCCTCAAAGGGCGTTGAGACCGAGGCGGATGTCAAGGAGAGGAAGGCCATGCTCAGAAAATTCGGCTACAAGTTATAAAGGCCTTATCCTTAAACCAACCCCTCCACTGCTTTTTTGTCCTGAACCGCATATATCGTCTTATCCTTTGAAGTTCCAGGTTATGAGCCGGATTTTTTTCTCCTCCTTTCCTCATTTTGAGCCCCTCTCCTGAAGGTCCCTTTGCCAAAAGGTCTCTCATGCCTTATAATAATTTCCATGAGGACCTTTCTCTCGAAGACGCAGTATTTAAGGGGTCTTCAGTGCGAAAAATCGCTCTGGCTCCTCAAGAACTCTCCCGGGGAAGCGGCCCCTCCTGACCGGAGCCGCCTTGATATGTTCAGGACCGGAAAAGAGGTGGGAGAGCTGGCGAAGAGGCTTTTTCCCGGCGGAGTGGAGATACTTTACAGAGACAACCTTGAGCACATGGTCCGTGAAACGGGTGAGGCGCTTTCAAAAGGGGCGGGGGTTATCTACGAGGCCGCCTTCAGGTTTGACGACCTTTTCGTAATGGCCGATATCCTCAGGAAGGTGGAGGGGGGCTGGCAGGTCTACGAGGTAAAGAGCTCGACCTCTGTAAAGGATGTCCATATAGACGACCTCGCCGTTCAATCCTATGTCTTGAGAGGGGCCGGAGTTAACCTTACGGGAATGAACCTTGTGACGATAAACACCGGATATGTGAGGCGGGAAGCCATAGAGCCCGCAGAGCTGTTTAATATCACCGACGTTACCGGAGAAGTAATTAAAAACGCCGGCGAAGTCAAAGGGCGCCTAAAGAGTATGAGAGAGGCCCTCGGGGGCGCGTGCCCGGAAATAGATATAGGCCCTCAGTGCACGGACCCATATGAATGCGATTTTATCCCTTTTTGCTGGGCTCACATACCTCGAAAATCCGTCTTCAGCCTCCGGGGCAGGGGCGCTGATAAATTCGCCCTTTATAGAGAGGGAAAGATAAGTTTTACCGACCTTGACCTCGCCGCTCTAAACGACGCCCAGAGGATGCAGGTGGAGGCCGAACTCGAAAATACCGTCACCCTGGATAAAGAGGCGATCAAGAGTTTCCTCTCCACCCTCCATTACCCCATATTTTTTCTCGACTTCGAGACTTTAAGGGACGCAGTGCCGCCCTTTCCCGGCACTTCCCCTTACGAGCAGATACCATTCCAGTATTCACTGCACTCAATAGAGACAGAAGGCGGCGAATTGAGGCATTTTGAGTTTCTCGCGCGTGAGGGGCGCGACGAAAGGGAGGAGATGGCGCGCACCCTTACAGAGCGTATCCCCGAAGGGGCCACAGTCGTGGCATACAACATGGGCTTTGAGCGCATGGTGCTTAAGAAACTCGCCGGGGATTTCCCCGGCTACGCCAAAGGGCTTATGAGGATAAGCGCAGATATGCAGGACCTCATGGTACCATTCAAAAAGAGGCAATATTACACAAGGGAGATGGAGGGGAGTTATTCGCTGAAAAACGTATTGCCCGCGCTCCTGCCTGAATTCGATTACAGCGCCCTTAATATAACGGGCGGCTCCGACGCCTCTATTATCTATAAAAACCTCTCCGATATTACAGACGAGGTCAAGCGGGGGGCGGTGAGAAGGGACCTCCTTGAATACTGCCGCATGGACACACTGGCGCTCTTAAGGCTCCTTGAAGAACTCAGGAGACTGGCAAAGTGATGGATTCGCCGTAAAAGAGGATTCAAAAAAAGTCCTTGAGCCGCTTTTTCTCTATGTTAAACTTAATCCGGTCTTAAGGCCGCGAGAAATGCGCAGTTGAAATGAGGACCATCCGCCGGGAGATGATTGAGGTCTTGAAGGGGCGCATGATGACTGCGAAGGATATCTCACGGGCGGTGGGCATAGAGGAAAAAGAGGTCTTCGCCCACCTCGCCCACATCGCGAGGTCTCTTCGCGGGACGAGGCGTTTCAAAAGGGAGCCTTCAATGTGCCTGAGCTGCGGTTTTATCTTTAAAAAGAGGGAGAGGATGAGGACCCCTGGAAAGTGTCCGAAGTGCAGGTCCGAAGAGATCTCCGAGACGAGATACGGAATTGACGGCAGTTGATTTTTTTACGCGGTCCTGTTGCGGTTCTTTTATAGACCCGGCCCCGGGCGACTGCCGGGCGCGGAGCGGAAGCGGTTTTCCTTGAAATTCATCGGGAGGTTACTCGTAAGTGCGATTAAAAAAGATGGTAAATCTTTTTCTGGCTGTTTTTTTATTTAACATCCTTTTTTTATGCGGCGAAGCCCTGGCAGTACCTTTTTTCAAGACGGATGTTTCATTGGAAGCCGGTTTCAGAGTGGACAGCCTGGACTGGAACATAGCCGGTAATACAAGCGGCACTAACCCGAACATCCTTTCAGAGCTTCAATGGAAGGACCTCAATACCTTTCAATTAAAAGGGGGTATAAAGGTGCATATTCTGAGGAGCGTCTATGTCAGGGGAGGGCTTAAGGGCGGCTGGATATACTCCGGTGACGTTCAGGACTCGGATTATCTCGGCAACAACAGGACGTTAGAGATTTCAAGGTCTAATAACAGCGCCGACAGCGGCACGCTCTGGGACGCCTCAGCCGGCATAGGGTTCAGTCGCGCCGTTAATCTTCCGGGCGTGAGAATAGAGGTAGCCCCCCTTGTGGGCTATTCACGCCACAGGCAGAACCTTACCCTCACCGACGGTTTCCAGACCATACCGCCCTCGGGTTCCTTCAGCGGTCTCGACAGCACTTACAAGGCCACCTGGAAGGGGCCGTGGTTCGGCACCGACGTCGCTCTTGAATTCGACGGCCTTACCATTAACGGGGCCTTCGAGTACCATATCGCCGATTATGATGGCGAGGCCGACTGGAATCTGAGGAGCGACTTTCAGCACCCGAAGAGTTTTGAGCACACGGCGGACGGCTCGGGGGTGCTTGTTTCGGCCTCGGCGAGTTACGCCATTGGCAGCGGTTGGTCTGCCGTGGCTGGTCTTGAGTACATGGACTTCCAGACGGACCCGGGCCTTGACAGGACGTTTTTTACAGACGGCACCACCCTGGACACGCAGCTTAACGAGGTCAACTGGGACTCTTTTTCAGTCACCCTGGGGCTGCTCTATACTTTTTAATATGTATTTATAAAGAGAGGTACAGGCCATGAAGCTCTTATCGGGAATACCGGCGTTCGTAGTTTTTATAGCTTTTTGTTTTTTTATTTCGGCCGGGGCGGTCTTTTCCGCCTCTACTTCTGCCGGGGCCGTTAAACTCGACGCCAGGAGTATGGAATGCATCAAGTGCCATGAGGCTGCCGTAACAGATAACTACGTTACCCTCGTCGGTGATACCGGAGGCCATGACCATCCCGTAGGCGTGGACTATGTGAGCCTCGCGGGAAGGAACCCGACGCTCATGAAGCCCCTTGAACTCGACCCGGCCCTGCAACTCGTAAACGGCAGAATAAGCTGCGTCACATGCCACGTCCCCTACAGCGAGTCAAACCACTTGAAGCTCGCGGCGAAGAGAAAGGGGATGCCGGCCATACCAGACCCCATGCTTACAGTAGACAATGCAATGAGCGGGCTTTGCACCTCGTGCCATCTTAAATGAGGTCGAAAAGGCCGATACTGAATTATAGTTTTACGTTTTTTTATTGCTGGATTTCAAGTGAGGGGTTTTATGAAGAGTTACCGCAAGGAACTTTTTTTTAATCTGCCCGAGAGGAGGGGGTTTGTCAATATTACCCCGGAGGTCGAGGCTTGTCTCGCCGAGAGCGGGATAGAAGAGGGGTTAGCCCTTGTAAATTCCATGCACATAACGGCTTCCGTCTTCATAAACGACAACGAGACAGGACTCATTCGCGACTTTGAGGAGTGGCTCGAAAAACTCGCACCCCATGCTCCTCTGTCGCTCTACCGTCACAACAACACCGGTGAGGATAACGGGGACGCGCATCTTAAGAGGGAGATTATGGGCAGGGCCGTAACCGTCGCCGTGACGCGCGGAAGGTTGGATTTCGGCACATGGGAGCAGATCTTTTACGGCGAGTTCGACGGGCGGAGAAGAAAAAGGGTCCTTGTAAAGATTATAGGCGAATAGACTCTGACTGCCCGCCTTTGACATCGGGCGCTTATTTTACCGCTTAATCTCTTTATAAGCCTTTAACCAGTAAATGAGGAGACTCCGTGCCCAACGGATGGAAGGTTAACCTTTCCAAGGGTAATCTTTTAGGCCTGTTAATCATTGCCGTCTTTATCGGCATGGTCACGGGGTGCCTTGCCGTAGCCTTCCGTTACCTCCTTCATTACGCCATAGAGTTGTTCTGGAGTGAACCCACGGACATCATCGGCGCCGCCGCCTCGATGAAATGGTACATCGTGCTGGCCATCCCCGTCCTCGGCGGCATTATAATCGGCCCCATTGTCGCGTTCCTCGCGCCTGAGACGCGCGGCGCGGGGGTGCCCGAGGTTATTGAGACGGTCGTCGCGAAAGAAGGGGTCATAAAACACCGCACGACTTTTTACAAAATGCTCTCCACGGTTATATCCATAGGCACGGGCGCTTCAGTGGGAAGGGAGGGGCCTATAGTCCAGATAGGGTCTTCCGTGGGGTCGTCCGTCGCACAGATTATAGGCCTGCCGCCTGAGTGGAGACGCGTCTTTCTGGCTTGCGGCGCCGCCGCGGGCATTGCCGCCACCTTCAACGCGCCCATGGCCGGAATGCTCTTCGCAGCCGAGATAATACTCGTTGATTTTCAGGTAAGTTACCTGAGCCACATAGCCATATCATCAATCACCGCCACCGTCATCTCGTACCACTTCCTCGGGAGCCTGCCGACCTTTATCGTTCCCCATTACACACTCGTGAGCTACTGGGAAATACCCCTCTATATCCTGCTCGGGGTCCTCGCCGGGGTTGTCTCCATCGCCTTTATCAGGTCGGTCTCAAGGGTTGAGAATACATTCCTGCGCTTTAAAGTCCCCGTCTTTCTGAGGCCCGCCATAGGGGGTTTTCTCGTCGGCCTTATCGCCATCTCCGTTCCCCATGTCCTTGGCGTGGGATACGAGTCGGTCAATATGGTCCTTATGGCCCAGACAACCGTAGCCCTCATGGCCGTTATAATAGTACTAAAAGTCCTGGCCACGGCCTTCTCAGTGGGTTCCGGTTTCTCGGGCGGGATATTCGCGCCGTCTCTTGTGATGGGGAGCCTTCTGGGTGGTGTCTTCGGAAGTATAGCGAACAGCCTCTTCGGGGGCCATATCGCGTCCTTTCCGGCCTACGGCCTTGTGGGCATGGGCGCTGTTGTGGCCGGCACCACGCTCGCTCCGATTACGGCCATGCTCACCATCTTCGAGCTCACCTATGACTTCGAGATAATACTCCCGCTTATGACGAGCTGCATAGCGAGCCTCGTCATAGTCCATAGATATTACGGTTACTCCTTCTATGAGACCAAGCTTATTAAAAAGGGTGTCAGGTTTGTCCGGGGCCGCGATATTCACATTCTGAGATCAATGCGTGTGGGCGAGTATATGGAGAGGGAGTACGAGAGCATAAAGGAGGGGATGGCCCTGGGGGCGATCCTTCAACTCGTTGAGAAGAGCCCCTACCCGCATTTTCCCGTGTTAAACGATAAGGGTGAGCTCGTCGGCATGCTTTCCATCAGTGACCTTAAGCCAATACTGGCCGAGATGAAGGACCTGTGCGAACTTCTCGTCGCCGCCGATATAATGACTGAAGACGTAGTTTGCCTTACGCTGGGCGATAATTTTGAGACCGCCTTCGAGGTCTTCGAGGGCAAGCAAATTTCAACACTGCCGGTGGTGAGAAGGAAGGGCGGCAGGGAGATCCTCGGCATCCTTAAAAAAAGCACCGTCCTCGCGGCGTACAATGAGAAGATCCTTAAGAGCGATACCTTTAAGAAGTGAAAAACAGGGCCCGTCCCTTCCCGGCGAATTTGGCTTGTCTATTCTATGGGTGTATGGCGAGAGGCGGGTTGACCCTGTTGAGTACGGATGTCACTGCTGCCCAGATATTGCTTTGAAATCATGAGTTCCTGTGACGCCTGATTCAAGCCATATTGTTCAGAGTTTGAATTTATTAAAAAATTGTCTGAGAATGTAGTACTCGTTTACCGGATGGTCATCGGTCATAAGTATATCTTTACCTTTTTTTGTACGGTCAAAGATCGTAAGTAGACGGTGTGCATCGCGCCCCTCTGATAGAATAGGGCCGTATATGTCCCGAAGGCTCTTGGAAGGAGACCATTCGAGGATATCTTTTTTGGCACTGTCAGGGAGCCTTTTAGCGATGGCTTCCATTGTCAGGTTGGGGATTGGCTTGGATGAAGCGAGAAAGTGTGCCCCCCATCCCTCAAAGGAAGGGTATACGTTGACATAGGGAAAGGATTCGACAAGGGCCCTGATTACGCCTTCTTGTACAATCTCATCGCCACCGGGCAGCCACTGGTGCAGGATACCACCGTCATTAAGTCTCATCTTTACTGTTCTGTAGAAACCATATGAGTAGAGCAGACTCGATCCTGCCGCTTCAATCGGTGGTGGAGGGTCTATGGTGATGACATCAAATTTCTGTTTCGTTCTTCTGAGATAACGGCGGCCGTCGTCCACGACTACATTCCCGCGCGGGTCTTTCATTATTTCCTCCGCGTCGTTGTAGTAGTATGAAAAGGCGTCCCTGACACTTGGCACCAGTTCCACCGCCGTCGCTTTAATGGGCCAGCTCATGAGTGAGCGGAAGGTCGTACCCATCCCAAAACAGATTACGAGGGCCGACTCTGGTTTTTTGCTTAACATCGTAAGCGGGAGATGGGCCATCATCTTTGTTATGGTCGTAAGCTTCGTAATGGCTATACCGTTGACGAATAGTTGTTTTTCCATCCCAGCGCCGTAAGATATGACCGTAGCGGTATGGTCGCGTCTGACAACTCCTTTATGGGAGAAGTCGGCTAACCCGAACCGGTCTTCATACCCTATGCTGAAGAGAAGGGAAATGAGTAATAAAACGATGGAAATCGAACCGAACGCGGCCCTTGCGGCGAACCGCAGAGCGGGTCTGCCCGCGTACAGGAAGACCAGGAGAAGATACGGAACGCCCAGTATGGCCATGGATACCTTGGAGCCGAAGAGTGGGAGCAGCGCATAAGAGGCGATAAGCGGGCCAAGTATGGAGCCGACTATATTTACGGCGTAGGCCCTGCCGGCCCTGCCGGGAGCACCGGCGCTGTACTCGTCAATCAGTTTTGGCGTAAGGTAGCCGAGTACCGCGCAAAAGGGGAAAATACTGATGAGCAGTATTGTCTTGGAGATGTTGACCCTTGGGTCGTTGATGATTATAGGAGCAAAAACGGAAAGGGCCAGCAGTATCAGGAGTGTCGCGTTTGAGCGGTAACGCTTCTTCGACAAGTCTCTTCTGTATGTGAACGAGCCGACCCAGGTGGCAAAGAGATAGACCGCCACCAGGGCCGCAAAGGCATATACAGTGGTACGCAGTATCGGTGTAAAAGCCCGTGTCCAGACCACCTCGAGGCCCAGGGACGTGAATCCGGTGATAAAGAGGATCGTGGTATAAAGGCCGGATCTTACCGAAAGTCCTCCGCCGGGTCCTGTTGAGGGCGATACGGTTTTTTCTGCCGGGTGGTATGAAAAAGGATATGACCTTGAGAGAAGATAACTGATAACGGCGATGGAAAAGTTAATGGAGCCGCCCAGGAAGAGGGTGTTTTTAAACCCGATAAGTTCGATGAGTATGAAGGCGGTAATAAGGGTTCCGCACATGGCGCCGATAACATTGGCGAGGTAGAGAAAACTGAAACTCGTTGTCTCGGAGCGGTCTGTCGCCTTGAAAAACGCCATCATTAGCGGAAAGGTGGCGCCCATCAGGACGCACCAGGGTAGAATTGAGAGCGCTATCAACAGTGCCGATAGGAAGAGATATAAAAACGAGTCATGTCCGCCGAATTTGAGAAGGAAGTTCTCTGAGAGTAAAAAGCAGAGCGGAACCACAAAAGCACCGACGCCTATGAGGAGTTCCGCCAAGGCGTAATAGAGAATAGCGGGCTTGCCTGTTTTTTTGCCGGCTGAGGTAATCCACTTTCCGCCCGCCCAGCTTCCCAGTGAGAGGCCCAACATAAAGATAGAGATGACAACGGATAGCACCGGCGTTATGACGCCGAAAGAACGGAAAGCAAGGCGAAGCCAGATGACCTGATAAAGAAGCCCGCAGAAACCGGAGAGGAAAAAGAGCAAGAATGGTATTCGTTTTTTTAGCACAGCCCTTAGTTCTTTACTTGTTTTATTAGACTCGTTCCATCGTCGCGGCGTACCGGACTTTTCCGGCGGTTATCTTCCGTCTGCCGGCGGGCCTGAGTGTCGGAGCCTTATATGTAGACGAATAATTCGATATTGTAACATCAAAAAAAGACGACGTCTGCTTTTTTTAGCTTAAACATGAAAATCGGTCCGGGCAAATGAGGATTTCACAGTGCCGGCTACTTTCCGCCATGGTCCGAAAGATGTACTCCGCTTTTTCAAGGGTTCCCTGGTCAGGCGGGAGTCAGGAGGGTTTTTGACTTTTATGGGCCTGTAAGGTCTTAAGCCCTGTCTAGAACCTCGGCTCGCCCTCAACGAGTATCTCGACGCGCTCGCCGCCCTTAAAGACCTCAAGTGTGGGGCGGAAGAATATAAAGTCCTGATGGAAGGGTACGGAGGTGAGACCTCCAAAGGAGGAGTTGTCCCCCAGGGCGATGTGGACGGTGCCGAGGATCTTTTCCGTCTCAAGGATGTTGTCCGGCCTTGAGGCCTTTTCGTTGGTGCCTATGCCTAATTCGGCGACGTTTCCCGAGAGGCGGTTTTTTTTGAGTTCTTCACGGAGTTCATCTGCGTATTCGTCATCGCCGGAGACCTCTTCAGCGAACCCCTTACGTATCTCTATTGCGACAGGCTTTTTTAACCGCCGCGTCGGAGCCCATTCGAGTATGAGCGTTCCCTCGGCCGTGCCCTCCACAGGCGCTATAAAGGCCTCTCCCGCCGGGAGATTCCCGTAGTCGCCCGGCCCTGTGAGCACACCCGTGTCGGCAAGTATATCCCTGTCCTTGACGGAAAAGGTGATCGACGTGCCGTTATGGGAGGTGACGGCCACCATGTCGGAGCCGGCAAGTTTTTCCTTGAGGTTAAGGGTCCTTTTTTTAAGGGCCTCCCAGTCCACCGCCATCGCTCCGCTCAGCATGGATTTCTCGAAGAGCGGCATGCTGGCGTACCTCACCCCCATGGACCGCGACAGAAAATCTCTGAACCTCGTATGCGTGGTGGAGTAATTACTCATGGCCACCACGGCGCCTGGCACGGTCGCCCTTTCCTTTATTACGGCCTCAGCCCTTTTGATATCCTCAGGGGCCGCCGTCTTAGAGAGGATGGCGGATAAGATGTCCAGCTCAAAGAGCCCCTTTACGGCAACGCTGCCGAAGGCCGCCTCCCAGGCCTTAACGGGGGGCTCCTTTCCGTGCCCCATTACAGAGGGGAATTCGAGGTAGGCGACCTTGCAATGCCTTTTTCCCGCCTCTGCGGCCGCTCCGGCTATCTCCCTTAACTCCGCCCTTTTTCGCGCCCCGCTCTCTGAGACCTCTTCCCCTTCGGCGATGATATCGTTAAATACAAGGACGGTCTCGTCAGTCCTGACCCCGAGATTGACTGTAAAGATATTTTCCAGAACCTTATCCATCTTTTCCTTCCATTTTCTTTTATGATGAAATTTGCGATAGTTTAATATACCATTGAAGCGCTCCTTGTCAATCCTCACATTCCTGCGTGGGGGGTGAGGTGCTCCATGAAAACCTGTGTTGACATTTACCGGCGAATGGAAGTAATATTAATAAAAGATTTAAAAAAACGCCGTCTGACTTTCCGTAGACGGGTCGAGGTGCGGTTTTTGGAGAAGAAAAGGGCAATAAAGGTCTTAATAACCGATGACGACGCCAATTTGAGGGACCTCCTTGAAGAGGCCGTGAAGGACTGGGGTTTTGAGGTAAGGGTCGCTAAAGACGGAGAGGACGCACTTGAAAGACTAAAGGCCGAGAGGTGCGATATAGTCATCACCGATCTCAAGATGCCGGGCATGGGCGGAATAAAACTTCTTGAGAAGATTAAGGAATATGACAAGGACATACTCGTAATAGTAATCACCGGATACGCCACGATAGAGACGGCGGTAAAGGCCATTGACGCCGGCGCTTATGATTATATTACAAAGCCCTTCAGGCTCGACGAGCTGATGGTGATTATGAAGAACGCAGGTAACCTTCTGCTCCTCGCGGAGAAAAACCGGGAACTCAACGACAAGCTTGACCGTGCGTACAGTGAGATTGATTCCCTTAAAGATTCCATGCCCGGGGGCGGCGTTATTAAGGATAGGGAATGAGCCCCGTTGACATCGGCCTTGACCCTCTTGAGAGCGGTTATAAATACAGGGAACTTGTAAAGGAAAGCTCTTATAAACCATCTCCCGGCGGAGCAACCCGGCGGCAAATACGTCCCTCATTGCAGCCGGTTTTTTTCTGTAAATAAACGGATAATCCCTGCTTATTTTTATTGATTTGTTTCCACAGAGGGCGCCTTGCTTTTAAGGCGCAGGGTTCACTTATGCTCAAAAAGGTCGAGGATACGCTCAGAAAATACAAGATGGTGGAGCCGGGCGATACGGTTATAGCCGCCGTCTCAGGGGGCGCCGACTCAATGGCCATGCTCCACGCCCTTTACGCCTTACGTGAAAAATTCGCCCTGAAACTCCATGTATGCCATTTGAACCACAATCTCCGTGGCGCGGAGTCGAAGAGGGACCTTGAATTTGTAAGGGAGACGGCCCGAAGTCTCGGCCTTGAGTTTAAGGGGCGTACCTTGCGGGCCGGGACCATCCCGAGGGGGCGCGCTAAAAGCCTTCAGGCAGAGGCGAGGGCGCGGAGGCTCAAGTTCCTCGATGAGTGCATGAAGAAATTCAAGGCCCGGAAAATCGCCATGGGCCATACCATGGACGACCAGGCCGAGACGGTCCTGATGCGTCTTATAAAGGGGAGCGGACCCGGCGGCCTCGCGGGGATGAGGCCTAAAGGGGCGAGGATTATAAGGCCTCTCTTTGACCTTACAAGAGAGGATGTGCTACGTTTCCTCGAGGATTCAAACCTCGATTATGTTATAGACTCGTCAAACCTCAAGGCGGACTATCTTAGAAACGATTTGAGGCTCAACCTCATCCCCTTCTTGAGGGAGCGCTACAACCCCAATATAGTGACGGGCCTATGCCGCACGTCAAGGGCCCTCGCACGCGATGATGATTTCATCGGCGGTATCGCGGAGTTTCTGGGCGTCATAGTGAAGCGCACCGCCGGCGTGGTCTCTATGGACAGGGTCAGGTTAAAGGACCTGCATAGCGCCCTTCTGACGAGGGTCTTTTTAAACGCCGCCGGTTTCTTGAAGAAGAGGGGGGAGGTGTACGCCCCCCATATCGATTCCTTTATGAAGATAGTTCACGGTGGGAGGCCAAACGCGAGAGCAGTGCTACCCGGCGGCCTGATGGTTGTAAGGAGCTACGATATCGTCGAGCTGACACTCAACGGCGCCGAAGAGCCGGTAAAGCCCTTCAGGAAGGCGATAAAGGTCCCGGGAGAGACTCGATTGAAGGAATTGAAGCTCGCTATTACGGCCACCCTCCTTCCTGCCCGCCCCCGGTCATTAAAGGACGGGAAAGCCGGGAAGGCCGCTGAGTTGGCGGCCTTCTTTGATTACTCCGCCCTTTCGGGCCCCCTTTCCGTAAGGACAATTGAGCGCGGCGACAGGCTTCAGCCCATGGGGCTTGGCGGGCGAAAAAAAATCAAAAATATATTTATCGACCAGAAGGTGCCCCTTGTTAAGAGAAAGAGGACCCCCCTTATATGCTGCGGCGAAGATATCCTATGGGCCGTTGGCCTTAAGCAGAGTGAACTCTGCAAGGTCACTCAGTCCACTGTTAAGGTGCTGAAGATAGAGTGTAAGGGGCTTAAGGGGTAATTCTATCCGGCATCATGGCTTAAAAGAAGGGGATAATCCCCATACCGCCTCCCTTCTTTTTTTCAACCCTCAAAAGCAACCGCTCTTTGACCGGTAAACCTCTTGTTAGAGGGGCGGTTTTCTGTTATATTTAGTAAATTTTCAAGGCCCATATTTCCTTTAAACGAGGTTTATATCGATGATACTTCCCTATAAGGGGGTCCTGCCGGAGATAGATGAAACCGCTTTTATAGAGGAGAGCGCGCGGATAATCGGGGACGTCCATATCGGAGAGTACTCGTCCGTATGGTTTAACTCGGTGGTGCGCGCAGACGTACACTACATAAGGATAGGAGAGAGGACGAATGTGCAGGACAACTGCACCCTCCATGTCACAAAAGACATATACCCACTTATACTCGGCTCGGAGATAACCGTTGGTCACAACGTGGTGCTCCACGGATGCACCATAAGGGACAGGTGCCTTATAGGTATGGGCGCCATACTCCTCGATAACGTGGAGGTGGGCGAAGACTCTATTGTGGGGGCCGGCTCAGTAGTTGTCGAGGGGACCAAAGTCCCGCCCGGAAGCCTTCTGCTCGGCACTCCCGCAAGGATAGTCAGAGAGTTAAGGCCCGAGGAAAAGGAGAGGATAAAGAGGTCTGCTGCTAATTATATAGAATATTCCAAAAATTATGTTGATTTTACGGGCTCTTAGTCGCTACTAAACCTGTTTGAATGAAATACGCCTCTGTAGACATAGGGACGAATACAATGAGGCTCCTCATCGCTGAAGACGCAGGAGGGGGGCGCATAAGACCTCTCGTCTACGAAAGGGCGATAACAAGGCTCGGGGGGGGGTATTCAGAGGAAACCGGCATCGCCCCGGCGTCGGCGCTAAGGGCCTTTGCCGCCATAGAGAAATTCAAGGAAACGATATCGGCCCACGACGTGGGTTTTGTAAGGGCCGTCGCCACGAGCGTGGTGAGGAGGGCGAAGAACAGGGACTGGTTTACGGGGGAGATTAAGAGGAAGACAGGCATGGAGGTCGATATAATCTCCGGCGGCGACGAGGCGCGCCTTTCTCTCGAAGGGGTGTTGTCGGTCCTTGAGCCGAAAGGCGGGACAATACTTGTTATCGATATAGGCGGCGGGAGCACTGAGTTTATCGCCTCAAAAGGGGGCGTCATAAAAGGGGCCTGGAGCATGGATATGGGGGTAGTGCACCTGGCCGAGACCTTTCTCTTGAATGACCCGCCCCGCAGGGGTGAGCTTTCGGGTATGGAAGCTGCGATAGAGGGCGTAATTAAGGGGCTCATTGGCCTCATGGCGGAAAGCGGCGTCGACCGCCGGCTCTATTCAGAGGCAAACGGGGCCTCTTTCGTAGGCACCGCCGGTACCATTACAACCCTCGCGGCCCTCGACCAGGACCTCGAAGAGTACGATAGGGCAAGGATAAATAATTATATTTTAAAAAAAGAGAGGATTATTCACTTTTATAATCGCCTCTCATCGATTACCATAAAGGAGAGGGAGCGCATACTCTCTCTTGAGAGGGGCAGGGAGGACCTTATCATACCGGGTGCGGCCATAACCCTTAAAGCCATGGAGGCCTTTGGTTTCGGGGAGATGAGGGTAAGCGACGCAGGGCTCCTTGAGGGCGTAATAATCGACGCCTTTCCCGGCGCCACGCCGGCCGGAGCCGGCAGAATGGAGGTTTAATCTAAATGGATTCCTTTAAGACAAGAGAGGGGCTGACCTTTGACGATGTTCTGCTTGAACCGGTGCGTTCGAAGGTGCTCCCGCGCGATGTTGACGTATCTACGAGGCTTACGAGGAAGATTAAGCTGAACATACCGCTGCTGAGCGCGGCCATGGATACTGTTACCGAATGGCGGATGGCCATAGCCATAGCCCAGGAGGGCGGCATCGGGATAATACACAAGAACCTCACCATAGAGGAGCAGGCCTCCATGGTGGACAGGGTAAAAAAATTCGAATCCGCCATAATCCAGAACCCCCTTACCCTTGAGCCGGGCCAGAGGATTGAGGACGCCCTCGAGATTATGAGAAAGGAGCATATATCGGGCTTTCCCATCGTCAAGGGCGGCGTACTCGTCGGGATGCTTACCAACAGGGACCTCCGCTTCGAGAATAACCCGAGGCGGAAGATCGTTGAGATAATGACGAAAAATGTTGTTACGGCGAAGCCCGGCATATCCATTGAGAAGGCCAAGGGGATACTCCATAAGCACAGGATAGAAAAACTCCCCCTTGTGGACAATAAAGGGGTTTTAAAGGGGCTCATAACCATAACCGATATTGAAAAGAGGGAGAAGTTTCCCAATTCCTGCAAGGACAACCTCGGCAGGCTCAGGGTGGGCGCCGCCGTGGGGGTCTCTTTCGACAGGGAGGCGAGAGTGGACGCCCTTTTAAAGGCCGGGGCGGATTGTATTGTCGTGGACACGGCCCACGGCCACAGCGGGGGTGTCATAGACGCCGTAAGGGATACGAAGAAGAATTTCAAGTGTGAGCTTATAGCAGGGAATATCGCCACCATCGAGGCGGCCAGAGACCTCCTGAAGACGGGCGTGGACGCCCTCAAGGTGGGCGTTGGGCCGGGCTCCATCTGCACGACAAGGATTGTTACGGGCATAGGCGTGCCTCAGATTACCGCCGTCTCCCAGGTGGTCAAGGCGGCGAGAGAAAAAGATGTGCCCGTCATCTCAGACGGCGGAATAAAATACTCGGGCGACATCACCAAGGCGCTCGCCGCCGGGGCCGACTCAGTCATGATAGGAGGGCTCTTTGCCGGGACAGACGAGAGCCCCGGCGAGACCGTCCTTTACCAGGGCAGGACCTTCAAGGTCTACAGGGGGATGGGCTCAATAGAGGCGATGAAAAAAGGCAGTAAAGACAGGTACTTCCAGGAGGACGTTGAGAGTGAATTAAAACTCGTCCCCGAGGGGATTGAGAGCAGCGTACCCCACAAGGGGCCGCTCTCTTCCACCATGTTCCAACTTATCGGGGGGGTAAAGGCCGGCATGGGGTACTGCGGGTCAAAGACGATAAAGGACCTCCACAGGAAGGCCTCCTTCGTAAGGATATCCCCCTCGGGCCTCCGGGAGAGCCACGTGCACGACGTGATGATAACAAAGGAAGCGCCCAATTATAAATTCAGGGTCTGATTTTTTTCTCTTTTAACCATTTTTTCCAGCCCGCGCTTACGGATAACGGTTCACAACTTACGGCTCTATGGATATCCATTCACAAAAAATTCTTATTCTCGATTTCGGCTCCCAGTACACGCAGCTTATAGCGAGACGCGTGCGCGAGGCGAAGGTCTACTGTGAGATACACCCCTGCACAATAGGGCTCGCCTCAATCAGGGAGTTCAAGCCCGCGGGGATAATACTCTCAGGCGGGCCGTCGAGCGTTTATGACAGGTCCGCCCCCTCCATCGACGCGGCGATCTTCAAGCTCAATATTCCCATACTCGGCATATGCTACGGCCTTCAGATTACGGCAAAGGCGCTTGGCGGCAGGGTTCAGAGGTCCAAAAAGAGGGAATACGGCGGCGCCGAGCTTGTTATTGACGATAGGAGCGATATATTCAAGGGGATAAGGGCCGGGAGCTTCAGGGTATGGATGAGCCACGGCGACAGGGTGGAAAGGCTTCCCCGGGGCTTTAAGGCAATAGCCCACAGCGAAAATTCAAAATACTCAGCCGTGAGGGATATAAAGAGAAAGTTCTACGGCGTGCAGTTTCATCCCGAGGTCGTTCACACCACCAATGGAAAAAAGATTTTAAGGAATTTTTTGTTCAATGTTTGCCGCGTAGAACCACTCTGGACAATGAAGTCCTTTATCGACTCGTCCATATCCGAGATAAGAGAGAGGGTGGCCGGGGCGAAGGTGGTATGCGGGATAAGCGGCGGCGTGGATTCCTCCGTTACGGCGCTCCTCGTGCACAGGGCCGTGGGAGAGAGGCTTACCTGTATATTCGTTGATAACGGGGTCCTCAGAAAGGACGAGGCCTATAAGGTGGAGAATGTCCTCAAGAAAAATTTTCATATGAATATAAGGTGCGTTGACGCGAGCGAGAGGTTTTTAAAAAGGCTCAAGGGGGTAACCGACCCTGAGACAAAACGCAAGAGGATAGGGGGCGAGTTCATAAGGGTCTTTCAGGAGGAGGCCAGGGGCATAAAGGGCGTAAAGTTCCTCGCGCAGGGCACACTCTACCCCGACGTTATAGAGAGCGTCTCCACGAAGGGGCCCTCGGCGACGATTAAGAGCCACCATAACGTGGGGGGGCTCCTTAAGAAGATGCGCCTGAAGCTCGTCGAGCCCTTAAGGGAGCTCTTCAAGGACGAAGTGAGGGAGCTGGGCACGGAGCTCGGCATGGACCGGGAGTTGATAGAGAGGCATCCCTTTCCGGGGCCCGGGCTCGCCATAAGGATCCTCGGAGGCGTGACGCGCGAGAGGTGCGAGGTCTTGAGGGAGGCCGACGCCATAGTCCTCGAAGAGATAAAAAAGGCCGGTCTCTACAAAAAGACGTGGCAGTCCTTCGCCGTGCTCCTTCCGGTAAAGTCAGTGGGCGTCATGGGCGACGAGAGGACTTACGAGAATACAGTGGCCGTAAGGGCCGTTACAAGCGTTGACGGCATGACAGCCGACTGGGCGAGGCTCCCTTACGGAGTGCTTGAGAATATCTCAACGAGGATAATAAACGAGGTGCGCGGCGTGAACAGGGTCGTTTACGACATAAGTTCAAAACCGCCGAGCACCATCGAATGGGAGTGACTGAATGGTAGAAGACCTTAAAGGCAAGGAGACGTGGCGGCTCTTCAGGATTTTAAGCGAGTTCATAGAGGGCTTTGACGAGCTCTCCGATATAGGGCAGGCGGTATCAATATTCGGCTCGGCGAGGGCGAAGGAGGGGGATGAATTTTACCAGAAGACAGTGGAGATAGCGGAGCTTCTCTCAAAGAACGGCTACGCCGTGATTACAGGAGGCGGCGGAGGGATTATGGAGGCGGCCAACAGGGGGGCGGCCGAAAACGGGGGGCTTTCAGTGGGGCTCAATATCAGCCTGCCCAGGGAACAGAAGCCCAACAAGTACCAGAACAGGTCTCTGCACTTCAAGTATTTCTTCGCGAGGAAGGTCATGTTCCTCAAGTACGCCCTTGGCTACGTCTGCATGCCCGGGGGCTTCGGCACCCTCGACGAGTTCTTCGAGGCCCTCACCCTCATACAGACTCACAAGATATACCCCATACCCCTGATACTGTACTGCAGCGAGTACTGGAACCCCCTCATCGAATTCATGAAGACTACTATGCTTAAATACAGGACAATTGACGAAACCGACCTCGACATAATTAAGGTGACGGACAGCGCCGAAGACGTCCTTGAGACGGTAAACAGGTACAGGGACTTGAAGTGCAAATACGTGGAGAAGGCGACGGGCCTGAAGGGAAAGGGGCTCGCCCAGCTGAGAAAAAACAGCGGAAAGGATTGAGGGATATGAGTGAGAAGGGACACGCACACGACGAGGAACTGAGGAAGGTCTCCATTATGCTCGAGGAGGATCAGATTGTCATATTAAAGGAACTGGCCGGGGAGTACAGGGAGAAATTAGGCCAGCGCTGGAGTATGAGCGCCATCGTAAGGGTGGCGGTGGGGGATTTCCTCTCCAGGATGGGCAGGATCTCATAGCGTCCGCCTCTGTTTCCTGAATCGTCCGTTTCCATGGCAAAGGCTTCCGGCTGCGCCGCGCCGGTCCGGGCCCGGGCAGTCCTTTGTGAAATGCGGTCTTTTGAAAATAACGAACGTCCCGGGCTTGCCCACAGCATTTTTTCCTCTATACCCTGAATATGCCGCTAAAAATAGACATGGAAGAAAGAGACGGAATATCGGCAACTTAACAGAATATATAGGTCTACAAAAATCAAAATAAAAAAAGGGGGGGCCGCGAATGCTTTCAAACTACCAGACCGGCGTTAAGCGCAGGGTGGACTCGAAGAAAGACATAAGCGTTGATGAGAGGCAAGAACTCGTCGAGCTCGCCCAGAAAAAACTCTCGAGCAACTTCGAGACCTACCACTGGAACGCGAACATCCACGGCATCATCATAAGGCTCGTCACCAACTCTGCCCACCTCTACGACTTCTGGGTCGCCAACTGGTTCCCGGCGCCGAGGAGCCACACCGTGCTGCCCCACGGCGTTATTTACGCCGTAAATGGGATAGAGGGGCGCGACCCCTTCGCCTATTACAACCACGAGACAAAGACGGCCGTATTCCTGAACACGGAATATTACGGCCAGTGCAAGTCCTGGGCCCTGGGCATGGCCGCCGATATCCTCGAGACCCAGCATAACGTACACTCCATACACGGCTCCTGCGCCTTGCTCGGGGGAAAGGGCGTCGTAATAATAGCCCCCACCGGCACGGGGAAGTCCACACACACCTGGGGGCTCATGCAGCTCCCCGAGGGAAAGATACACTCCGACGACTGGATATTCATGCAGTACAAGGAAAAACTCGCCACAGCGGACATCTCCGAGCGCAAATTTTATCTCCGTACGGACATGGTTGCAAGTTTTCCCGACCTGAAGACCCTTCTCGACAGGTGTCAGTGCGAGAACGTGGAGAACGATGATTTTACGGCCTTCGGAAACTCAAGGGCCATACTCGACCCGGAATGGATAGGGGGGCCCGATAAGGTCGTGGCCAAGGCGGTTGTGAAGTCGGTGATACTGCTCAGGAGGGACAAAGAGTCTCCAGCGGAATTAAAACTTACCGGCGAAGAGGCGATTGGGATTCTCGAAGAGGGCAAATATCAGGTCCTCTCAGGGGCGGGCGCGAATGTAGGGGATTTTTCTTACGAGTCATTCTACAACCCCTATCTGCTCGTAAAGAGACCGGAGGTTCAAAAAAGGTTCTTCAGCCGCCTCTTTGATTCGGCGACGTGCCATATATTGAATACGGGCGTGGAGACGGTTAAAGAGTCCCAGGAGAGGATAAGGCGTATCATAAAAGAGGCTTAGGGTGAGATGAAATCTATTAAGAAAATCTTAAAATTCCTCGTAATCATAAATTTTTTGCTCGTCGGATGCGTCCTTGTGAAGCTTCCAACCGTCCAGCCCCTTGCTGAAAAGGTCATTGGCGGGGAGGGTAGGGGCAAGATACTTATTATAGACATTTCAGGGCTGATAAAGAGCAGGAAACGCCTCAAGATAATCGGGACTGAAAAAAGCCCGGTGATTACAGCGAGGATAAAGGAGGAGCTCGAGCTCGCCTCAAAGGATAAGGATATAAAGGCGGTAATCCTGAGGATAAACAGCCCCGGCGGGTCCGTCACTCCCTGCGACATAATCAACCATGAAATAAAGGCCTTCAAGAAGGATAAAAAAATCCCGGTAGTGGCTCATTTTATGGACACCGCCGCCTCAGGGGCCTATTATATCGCCTCGGCCTCGGACGCCATCGTGGCCCAGCCCACTACTGTTACGGGGTCCATTGGAGTCGTCGCCTATAACATAAACGCCTCGGGGCTTATGGGTAAGATAGGTCTTGAGAACAGGACGATTAAATCCGGTCCCAAAAAGGACATGGCCTCGCCCTTGAGGGAGATGACGGCGGAGGAAGAAAAGATCCTTCAATCGGTGATAGACGAATTGTACGGGAGGTTCCTGGACGCTATAGTGGAGGGGAGAAAGGCCTTCAAGGAGAGGAAGGACTTAAGGGGGATTGCCGACGGCAGGGTCTATACCGCGCCTCAGGCCCTGAAACTCAACCTCATTGACTCCATAGGCTACATTGACGACTCAATAGCCCTTGCCAAAAAACTCGCGCACATTGAAAAGGCCCGGATAGTCACCTACGCCCGGCCCGATTCCTACAAAAACAATATTTACTCCCGGGCGGGCGCCCTTCCAACGGAGGTGAACCTTATAAATATCGACGCCGTCGGCCTGGCAGGAACTCCGGGCGTTCAGTTCATGTACCTCTGGATGCCATGAGCTTTTTAGCGGCGCAACATGGGGCCTGAAGTACAGAAGGAGTGCTCACAAGGGCGATAACCGGCGTCGTTAAGGCTGTGGACGTCTTTTAAGGGGGACTGAACAAAAATGCCGCGCGACATACCCGTAGGCAACGGGAACCTCCTCGTTGCCTTTGATAAATCATATCTGCTGAGAGAATTCTATTTCCCCCACGTGGGCCAGGAGAACCACACCGGCAGTGAACCCTTCCGCATGGGCGTGTGGAGTAACGGCAATTTCAGCTGGCTGCCTCACGGCTGGAAGATAAACCTCGATTACCTCGACGACTCCATGGCCACGGACGTTAAACTCGTAAACGAGAATGAGGGGCTGAGGATCCAGTCCTCCGACATTGTGGATTTTCATGAAAATGTCTTTTTGAGAAAGATGACGGTTTTTAACGAGTCTTCCGTAAAAAAGGACGTGAGGATATTTCTCTGCACGGACTTTCACATCTACGGCAACTCCATAGGCGACACCGCCGCCTACAGGCCCGGGGTCCAGGGGGTGCTCCATTACAAGGACAGGCGTTATTTCCTCATAAATATCTTCGCAAATAAAAAATTCGGCATCGACCTCTTCGCCACGGGCGTAAAGGAGCACGGACCATTTGAGGGGGCGTGGAAGGACGCAGAGGACGGGGTCCTGAGCGGCAACGCAATAGCGCAGGGGGCGGTGGATTCCGTGGTAGGCATACCTCTGGAGCTTCAGCCGGGCAGTAGCGACGTTTGTTATTACTGGATATCGGCGGGCAGGAGCTGGGATGAGGTGTGTAAGCTTAACGGCAAGGTCAGGAAAAAGACGCCTGAGAGGATTTTTAAAAGGACGGTGGACTACTGGCGGTTATGGGTAAACAAAGAGGGTATCAATCACCGGGTCCTTCCGGAAAAACTCCTGCGACTCTATAAAAGGAGTCTCCTTGTCATAAGGACACAGATAGATAACTGCGGCTCCATCATGGCGGCCAACGACTCGGACGTAATCAAGTTCAACCGGGATACCTACAGCTACATGTGGCCGCGCGACGGTGCGCTTACCGCCTACGCCCTTGACATGGCCGGATACCACGAGATTACGAGACGCTTTTTCAATTACTGCGGGAAGGTCATAGAGAGGGAGGGTTATTTCCTCCATAAGTACAACCCTTCGGGGAGCCCGGCGAGCTCGTGGCATCCCTGGGTAAAGGAGAACGTCCCGCAACTGCCCATACAGGAAGACGAGACGGCCCTTGTTCTATGGGCCCTCTGGAAGCATTACGAGCTTGTGAAGGACATAGAATTTATAAAGCCCCTGTACAGGCCGCTCATAAAAAACGCCGCCGACATGATGATGGAGTACAGGGACTCCGGGACCGGTCTGCCGCTACCCAGCTACGACCTGTGGGAGGAGCGTCAGGGCATACTCACCTTTACCTCGGGGGCCGTATACGGAGGGCTCATGGCCGCCGCTTCTTTCAGCCAGGCCTTCGGAGAGGAGGCGCTCGCCGGGCGATATGGAGAAGGCGCCAGAGAGATACGCGAAGCCATGAATAAGCACCTTTATCTGGAGAAGGAAAACCGCTTCGCGAGGATGATAAAGATGAAGGACGGAGCGGCCGTAGAGGTTGACAATACCGTTGACGCGAGCCTCATGGGGATATTCGCCTTCGGCGCCTTTTCGCCCGATGACGAAACGGTAAAAAATACCATGGAGCAGGTCCTTGATAAACTCCTCTTGAGGACAAAGTCCGGCGGCTTCGCGAGATACAATGGCGACAAGTATTACCGCAGGTCCGGCGGCGTGCCGGGTAACCCCTGGTTCGTCACGACACTCTGGATGGCATGGTATTATATCTGCGCCGCCCGGAGTGAGGCGGACCTCAAAAAGGGGCTCGATATAATGGACTGGGTCGCTGAACACGCCCTTGAGAGCGGGGTTTTGGCCGAGCAGATAGACCCAGTTACGGACGCGCCCCTGTCGGTGTCGCCCCTTACATGGAGCCACGCCACCCTTGTAAGCGTTGTCCATGAGTACCTGAAGAAGTTTATGGATGTTAAGAGGTGTAAGGCCTGCGGCCACTCCATATACCGGAAAGATTCCCCGATCGAATAAAATGACGGAAAACTCAGCCCCCGCGCCCGTACTCTCAAGTGAGCATCTTTTTCTTCTTTTATTGCATCTGTTCCCCGCATACTCCGGGCCCGGGGCGCCGGGGTCGCTTCGACGCGACGCCAAGGCGCGCCATGAAGTTTTATTCAACGGGAAGTCCTCGATATGCTCAGTATAGAAGATATCTATAAGGCCGGTTTCGTACTCGGCGCCTTGAGTATCGTCCTCTTTTTCCTCGGCCATCTGGGGCTCATCTCCCCTCTGTACATCGCCGTATCCGTTTTAGCCGCCGCCGTCTTTTTCATCGCCGCCGTGAGACGGACTGGAACCATCGGGCCCGGCCCCGCCGTCGCCGCCCCGCCCCTTTCGGCGCAGAGCCTTACGCTCATAGCCGCGGCGGTGGTGCTCGTCCTCGTCCTTCTACCTCTGGCGCTCACGCCGCCGACAATAAGGGACGAGCTTATCCAGCACCTCGCGGTGCCCAAGCTATATCTCGCGAAGGGACGGATCTACGAGATACCCTTTATGGGGTTCTCGTACCTTCCCCAGAACATCGACCTGCTGTACATGATACCGCTCGCCTTCGGCAGCGACATCGCGCCGAGGCTCATCCACATGGCCTTCGCGGTGCTTACAGGGCTCCTCGTCTATTTCTTCCTGCTGCCGGGCTCCGGGCGCGCCTACGCCCTCGTCGGGTTCTTCCTGTACCTCGGGACTCCTCTTGTTGCGAACCTCTCGCGCATGGCGTACATTGACCACGGGAGCGCCTTCTACTCGACACTCGCTCTTTTCGCGGCTCTCAAGTGGCGTAGTGAACGTTTCGACTTCAGGTGGCTCGTCTACGCCGCTCTCTCCATGGGGCTCGCCCTCGGCTCCAAGTACAACGCCGCCATCAGCTTCCTGCTCATAGCCCTCTTCGTGCTCTACGCATACTCCAAGGACAGGAAGGACCCGGCGGGCGCGATAAAGGCCGTCCTCATCTTTTCGGCAGTCGCATTCGCCGTCTTCTCGCCGTGGCTTATAAGGAACTACATCTGGAAGGGCAACCCCTTCTACCCGCTCTGGGAGAGCGCCATGCACGCCGCGGCAGTGGGGGAGGGACTGCATGTAACCGGCGAGATGGCCCCCATGGTCAAGAGGTTCATCCTCTACAAAGAGGGCACCCTCGACCTGATACTCCTGCCGCTTCGCATCTTCTGGGAGGGGGCGGACAACTCCATCGCGAGGTTCGACGGCGTAATGAACCCCATCTACCTCGCCTTCATACCGTTCGCCTTCCTTAAAAGGAGGCGCGGGGACGGCGATATATTGTTCCTCGCCCTATTCTCGCTCCTCTTCCTTCTATTCGCAGCCTTTACCGTGGACCTCGTAACGAGATACCTGATGCCGGCCGTCCCCCTTGTCGTTATACTCGTGGTCCTCGGCTTCAGGAACCTTCTCGCCACGCGAAGGCTCGCCGGCCCCGCCGCAGTCCTTATGGCCGCGCTCCTCGTCTTCGACGCCGCCTATCTCGCCGGGCTCTACAAGAGGTATGCCCCGTTAGCGTACCTGACCGGCTCCGAGAGCCGGGAGCAGTATCTCGAAAGGACTCTGCCGGATTATTCCGCCGTAAACTTTGCCAACAGGACACTTCCGAAGGGGGCGAAGGTGATGCTTCTCTTCGCCGGGGAGAGGGGATATTACTGGGAGAGGGATGTTTATTACGGCGACAGGAACGGGGTCTTTCTTATCCGCTTCGTCAATGGCTCGCCGAGCGGCGCCGCTCTGGCGAAGAAATTCAAAGGGTCAGGCGCCACACACCTCTTTATGCACGAGGCGCTCATGGAGAAGTTCATTAACGACAATTTCACAGGCGACAGCCTTCAGACTGTCGCGGATTTTTTCAACAACCACAGTGAGCGCCTCTTCCACGCCAACGGTTTCGCCCTCTACCTCCTTAAGTAGCAGGCGCGTTCTATTTCCTTAAGGCCGGAAATACCCGGCTGCCCGGCTCGGAGCGGCGATTGAGTAGGTGCAAGCATCGGGCGTCAGGTTTCTCATCTTTACCGGTGACACAGGTTACGGTCTTAATGAAGAAAAAAGGGTTTTTTATGACTTCATAAGATTGGTCTGTTTTTTTTATTTCAACTGTTGCTTTTATGAACGGTATCTGTTTAACTTACAGCGATTTCAGGAGAGGCCAAGATGTTTAAAAAAGGGGCGTTTACAGGACTGTTTCTGACGAGCATGGCCGCGCTCATGCTCGAGATTCTCCTTACGAGGGTCTTCAGCGTGGCCACGTGGTATTATTTCGCCTTTTTCGCCATCTCCGTCGCCATGTTCGGTTTTACCGTGGGCGCCATTATCGTATATCTGGCGAAAAATTATTTCCGCGAAGACCTTCTCTTTGACCACCTCGCCGTCTTCACGCTCCTTTTCGGCGTCGCAGTTGACGTGGCCATAATGGTATTCCTCTCCATCCCGTTCTTTCCCAGGCTTACGGGCGTTGGCATCTTCAGTACCGCCGTCGTATATCTCTTCATTGCGCTCCCCTTCACCTTCGCCGGCATAGTGATATGCCTTTGCATGACGCGCTTCTCTGAAAAGATAGGGCTCGTCTACGCCGCCGACCTTATCGGGGCGGGTATCGGCGCCTTTATGGTATTTCCCGTCTTAAACGCCATGGACGCCCCCACCGCCATACTCCTGACCGGGGCCATAGCTGCCCTCGGGGCGATAACCTTCGCCGGGTCCAGGTTCGTTCAGAACAAGAACTTGAAAGGGGGGGCTACGGTTGTCTTTTTAATGCTGACGGCCTTCATGTTCGTCAACTATGTCTACAGTCCCGTAAAGGTGGAGTGGGTGAAGGCGAGATACAACGTCCCCGAGACCGAATCGTGGAACGCCTTTTCAAGGATTGCCGTATACCCCCTGAAGTTCACCAAAAACCCCTACAGCTGGGGTATGAGCACCGCATACAAGAAGGACAGGTTTATTCTCGAAAGGATGATCGATATAGACGGGGTCTCCAATACGGTTATGACATATTTTCAGGGCGACTTCGCCAACGCCGAGCACCTGAAATACGATGTCACCGCCATAGCCCATTACCTTAAGGACGACGCGAAGGTCTTTATTATAGGAGTGGGGGGCGGCAGGGACATACTCTCGGCCAAGGCCTTCGGCCAGAAGGAGGTGGTGGGCGCGGAGATAAATAACAGGACCCTCGATATGCTGAACGTCGTTTTTGCTGATTTTACCGGCCACCTCGATAAGCTGCCCGGCGTGAGGATAATAAACGACGAGGCGAGAAACGCCATAACGAGGATGGACGAGAAGTTCGACATTATACAGGCCTCGTGCATCGCCACATGGTCGGCCACCACGGCGGGGGCCTTTTCACTCGCCGAGAACAGCCTCTACACCGTTCAAGGCTGGAAGGTCTTCTTCGACCACCTGACGCCCGGGGGCCTTCTCTCCTTTAACAGGTGGTACAGCCCCGATTATCCCGCCCAGCTCTTAAGGCTCGCGAGCCTCGCGGCGGTTACCCTCAAAAGCGAAGGCGTAAGTGACCCCGCCTCCCACATAGCGATTGTAAGGAGCGAGATGGTAAACAGGCGTATGCCTTCGGCCACCATACTTGTAAGTAGAAACCCCTTTTCTGAAAAGGACCTGAAGAGGCTCGACGGGGCCGTCAAAAAATTAAAGTTCAAGTATGTCTTCAACCCGGCGGGGTACAAATCGTCCATGTTTGAGGAGGTCATAAAGAACGCCGGGGATCCTGAATTTCACAAGACCACTGCCCTCGATATAAGCCCCTCCACCGACGACCGCCCCTTTTTCTTCTACATGCTCCGCTTAAAGGACGTCTTTTCCGGCAACGCGCTGAAATACAAGGAACAGAGGTTTAACTTCAAGGGCATCAGGATGCTCGTCGTCCTTACGATTGTGAGCATAGTTTTGAGCATTATCTTTATATTCGGCCCGGTTTTCCTGACCATAGGGGCAAGCGCCATGCCGCCCATTGCGGGGGCGTCGGGATTGCTCTTCTTTGCGTCTATCGGCCTGGGCTATATCTTTATCGAAATGGGACAACTCCAGAGGCTGATTATTTTCCTCGGCCATCCCGTCTATTCCATAACCGTCGTTATATTCGCTCTCCTCTTTTCAAGCGGCATGGGGGCCATGGTGAGCGGTCTATGGACGGGCAGGGGAAGAAGGCCGGGCTCCGGCATTATCGCCATCATGATGGCGGTGATTATAGCGGGGCTCGTCTTTGTTATATACAGGCAGACCGCGGTCCTTGCGTCTTTTGAGGAGGCGGGGGTATATACGAGGATAGGGATTTCGCTCCTTTTCCTCATGCCCCTCGGCTTCTTTATGGGTATGCCATTTCCCTTCGGCATGTCCATAGCGTCGAGGAATTTAAGCGACCACACACCGTGGCTATGGGCGGTAAACGGGGCTATGAGCGTCGTCGCCTCGGTCTTGAGCGTATGCATATCCATAGGCTTCGGCTTTACCGTGACGCTCGTCGTTGGCCTCTTATGCTATATCCTCGCCGCCGCGGCGCTAATCATCTTCTCCCGGGCGAGGTCCTCCACGAAATGGGCTTCATGAGTTTTTATCGCGTCTTATCTTCAGGGCTGACGACAGGGTTTACGACAGGGCCCACGACGGAGATGGTATAGGCGCCGGTGTTCAAGTATTTTCTCGCCACGCGGAGGACGTCTTCGGCGGTTACGGAGCTTATCTTTTCAGGAAACCTTTTGCCAAAGTCGAAGCCCAGGCCGTAGAGCTCATTGTTGGCCATATCAGAGGCCTGGCTTGAGATACTCTGAAGTCCGATTTCGTAGTTTCCGATAATATAATTCCTCGCCCTTTCAAGCTCGGCCTCTGTGACCTTTTCCGTCCTTATCCTTTCAATCTCATCGAGGAGCCCCTTTATGGCGGCCTCCTTTTTATCCGGGGCTGAGGCTATGTAGAGGGCAAAGAAGCCCGGGTCCACGCCGCCCCTTAAAAAGGCGCTCACCGAATATGCCAGGCTCCTCTTATCCCTGAGGTTTATAAAGAGCCTTCCGCCCTGGCCGGAGAGGACCTCCGAGAGTACGGCGAGAGGATAGCTGTCGGCGCTCCCTATGGTGGTTCCTGGAAAACCGATGCCCACGTTGGTCTGCGCTTTATCCTTCACGGCGCCCGTCTTTCTTATGGAAGCGGGTTTTTTAACGGGACGGGGAGGGGGAAGCCGCCCCGCCTTCCTTTTAAAGTCGGCAAAGGCCTCCCGGACCTTCTTTTCCACATACTCCGCCCTTACGTCCCCCGCTATCACGAGGACCATCCTCTCGGGGACGAAAAATTCCTTGTAGTGGCTTACGAGTGTTTTTCTTGTAATTCCACCTACCGTATCGGCCTCGCCGAGTACGGGCATTCCGTAAGGGTGGGCGCCGTAAAGCTCCTTTAAAAGGAGCTTGAATGTATAGGCCGGCACGTTGTCTTCGCGGCTCTTTATGGCGGCGAGAATATCCTTGCGGAGCCTTTCGATCTCTACTTCAGGAAAGACCGGGTTTTTAATAATATCGGCAAATATTTCAAGGCCCCTGTCAAAGTCCCTGGAGAGGAAGCCGGCCGCGGCCCCTGTGGAGTTACGCCCCGAGAAGCCGCTTATGGAGCCCGCCATTCCTTCAACCTCCTTTGCCAGGGCCTCTCTGGAAAGCGCCACAGTGCCGCGATCAAGCATCCCGGCGGTAAAGTTGCCTATGCCGTTATTATCGGGCCCCTCAAACCTGAGCCCTCCGGGAAAGGCGGCGTAAAAGGCCACCGTGGGGTTTGTGTGCACCTCTTTTATTACAAGGGTTATGCCGCTATCCAGCCTGACCTTTTTAATCGGCTTTTTACGCTGAGACTTTTTAGCGTACTTTTTGCCCCTTTTAAAACCCGCGTTGACGCCCTTTTTAAGCCCTTTTGATTTTACGTCTCCCTTAACGCTCTCCGGCGTAACGATGGCCACTGTCAGGTTGGCCGGGGTGAAATATTTTTTTATGACCCTTTTAACATCCTTACCGGTCACGCCCTTTATACCTTCGAGGTATTTTTTTTCGTATCTGAAATCCCCTGCTATCGTCTGGTAATACCCGAGCGTACGCGCCGTGCCCTCCGTCGTCTCCCTTGAGTAGATAAAGCTGGATTCGAGGCCGGTCTTTGCCCTTTGCATCTCATCGGGGTCCGGGCCGTCGGCTCCGAGTTTCTTTATTTGAAAAATAATCTCTTCGACGGCCTTTTTGACGTTCTTGGCGTCAAGGGCGGCGCTTATAAAGAAAAGTCCGGGGTCTTTGAGGCTCATGCCGTATGCCGACACATTGTGCACGATCTGGTCTTCTATCTTAAGGGCCTTGTAGAGCCTTGAACTCACACCGCCCGCGAGTATGTCCGAGAGTACGTCCAGGGCATAGGTGTCCCGGTCTTTAAGCTCAGGGATGTGGAGCGCAAGGCCGAGATGGGTCTCCAACACGTCCATGGACTCTTTAACGGCCTTCATGGCGGTCTGGGCCGGCTCTTGGGGCCTGGGTTTGTGCGGGTCAACGCCTCCCTTGAAATCAGCGAAAAGCCTTTTTGCTTCCTTAAAGGCTTCAGCGGCCTTAACGTCGCCGACTATCACAAGGGTCATGTTGCCCGGGATGTACCAGGTCTTAAAGACTTCGAGGATGTCGCGCCTTGTGAAACTCCTTACGGTCTTCATGGAGCCTATTACGGGTCTCTTGTAAGGGTGGGTGGAATACGATTCGGAAAAGATGGATTTGTAGAGTCTTCTTACGGGCCTGTCCTCGTTCATCCTTATCTCTTCAAGGATGACCTCGAGCTCTTTTTTGAGTTCGGTGGGGTCAAAGGAGGAGTGCATAACGGCGTCGCCGAGGATCTCCAGGCCCGTAGGGAAGTGTTTGGAAGGGACGACCAGGTGGTAGACGGTATTATCGAAGGAGGTGTAGGCGTTGATGTCACCGCCAAGCGACTCTATGACACGGGCAATTTCACCAACCTTTCTCTTTTCCGTCCCCTTGAAGAGCATATGCTCGAATACATGCGAAATACCGGCCTTTTCCGGCGTCTCATCGGCGCTCCCCACCTTCACCCACATCTGCAGCGCCACGACAGGCGCTGAATGGACTTCTTTTATGAGGACGGTCATGCCGTCTGGAAGGGTGCCTTTGAATATCTTTTCATCATCGGCCCGTGCGCTACTACCGGCTATGAAAACGGCGACAAGAATTATCAGGGTTATGGAAAGTTTTTTAAGGAGAGACAAACTCATAGGTAAAGACCTCCGGTTTTTTTCGAAGTTTATAAGTTAAACTAAAAAAAAAAAATTTTCAATAGCGTAGATAATGTGAATATGGTGTGAACCGGGCTAAGTACGTCCCGGTCCTTGTCGCTCTTGACAGCACGGTTTAAGGTGCTAACATCTAAATATCAAAGGGTGGAGGTGCTTTTATGGAAGAGAGAGTGGCCCTTGTAATAGTGGACGTACAGAACGATTTTTGCCCCGGAGGGGCGCTTGCCGTACCCTACGGCGACAGCATTGTACCCATCGTGAACCTCTACATAGACATCTTCAAGGAAGAGGATATGCCCATATACGCCACAAGGGATTATCATCCCGAAAAGACCGTTCATTTCAAGGAATACGGCGGAATATGGCCGCCCCACTGTATAAGGGAGACTGCCGGGGCGAGGCTTCATCCTGACCTTAAACTCCCTCAAGACGCAGTTATAATCACAAAGGGGACAGACCCCGACGAGGATAGTTATTCAGCTTTTCAAGGCCGCGACAGGCAGGGGAGGCCCTTTAAGGAAGTCCTCACCGCCGCCGGGGTCAAAAACCTCTACGTGGGGGGGCTCGCCACCGACTACTGCGTAAAGGCCACCGTGCTTGACGGGCTGAGGGAAGGTTTTAATGCATTCCTTCTCGTTGACGCCATAAAGGGTGTGGACCTGAATGAAGGTGATTCGGAGAGGGCCGTAGAAGAGATGAAGGAGAAGGG
>JBHHVI010000014.1:0-35722 GCA_046754225.1 Thermodesulfobacteriota bacterium | reverse complement strand
GAGAGAGGGGGCGCGGGGACCCTTTTGTCATAGGCGGGGGGCCGGTCTGCTTCAATCCGGAGCCGGTGGCCGAGTTTTTCGACGCCTTTCTCCTCGGCGACGGTGAGGAGGCTGTCCTTGAAATCGCCGAAACGGTGAAGTCGGGTAGAGAGAGGGGTGAGGAGAGGGCGGAGATATTAAAAAGCCTCGCGGGCTTGAGGGGCGTATATGTGCCGTCCCTCTTTGACGTGAGATATAATCCCGACTCGACGATAAAAGAGGTCCGGCCCCTTCTTAACGGATACGCGGGCGTTGAAAAGAGGGTCGTTTCGGATATAAACAGGGTGGAGCCTCCCGTGAGGCCTGTAGTGCCCTTTGCCGCCACCATACACGACAGGGTCACCGTCGAGATATGCCGGGGGTGCACGAGGGGGTGCCGGTTCTGTCAGGCCGGCATAATATACAGGCCGGCCCGCGAGAGGAGCCCGGAAAATATAACAGGGATCGTAAAAGAGGCGCTCAAGAATACGGGTTACGACGATGTGTCGCTCCTCTCCTTAAGCGCCGGGGACTATACGTTGATCGAGCCGCTCCTCGTCTCCCTCATGGGACTCCTTGTCGAAGAGAGGGTGGCGGTCTCGCTCCCATCACTCAGGGTGGGAACACTGAGCGAGAGGCTCGCCTCCGAGATAATGAAGGTGAGGAAAACGGGTTTCACCCTCGCCCCTGAGGCGGGCACCGACAGATTGAGACGGGTTGTCAACAAGGGGATAGAGGAGGAGGACCTTTTAAACTCGGCCCGCGATATATTCACCCTCGGCTGGAGGTCCGTGAAATTATATTTCATGATAGGGCTCCCCACGGAGACCGATGAGGATATTGACGGGATAGTAAGGCTCGCCGATTGCGTGAGGAAGATAGGCAGGGCCGTGAGGAAGGGAAAAGGCGCGCCTCAGATTAACGTAAGCGTTTCGACTTTTGTTCCCAAGCCGTTTACTCCTTTTCAATGGGAAACCCAGAAGGCGAAGAAGGAGTGCGGTGAACTCCAGCAATCCTTGAAGAGGAGGCTCAAGGGTATAGGCGTGGAATTCAAGTGGCATGACCCTGAGATGAGCGAACTCGAAGGGGTCTTTTCAAGGGGCGACAGAAGGTTGTCAAAGGCGATACTGAGGGCCTTTAAAAAGGGCGCGAGGTTTGACGGATGGGGTGAGTGTTTCGACGCCGGGCTCTGGCGGGAATGTTTCGCCGAAGCGGGGATTGACAGGGATTTCTATACCATCAGAAAGAGGGGCCGCGACGAGGTCATGGCCTGGGACCACCTCTTCGTGGGGGTTAAAAAGGATTTTTTGCTGAGGGAACTTGAGACCTCTATAAAGTTGGGCGAAACGCCGGACTGCAAGGTGGCGAGTTGCACGGACTGCGGCGTCTGCGACCACAGGGTGGTAAAGAATATAGTGGTCTCTGAAGACAATTCCCTTCGTGAGACGGCGCGGCCCGGAAGGGCCGCGATAAAAGGGCCTTCCTACAAGGTAGTGCTGAGGTTTTCAAAGACCGGTGCGATGAGGTTTCTAAGCCATCTCGAGCTTGTGAACGCGCTTAAGAGGACTATAAGGAGGGCGGGGCTTCCCGTTATATATTCCGGTGGTTTCCACCCCCTGCCGAAACTCAGTTTTTCAGACCCCCTGCCCGTGGGGGTTGAAAGCCTTGATGAGAGTATATCAATAACGCTTGAGGAGAGGGCGGGCAGGTTAAGCCCCCCGGAGATCTCCGCGAGGCTCAATAACGCCGCCCCGGTGGGAATTAAATTTTACGCCGGAGAGGACGAATCCTTGCAACTTCCCCGTGACTCTGTTAACATGAAAGCCACGGAGTATATCGTTTTTTTGGAAAACGGCCCTGAGGGTTTGAATCTGGAACCCGGAAGGATTGATGGGTTTTTAAGGGATTTTTTATCGCAGGAATCAATTCCAACGCGCATCAATAAGGGGGATAAGTCAAAGACCATAGACATCAAGCCGCTTATAGTGGAATTTAGCCGTATGGGCGAAAACTTAAGGATTGTCCTTAAGAAAAACGCCGGCTTGAGCGTCAGACCCCTTGATGCAGTAGCCCGCCTTCTCAATCTTCCGAGAGAAGAGGCGTCCCTCATCCCTGTCCGCAAAACCAGGACCGTTTACCGGAATTTATAGTTAAGGCCCCCTTTTATCCGCAAAAAGGGCGGCCGGGAAAGTCTTTTCCACCGGACGCATGCGGCTCTTATCCGGCTACGGTTGTGGAAAACAAAACAGACATACTTATTAACACGAACCCCTTTGAGACGAGGGTGGCCCTTGTTGAGGGGGGCTCCCTCAGGAAACTTTACGTGGAGCGTGGTTCCGATAAGACCATAACGGGTAATATATACAAGGGGCGGATCGTGCGGGTGCTTCCGGGCATGCAGTCGGCCTTTATAGACATAGGGCTGCAGAGGACGGCCTTTCTCCATATTAAGGATTTAAGGGAAAAGCCCGAGGGTGTTGAGGAGGATTCCAACGGCGCGAAGGAGGAGAAGCCCCGGCGCGGCCCGACAAGGATACAGGACATCCTGAAAGAGGGCCAGGACGCCGTCGTTCAGGTCACAAAAGAACCTATCGGCACGAAAGGCGCGAGAGTAACGACCTATATTTCTCTCGCCGGACGCTACCTTGTTTTGATGCCCACCTACAGAAAGGTGGCCATATCGAGGCGTATAGAGAGCGAAAGGGAGCGAAGACGCCTTAGAGGCATTGTAAGGGGGCTTCGTCCCGAGGGTTGCGGTTTTATCATCAGGACGGTTTGTGAGGGGATGAAGAAGGACGATATTAAGGCGGATATGGACTATCTGGTGAAGCTGCACCAGAGGATAGAGGAGAAAAAAAAGAGACTCCCCAGCCCTTCCCCGCTCTATGAGGAGTTAGATCTGCCCCTGAGGCTCGTCAGGGATATTTTTTCCACCGATGTGGACAGGGTCATCGTCGACGCAAAGGATGAATACGATAAGATTTCAGGCTTTGTCGGAGAGTTCATGCCCGCGCTTCAAGACAGGGTTGAGCTCTACGAAGGGGCGGAGGGGCTCTTTGACGTGCACGGTGTGGAGATTGAGCTTGCCGGGGCCCTTGAGAGAAAGGTGTGGCTCCGCTCAGGCGGCTTTCTGATAATAGACCAGATGGAGGCGCTCACCGCCGTAGACGTAAATACGGGCAAATACGTGGGCAAAAAAAGCTCGGCGCAGACTATCCTCAAGACAAACCTCGAGGCGGTCAAGGAAGTCGTCTACCAGTTGAGGCTCCGTAACATCGGCGGCATCATCGTTATAGACTTTATCGACATGCTGAGGGCGGAGGACCGTGAAAAGGTCTATAACGAACTCAAGGTGGCCTTGAAGGCCGACAAGGCGAGGAGCAACATCTTGAAGATTTCTGATTTCGGCATCGTGGAGATGACGCGTAAGCGTGTGCGAGAGAGTCTTGTGCAGTCTCTCTGCGAGCCCTGCCCGTACTGCGAGGGTAACGCTGTTGTAAAGGATGTATTTACCGTGATGATGGAGATTTACAGGGAGCTTAAAAGAGAGCTCGCCGGTGAAAAAAAGAAGGCCCTCCTTTTCTGCAGCCCAAAAGTCGCCGACAGTCTGGAAGAAAACAGGGAAATTATCGAAGACATTGAAAAGAGGTTCAATAAGAGGGTGACGATAAAGCCCGTGGAAAGGTTTCATCAGGAGAGTTTTGAAATTCTTTAAAGGCGCCCCGCGCTTTTCGAGTTTATTTCGGGCGCCGCTCTCACGTTTTTTTCCGGTTATCGCCCCGCCGCCTGCAAGGGGTTGACAGATTTTTTTTGAACAGTTACGATAGTGCTATTATATTCAAGGTTTTTTTATGAAGAGGATCGGATTTTTAAATCTTTTCGTGTTCTTTTTTTTCTCCATCGCCGCCCTTGCCGTCTTTTCCGGCGGCGCAGTAGGGGCTTCGATGGAAGGAAAAAAGATATTCCTCTTGAGTGGGTGCGGGGACTGTCATAACGTAAAAGGCCCGCCCTTAAGCGAGACTCTCAAGACCTTTGCCGCCCGGAAGGGGCCGGAACTCTGGTACGCCGGGAGCAAGTTTAAAGAGGGTTTTGTTGAGAGGTGGCTCATGGACCCCCGGCCCATAAGGACCATGAAATACAATTCCCTCAGGGAGAAAAACCCGGGTAACCATCCTCGCCTCGGTCCGGGAGAAGCGGCTAAAGTGGCGCGTTACCTCATGACCCTCAAGTCCCCTGATGTCAGGCCTTCTGGCATAAGGCCGTCAATTAACGTACTTGGAAGGATAGTCTTTATAAAGAAGTTCGCCTGCTACGGCTGTCACAGCGTTATTGTCAACGGCCACGCCGTGGGCGGGATTTCGGGCCCGGACCTTATAGGCGTGCCGGACAGGCTCAACCCTGACTGGATATACGCCTTTCTCTCAGACCCCAGGGCCTTCAGGCCCGTATCAAGGATGCCTGTTTACAAGGGGCTCCTCTCGGAGAGGGATTTGAGGGCGCTTTCGGCCTATGTGGCGGGCCTTAAATAAAGCCAGGAGATACTGGGGTTTATGGTGCGTAAATACAATTTTCCAGGACGGCTGTCATTTGGGCGGTCTGTAGCCGTATTCCCGGCATTGGTCTTTCTCCTCTCGGTCTTTGTCTTCTCAGCCGCCCCGGCCGAGGGCGCCCCGGCGAGAGAGAATTACGGTTTTTACTGCGCGCAGTGCCACGGCTTTGAGGGCAGGGGCGACGGCCCCAACGCCACCGAGAGCCAGCCCGTAGACCCGAGAGACCATACAAGCGTTTATGACATGCGTAAACTCACGGACGCGGAGATTATAGAAGTCATAAAGAACGGCGGGAGCGCCACGAGCAAGTCGACCCTGATGCCGCCCTTCGTAAATACGCTTACCGATAAGGAGATAAGGGCACTCAAGGTTTTTGTCAGAAGTTTGTGTAAATGCGAGGGGGGCTGAAGGGGGCTCTGAGGGGGGCTGAAGGGGGGCTGAAGGGGGGCTGAAGTAAGCGCCTTATAAAACCTCATGAGCCGCCGGGGTTCGGTCCGGGCAACCTTGCAGGCGCGTATCTTCCCGGTTTAATTAAAAAAAATATCTTCCGGTTAAAAATGGCCAGGATATTCATCATACTGGGAGCGCTCCTTGTCCTTGAAGGGATACCCTATTTTCTCTTCCCGGAAAAGGTGAAAGAGTGGGCCCTCGCCATTCAGGAGGTGCCCGGCCGTAGCCTCAGGATAATGGGGCTCGTATCCGTAGCGGCGGGGTTGCTCCTTTTGTATTCAATCAGATTTTTTTAAGCACCTTTGTTCCACCCATCATGAACTGGAACTGGAAATGGCAATGAAAAAATTTTTCCGCAAAGGCCCGGTAATCATCGTGCTCTTTATGCTTCTGGTCCTGCCGGCCGGGTACGCGGAGGCGAGGCAAACGATAAGGGTGCTTCTGGCCAGCGGGGTCAAGACCCTGGAGCTGTCCAATACCCACCTCGCGGAACGTGTGGTGATAGAAAGCACGCAGGACGGGCGTATATTATTCAACGGCACGGCGAAAAGCCTTCCATTGAGGTTGTATCCGGGCAAGGGGTATATTTCCATGAACGGCAGGGCCTACCACGGATTTATAAGGGTCTATGAGGAAGGCGGCGGGATTATGGCCGTAAATGAACTGGGCCTTGAGTCTTATGTGGCCGGCATCATTAATAACGAGGTCTCGTCAAAGTGGCCCATGGAGGTCTTAAAGGCGCAGGCCGTGGCTTCAAGGACATACGCCCTTTACAGGAAGCAGAGGAGCCGGACGGGAACATACGATATCGAGGGTTCGGTGTTGGGCCAGGTCTACAGCGGCAAGTCTGGCGAGGACTTGAGGTCTGTAAGGGCGGTGTGGGAGTGTAAGGGCGAGATACTTACCTACCGCGGCGAGCCGGCCCTTACGGTCTATCATTCCAACGCCGGGGGCGTAACTGACTCGGCAAAGGATATCTGGGGCAGGGATTATCCCTATTTAAAGTCTGTGGCGAGCCCCTACGATGTGGGCGCTACCTGGTATTCATGGGATTTCGAAGTCTCGCCCCTTTCTTTTAAAGGCTTATTAAACGGGGCCGGTGTCGGTGTGGGCACGCCTGTGTCGATAACAGTTGAAAAGACAACGGCGGCGGGCCGGGCGACGAGGCTTAAAATAGTGGACGACCTTGGCTCGGCCTTTTTCTTGAGCGGCGAGGAGCTGAGAAAGATAATAGGTTACGGCGTCTTAAGGTCCACCATGTTCACTGTGGAGAAGAAGGAGGACGTCTTTAAATTCAAGGGAAACGGTTCCGGGCACGGTGTGGGCCTTTCCCAGTGGGGCGCAAAGGGTATGGCCGAGAACGGTTATTCCTATAGGGAAATCCTTGACTATTATTATCCCGGCACAGTCCTTGAAAGGCTGCGTTGAGTTTTCCGAATTTATCCACGCCGGAGTTAAAAACCCCAACAGTCATATTGTTAAAGCCCGAGGCGCCGGAGGCGTTATTTTTATATGCCGTTGAGACACGAGCCGTCATAATGAGAGATGGAATTAAAGGATTTTGATTACAGCCTTCCCGATGGGCTTATAGCCCAGTATCCGCCGGAAAAGAGGGGTTTTTCGCGCCTCATGCTTGTAGACAGGACCACGGGGGCGAGAGCCCACAGGGCCTTCGGGGATATAAAAGAATTTTTAAGGCCCGACGACGTGCTTGTCCTCAATAATACGAAAGTAATTCGCGCCCGTCTCAAGGGGCACAAGGCTACCGGCGGGGAGGCGGAGATACTCCTTGTTGAAAGACTCGCCACAGCCTCTGCGGCAGAAAGCGAGCTCTGGAGATCTCTTGTGAGACCGGCAAAGGGGCTCGGTCCGGGTAAAGAGGTCTTTTTTAAGGGGGGGATAAAGGCGCGGGTAGTCGAGGCCGGAGAGGGCGGTTTCAGGGTATGCGAATTCAGCGGGCTGGGAGAAACTTCAGTTGATGCCATAGGAGAAGTCCCCCTGCCTCCTTATATAAGGCGAGAGCCCGAGCCCAACGACACACTGAGATACCAGACGGTCTACGCCGAGGTCCCCGGAGCCATTGCCGCCCCCACGGCCGGGCTTCATTTCACGGCGAAGCTTCTCGAAGAGATAGCAGCCTCGGGAGTGGATGTTCGTTATGTGACGCTCCATACCGGGCCCGCCACCTTTTTGCCCGTAAGGGACGAGGATTTGAAGAACCGCAGTTTAGGCGGCGAATTTTACACTATAAGCGGTATTGACTTTAACGCCATTTACGAGGCGAAGAGGCAAGGTAAAAGGGTCATAGCCGTCGGCACGACAACGACGCGCGCCCTTGAGAGCGCCGTAATCGGAGGTTTTGAGAAGCCTGTCCTTAAGGGGACTACGGGGCTTTTCATATGTCCGGGTTTTGAGTTCAAGGTGGTGGACGCCCTTGTTACGAATTTTCATCTGCCCGGCTCCACGCTCCTGATGCTTGCGAGCGCCTTCGCCGGCACGGAGAACCTCACGTCGGCTTACAGGGAGGCGGTGAAAAAAGGGTACAGGTTCTACAGCTACGGCGACGCGATGTTTATTTCTTGAAAATATTACGGTGCGACGGATTTTTTTTGGAGGGTAGGCGGATAGATGGCTTTCGGGTTTGAACTCTTAAAGACAGACCCCTCGGGGGCGAGGCTCGGGCGTGTAACCACCGGCCACGGCTCCTTCACCACACCGGTATTTATGCCGGTGGGGACGAAGGCCACTGTAAAGACCCTTACGCCGGAGGAGCTAAAGGAGTCCGGCGCCGATATAATACTCGCCAACACCTATCACCTCTATCTCCGTCCGGGCCACAGGGTTATAAAAGAACTCGGCGGGCTCCATCGTTTTATGAACTGGCAAGGCCCCATACTCACCGACAGCGGGGGTTTTCAGGTCTTCAGCCTCAGTAGCCTCCGCAAGATAGACGAGAGCGGCGTTACCTTCAGCTCCCATCTCGACGGCGCGAGATGCACCCTTACGCCGGAGAATACTATGGAGATTCAGGAGGCCCTTGGTTCCGACATTATAATGCCCCTCGACGAATGCGCGCCCCCGGGGGCCGACCGTGAGTATACGGTAAACTCCATGAACCTTACCCACAGATGGGCAGAGAGGAGTAAACGCGCGAAAAAGGAAAAGGGGCAGGCCCTTTTCGCCATAGTGCAGGGGGGGATGTTCGCCGACTTAAGGGCACAGAGCGCCGGGAGGCTCGTGGAGACGGGTTTTGACGGTTACGCCATCGGGGGCCTCAGCGTTGGGGAGGAGAAGGGGGTAATGCGGGAGATGACCGCCGCCGCTATAGAGCCCCTCCCCGAAGAGAAGCCAAGGTACCTTATGGGCGTGGGCACCCCCGAGGACCTCGTCCTCGGCGTACAGGCCGGCGTCGATATGTTCGACTGTGTTATGCCCACAAGGAACGCGAGAAACGGTACCCTCTTTACAAGAGGGGGGAAATTGGTTATAAAAAATAGTCGATATGAACGGGACCCGGAGCCCCTGGAGCCGGGGTGCGAATGTTATACCTGCGCCAACTACTCCAGGGCCTACTTGAGGCACCTTTTTCTCGCGGGGGAAATGCTTGCCTTCAGGCTCAATACCCTGCATAATATTCACTATTACGCCCGGTTGATGAAGGATATGCAAAAGGCGATAGGAGAGGGATTGTTCGAGGCCTTCAAGCGCAGGTTTTTGGAAGGGCTCGGAGCGGCCGCTCTTTGAAAATTTTTTTTCAGGCAATTTTAATTATATTTAATACTAATAAGGAGGTACCAACTTGTTGACCATAACCCCAGTGGCTTTGGCCTTTGCAGAGGAAGCCCCCAAGTCGGGCGCGTCAGGGATTGTGAGCTTTCTGCCGATAATCGTGCTCTTCGGCATCTTTTATTTTCTCCTCATACGTCCCCAGCAGAAAAGGGCGAAGGAGCATAAAGAGATGGTGTCAAAGTTGGGCAAGGGCGATTACATCCTGTCCAACGGCGGGATCTTCGGAAGGATAACGGCGGTCTCCGAGGATGCCGTGACCGTGGAGATAGCGGAAAACGTCAGGGTAAAGATGTCCAGGAACGCCATTTCCAGGAGAAAGACAAAGGACTGAAGTTCGGCGATTTAAAACATGCGGCCATGAGGGAAACCTGCGGGCTTGGAGTGACGAGCCGCAGGTTTTAATTAACGAGGAATAGAATTTTTGCTATTATGAAGAGTATCGCTACGAGAGTCTTATTGCTGGCCGGGTTTACCTTACTGGCGCTGGTGCTGTTCCTTCCCTCCACGCCAATCTCGGGCAAGCTGCCATCATTCTGGAAGAATAATATTCCCAGGATAATCCTGGGGCTCGACCTTCAGGGCGGGCTCCACCTTGTCCTTGATGTGGACAAGGAGAAGGCCGTGGAGAATTATACCCAGAGGCTCGTCAATACCTCCGAGGGTCTCTTGAGGAAAAAGGATATCCCTTACAGGTTTGTTAAAAGGGAGGGGATGTCGGATATGAGCATAGGCTTTTTTGACGAGAATACGCGCCTCAAGATAGAAAAACTCATAAAGGACGAATTCCCTGTTTTCGCCGCGCCCGAGGTTTCGGGCACGGCCCTGCGCTACAGTCTTGATAAAGACGAGGTAAAGAGGATAAGGGACTGGGCCCATTCGCAGGCCCTTGAGACCATAAGGAACAGGATAGACAAGTTCGGCGTCTCCGAGCCCCTCATCCAGCGTCAGGGCGACAGTGAAATAGCGATACAGCTTCCTGGCCTGAAGGATACGGGGCGCGCCATAAAACTTATAGGCAAGACGGCGGTCCTTGAATTCAGGATTGTCGACGAATCCATGGACGCTTACAGGGCCGCTTCCATGGGCTTGCCTCAGGGCTCGGAAATACTATATCAGAAAAAAAAGGGCAAAGAGAGCGGCGCTCCGGAGAAGGCGCCCTTCCTTGTAAAAAAAGATGTGCTCCTGACGGGCGATGCTATCTCGGACGCGAGAGTGGCCTTTGACCCCCAGTCCAACGAGCCTTACGTTTCCATTACTTTCGATTCCTCGGGCGCCCGCATCTTCGAGAGGATTACCTCGGAGAACGTTGGAAAAAGCCTCGCCATAGTCCTTGACGGCAATGTCTATTCCGCGCCTGTTATAAGGGAGGCTATTGCCGGGGGGAGGGCGCAGATAAGCGGAGGGTTTACAAGGGAAGAGGCCGTTGACCTCGCCATCGTGCTCAGGGCCGGCGCGCTTCCCGCGCCTGTCAATATAATCCAGAACGTTACAGTGGGGCCGACCCTCGGCGCGGACTCCATCAGGGCGGGCGTCAGGGCCGCCTTACTCGGCGGCGTTCTGGTCCTCGTCTTCATGCTTTTTTATTACAGGGTATCGGGGTTCATAGCCGACTTCGCCATAGTCCTTAACATGGTAATGCTCCTCGGCTCAATGGCATGGATTAACGCCACCCTTACTCTGCCGGGTATCGCCGGAATAATCCTCACCATAGGCATGGGGGTGGACTCAAACGTCCTTATCTTCGAGAGGATAAAGGAGGAGCTCGCTGGCGGGCATACCCCGCGTTCAGCGATAAACGCCGGATACGACAGGGCGTGGTGGACTATAGTGGACTCCCATGTCACAACCCTCATAACAGCCGCCGTCCTCTTTCAGTTCGGCAGCGGCCCCATAAAGGGCTTTGCCGTGACACTGAGCCTCGGAATACTTACGAACCTTTTTACGGCACTTGTGGGCACGAAGGTCGCCTTCGATATACAGAGCGACAAATTGGGATTAAAGAAACTCAGCATCTGAGTCTTTAATGCCTGGTTCTTGCAACTATTACAAGGGGTACCTGGAGCAGATGAAAAAGCTCGGCAGAACAAAGATAGATTTTCTCGGTATAAGAAAGATAACCTTTGCCATATCCGCCATAATGGTCCTCATAGGCCTTGTGGCCGTCTTCTCCATACCGCTCGGCAGGGCCAAGATGGGCATAGATTTCGCGGGCGGCGTGGCTGTCCAGTTCAGGTTCTCAAAGCCCATCGCCATTAACGACGTGAGGAAGCTCCTTTCCGAGAACGACTTTAAGGACGCCAACCTCCAGCAGTTCGCCGAGCCCGACATGCTCCTTGTGAGGCTCAAAAGTTCGCGCGGCGGTCTCCGGGTGGTCTCAAAGGCCCTTGGGGATATCTTCAGGAAAGCGATGCCTGAGAACACCTTCAAGATAGACTCCTCGACGGAGATAGGCCCCACGGTAGGAAAAAAACTCCAGCTCGACGCCCTGAAGGCGATAGGCATAGCGCTCCTGGGCATACTCTTTTATGTGGCGTGGAGGTTTGAGTTCAGGTTCGGCGTGGCGGCGGTTGTAGCCACCTTCCACGACGTTATAGTCGTCATGGGACTGCTTTATCTTATGAACAAGGAGATAACGCTTCTCATAATAACCGCGCTCCTCACCCTGGCGGGATACTCCCTCACCGACAGCGTCGTCGTCTTTGACAGGATACGCGAGAACCTGAGGAGCCAGAAAAAGGAGGGGTTTATCCCCCTCGTAAACAGGAGCATAAACGAGGTCCTGAGCCGTACCGTCGTCACCTCCCTTACAACACTCCTCGTCCTCGCGGCCCTTGTCTTTCTCGGCGGCAATGTTATCCATGACTTTGCCCTTGCCCTCTTTCTCGGCGTAATTGTCGGCACCTACTCATCTGTTTTTATAGCGAGCCCGCTTCTTCTCCTCTGGAAGGGTAAAAGGGCGGCGGAGCCGGTCCAAAATACCGCCGCAAAGAAGGGCGTTTGAGGGACGGGGAAAAAGATTTTTTTGAGCCTCTTCGGAGTTTTTTCCCGTTGTTAAAGGCGCCTTCGCGCTCAGAAGGCGCTTTTTCTGCCGGTTTTGTTCAAAATATGTTGAATTTTTTCCTCAAATATGTTATTAAAACTATAATATTAAGTGGGTAATTATAGGCTATGGTACGCCCGTCAGGGGTGGGGACCCCTTTAAAAGAGGCTCGCGAAGGGCTTTTTGTCGAGAGGCAATGGATGCCTCAATGCCGGTATGTCCGGTATTGAGGTTTTTTTTTGCGCTGAATATGGAAAATATGCAGATTCCCATACAGACAGACATGAAGAAGTCCATCTCGGGGGCGGGCTCAGCCTCAGGGCTTATAGATATCGATCTATGGAGGGAGTTTCAGAAATCGCTCTCAGCCATGTTCGGTATTTCCATGTCCCTTTATGACGGCAGCGGTAATGTTATCGCCCCGCCGTGTAAAAAAAACGCGGTCTGTGACGAAATACTCGCTCTGCGTGAAGGCGCGTCGCTCTGCAGGGAGGAGTACATAACGGCCGCAAAGAAGGCCGTGGCAGAAAAACACACCTATATCTTCAAATGCCACGCCAACCAGTATATATTCGCCATACCGGTCTTCATCTCGTCCTCCAGGGCCTTTGTCATAATGGGGGGGAGGGCTTATCTCAGGGGCAGTGAAAACGAGGCCTTTTACAGGGGGGTTGAAAGGTTCTCTTTTACGAGTGATACCCTTGAGAGACTTAAGAGCAACATGCAGACCGTCTCCACCCTTTCCGTTTTCTCCATACCTGAGATGGTGGCCGGGCTCGCCATGCCCTTTCTGAAATCTCTTTATACGTCCGGCATAGCTATGCAGGAGAGGCCGTTAAAACCCGCCCTTGCTGCAAAGTGGGAGGCCGGAGGGTTCCAGGACCTCCTCGATGTCTATAAATCCATATCGTCGGTTCTGGACAAAGACGAACTTTACGACATGATAATGTCCAAATCCATGGAGCTCATGAGCGCGGACCGTGGTTCCCTTATGATACTCGATAAAGGCCGGAGGGTCCTTACCGTCAAGGCGAGCAAGGGCATGGAGAAGAGAGTAGCCGACAACGTGAGGATCAAGATGGGCGAGGGCATATCGGGGCTTACGGCGGCAAAGGGTATACCCTTTGTCGTTAAAGACATAGAAGCGGAGGTCCCCTGGCGAAAAAACCTTCCAGGGTACAGGACGAAATCTTTCATGTCGGTTCCGCTTAAACTCGAAGAGCGCGTTATCGGCGTCTTGAATGTCTCCGACAAACATACGGGCAATGATTTTTCCAACGATGACCTTCTACTCCTTCTCTCCTTTTCCAACTTCGCCACCGTAGCCCTCGAGCGGGGCGCCTATTACAGTATGAGCGAGGAACTCAAGACCATATCCATGACAGACCCCCTTACCGGGCTTTTCAACAGGAGGTTTTTCCGCGAAAGGCTTTTCGAGGAGGCCGAGAGGGTGAAGAGGAGAAAGGAGAACTTTACCACCTTTATAATAGATGTGGACAACTTCAAGGCCTTTAACGACAGGTTCGGCCACCCGGCGGGAGACGAAGTGTTGAGGCGTATTTCAATGGCCATAAAAGACGCGGTAAGGTCAATGGATGTGGTGGTGAGGTACGGCGGCGAGGAGTTCGCCGTAATACTGCCCCATACGGCTAAAAAGGATTCCTGCGTCATAGCCGAGAGGGTCAGGGCGGACGTGGAAAACCTGAAAAAATCCTCCGGCCTCTATAAGGATTTCCCGACCATCTCCATAGGCATCGCGGAGTTCCCGCGCGACGCCAGGAACATAGACGACCTTATATACAGGGCGGACGCGGCAATGTACTCCGCGAAGCGTAAAGGCAAGAACAGGGTTGTTGTATATGAAAGATAGCCCGCTCTTTTCAATCACCCCAGACGGAGAATTTTTCGGACGCTCCGTTCTTATCAATCATATCTTAAGAACCGCTAAAGAAACGCTCCATCCCTCACCGAGCATACTTTTGAAGGGTAAACGGTGGGTCGGCAAGACGGAAATATTAAGGAGGGTGCACCGGGAGCTTTTCCGGACGGCCCTGGTTATCCCCTTCTATTACCAGTTCAAGGACTTCACTCTGGCCGCGGACCTGGCCGAGGATTATATTAAAGAACTCGTCAAGCAGTATCTCGCCTTTACAGGGCGCCGGCCAGGCCTTTCCGGCGCGCCGACCTCCCTTCATAAACTGAGAAGACTCCTCACGGACAGCGGAGCCGGCGCCGCAGCCGATATACTATCGAGGCACATGGAGGCGAAAAAAGATTCGGACCACACCGCTCTTTTGAGAAACGCCATTGGCGCGCCCGGGGCCATTACAAAGGAGACAGGGCTGCCCGTATTTCTCATACTTGACGACCTTGAGCGTCTTTCAGGGACAGCCCTTTACAGGGCGGGCCCCGCCGTCTTGAAAGAATTCACGGCGGCGCTCAAGGAACCGTCGGCGTCCTTTATCGCTTCAAGCCCCGTGGCGACAACGCTCGAAGGGCTCCTTTCGGGGGGCTATCTGGAGACCCTCCAGATGGGGGGCCTTGACGAGGACGATGCCGTGGCCATGATGGCCGAACTGTCACGGAGTTACTCCGTGGAGTTCGATTCCGAGATGCTCGCAGTCGCGGCGAGAAGGCTCGGCGGAAACCCCATGTATATGAAGGAGGTCCTGCTCGCCCTTAAAAGGGGAGATAGAGGCGGCCTTAAGGACCTTAAGGGCCTCGCGGACCTTTACGTAAGCGAGGTCTCATGCGGAGCGGTGGCAAAGGCCCTCGCCTCGGCCATAGAACTGGGAGGCGTAAACGACCTGAGGGTCTTGAACCTTCTCATGAAAGAGGCGGGGCCCGTAAGCCTCGAGGAGATATGCGACAGCCTCGACCTTGAAAGAGAGGGGGCAATCCTTACGGCGGTCCGCCTGGAGAGATTTGACCTCGCCGAAAGGACCCTCGGGGCCGTGAGATGGGCGGGTGACAGGGTGGAGAGGGACTACATAGAGTATACATGCTCGACGGTATTGAGGGGCATGAGCCCCGAAGAGGCCCGTACATGGATGGTGCGCGATATCCTCAAGGAAGGTTTCGCCGTGAAGAGCGAAAAGATAAGGGAAGAATTAAAGGAGGAGACCTTCGCAGTAATAAAGTCCTTCGAGGGCCGTCCCATGCCCGCGGCCCTCTTTCGGGCCGCCGCCTTCGCCGATAAGGGGGCGCACGTCGAAAAAGGCGGAGAGGAGATTACCCTTCCCTTTATAACGGGGTGTTTTGACGCCGCCGCCGCGGAGAGGAACGAAAAGGGTGTCCCCGTGGTTATAGCCCACGGTTTTCAGAATAAAAGGTATAACGCCGGGAACGAGGTGGTCTGGATTACAGGCGTCAAGGACTCGGCCATGCCCGTTAACACAGGAGATGTGAAAAATTTTTTAAGGCGGGCCGCCATACTCTCAAAAAGATTCCAGTCGGGAAGGGTTATGCGGTGGTTGGTTTCAAGGGAGGGGTTCAGTAAAGAGGCTATGACGATCCTTGACCGTGAGGGCGTTTATTCAACAGACGGCGCGGCCCTCGATCTTCTAAGGAAAAAAAGCCTTGCCACGGCTTCAGAGGCCCCTTCGGACAGCGGTTTTTCTCCTCATTCCTTTAAGGAATTCGAGGTCGTGTTGCCGGCGAGCAAGAACGCGGAACTCGTTGGGGTACGCGCCGCCGCGGAGATAAGTTCCGAGATGGGTTTCGACGAGGAATCCATAGCGAGGATCAAGGCCTCCGTCGTCGAGGCCTGCATCAACGCCTTCGAGCACAGAGGAACAAGGGCGGGCAAGACGCACCTGAGGTTTGTATCGGCCCCGGACAGGTTGACTATCTATATTTCAAACCCGGGGGTGGATTTTGATGAGACTTCTCTGGTAAAATCACGGGAGGGCTCCGGCGCCCTTCCCCGTAAAAGAGGCTGGGGGATCGAGTTGATGAAGGGGTTCATGGATGAGGTGAGATTTGAAAGGGTCGACGGCGGAGCCCGGATGGTGCTGGTAAAATACCTTATCAAAAAAGGAGTCGAAAAGAATGACAGAGCAAGATAGGGGCTTCAGGGATCTCGGCGACACCGTCATTCTCTATGCCAGGGATTATATAAACGATATCGAGGGCGAGGAACTCGAAGAGATGTGCGAGGGGTTTTTGAATAGCGGTGTTAAAAGGATTATTCTCGACTTCTCAAATACCGACCTTATAAATTCCATAGGCGTCTCCATACTTATCAGCATAATCGAAAGGGTCAAGAACTGTAACGCCGTTGTCTCGTTTTCGGGGCTTAAAAAGGTCAATTACGACATCTTGAAACTCGTGGGGCTCACCGAGCACGTGAGCGTATATGACAGCGAGGAAGACGCTATAAGCGGAAGTGAAGACCCGGGCGGCAGCGTGACCGCATAGCCTCTTTTTTTGCCCGGCACAAAAAACCTGAGTTCTCAATAAGGAGGGAGGTTACCGGAGATGGATTTGAGTATCGAAAAGCTTGTTTTCAATCTCAACACGCTTGCGGAACTGGGCGAGGAGATCTCGTCGAGCAAGGATTTTACCAGGATAGTCAGGTCGTCGCTCTTGATGGTGATGGGTTCTTTTTCCGCTTCAAGGGGCGTCATACTCAAATACAGCCACGGAGACGGTTCCTTTTATCCGGTGGCCTCAAAAGGCGTGTCGGGGATTAAGGGTTTCAGGTTGAAGGTGAAAGAGGAGAACCTGAAGGCGCTTTTTGAAAACAACAGGCCTCTCGACTTGAAGCGGGACAAAAATGCCCATAAGCTGCTCGGCCCGGCCCTTCTGGATTTTGAAAAGTTCGGCGCCAGGGTCGTCGCCCCCCTTCTGGTAAAGAACGAGCCGCAGGGTTTTATATCGATAGGCGAAAAATTTTCAGGCCACGACTATTCCACCTATGATATGCAGCTTTTTTCCGTGATGGCCAGGCATATTTCATACAGCCTCCACAGCCATACCCTCTTTTCGAGGCTCGTGAACAAGTATAACGAAAACATGGGGCTATATGACAACCTGAGCAAGGTCTATTACGACACCATACACGCCTTCGCCGCGGCCATCGACGCAAAGGACGCTTACACGAAGGGCCATTCCCACAGGGTCTCGGCTTACTGCGCGGTCCTTGCCGCCGAGATGGACTGGTCAAAGGACGATGTGGAGGGCATCAGGCTGGCCGGACTCCTCCATGACATCGGCAAGATCGCCGTCGACAAGTCGATAATAAACAAGGCGAGCGCCCTGACGAGCCTCGAATGCAGGGAGCTCAACTCGCATCCCGTTGTGGGATACGAAATACTCTCAAAGATAACGTTCCCATGGCACGGCATTCCGCTCATGACGAGGAACCATCACGAAAAGGTTGACGGCTCCGGTTACCCCGACAGGCTTGAAAGGGCTGAGATCCCCGTGGGGGCGAGGCTTATGGCCCTTGTCGACGCCTTCGACGCCATGACCACGGACAGGCCATACAGGCCAAGGCTTACCTTCAAAGAGGCCATAGGCGAAATACGCAGTAACAACAATAAACAGTTCGACCCTGAAGTGGTCAGGCCCTTTGTGGGCGTTATACGTAAGGAGATACTCGGGGAGGTGGACCACCCATCGATAGTGCCGCTCCTGCAGGAGCATCTCGAATCCTCGGAAGTGGAAAGCCTGACCGCGGATTTTCTACAGTAAGGTCTTTCGCCAGCGCCGTATTTTTTGTGCCTTCTCCGGCTCCGGCTTACGCGCACAGGCTCTGAAGAGGGTCATGGAAGGCAATCAACGCTTGACCGGGAAAAAATTTAATTGTAGAATTAACACATCTTTATTTAACAGGAAAAACCCTTTTGTCCTTTATTTTTTAGCCGCGGACAACAAGGGTTTTTCAAGGTATAGTTTTTCCACCTCCTTCGCGAGGCCGTCCCCGTTTCCTTGATGCCGGCCCGGTGAGGGCTGTTCTAAGCCACGGTCTTGAAATAAAGATTACCACTGGCATGGACTTCATTTAAAAACGGATACTTGAGCGAAGATGAAAAAACGCTGGAAGGTAAGTCCTGAAAACAAGTCCCTTCAGGACGACCTTGCGAAGGGGCTTGGGATCCTTCCCTTAACGGCTCAGCTTTTGATAAACAGGGGCCTTGTCGATTGCGGCAGGGCCTTTTCTTTTTTAAGGCCCGACCTTACGAACCTCCACGACCCATTTCTTTTGAAGGGGATGAAAGGGGCTGTTGAGAGAGTCGCCGCGGCCGTTGAAAAAGGCGAAAAGATAGCGGTGTACGGAGACTACGACGTGGACGGCACCTCGTCCGCGGCGCTCCTCTATCTCTTCTTCAGGGAAATCGGGGTCGAGGCGGCTCACCACATACCCGACAGGATGAGCGAGGGTTACGGGCTGAACGCCGAAGCGGTTAAAAAGCTCAAGGCCTCTGGCGTAAAGGTTATAATCACGGTGGACTGCGGCACCACCGACCATGAGGAGATAACCCTCGCCCGTGGGCTCGGCATTGATGTTATCGTGACGGACCACCACGAGCCCTCAAAAGAACCTCCGCCGGCCCATGCCTTCATAAACCCGAAACAGAAGGGCTGCGCCTTTCCCTTTAAGGGGCTCGCGGGCGTTGGCGTCGCCTTCAACTTCATCATGGCGCTCAGGGCCCACTTGAGAAAGTCCGGTTTTTTCAAGGCGGGCTCTCCGAACCTTAAAAAGTATCTCGACCTTGTGGCCGTAGGCACCGTTTCCGACATGGTCCCCCTCACAGATGAGAACAGGGTCTTTGTAAGCTACGGGCTCAAGGTGTTAGAGAGGACGGGACGGGCCGGTTTCAACGCGTTAAAGGATGTGGCCGGGATAAAGGCCGGCCGTCTTGACACATACCATATCGCCTTTCAGCTCGCCCCGAGGCTTAACGCCGCGGGCAGGCTTTCCAGGGCCGAGGGCGCCTTCAGGCTCCTTATCTCAGAGGACGCCGGTGAGGCCGGGGCGCTGGCGCGCCGCCTTGACAGTGAAAATACAAAGAGGCGGAAGATCGAGGGGGATACCCTGGACGAGGCCCTTGCCATGCTCGGCGCTGAAACCGGGCTCGGCGCTGAATCCGGCGATAAGGGGATAGTGCTATGTAGCGACGGGTGGCATCCCGGTGTCATAGGGATAGTGGCATCGAGGCTCGTAGAGCGTTTTGCAAAGCCCGTGGTGATGATAGCCCTTGAGGCGGAAGTGGGCAAAGGCTCGGCGAGGGGAGTGAGGTCTTTCAGCATCCTCGAAGGGCTCTGCGCCTGCGCTCAGCATCTTGAGAAGTACGGCGGGCACAGGGCGGCGGCCGGTCTTACCGTGAAGAGAGAAAAGGTCGAGGCCTTCAGGTCCGAGTTCCTGAAGTATTTGAACGGCGCCCTTACCGATGAGGACCTCGTCCCGGAGATAGAGCTCGACGCGGAGGTTACCCTCGGCGACGTTGACTTAAGGCTTGTCTCGGAGTTAGCTTTGCTTGCCCCCTTTGGTATTGCCAACCGTGAGCCGCTCCTGTGCATGCCTGACGCGCGGATACTTAAGACAGAGGTGGTGGGCGAAAGACATCTGAGGTTCACTCTCGCTCAGAACGGCCGCTCGGCCGGCGCCATAGGCTTCGGCCTCGGGGGGCTCCACCCCGTTGAGGGCGACGGCTTCGCCGTGGCCTTCTCGCCCTATCTGGACGAATGGGGCGGCGCGAAGAAGCCGGGATTCAGGATAAAAGACCTCCAGCATGGGGTAAAATTCTTGACATAAACTTTTTTAAAAAATATATTAAGTCGTTAAAATTTTTTTGTTCTTTACTGAAAAAATCATGGAAAGGCGCGTTCTCCTCTAATGGATTTTGATCTCAAAAAAAGAAGAAGGTATCTGAATAAGGCCGTAACCCCCGTGAGGATAAGGCCCGGAAAGGGGGTCTCCGACCTTTTAAAGAGGATGGGAGAGACGGGTTTTCAGGGCAAGAACCTCTCGGGGGCCGCAGACGTATGGGAGGATATGCTCAGGTCGAATACCACCGTCTTTTTCGGCCTCGCCGGGGCCATGGTGCCGGCGGGGATGAGGGAGGTCATCGTATACCTTATAAAGAACAGGTTCATCGACTGCCTTGTCTCAACGGGGGCGAACCTCTTCCACGATATTCACGAAACGCTGGGGAGCCGCCACTGGCAGGGCGACCACAAGATAGACGATAATGAGCTCAGGGACGCGGGCCTGGACCGCATGTACGACGTCTACGGCGTGGATGAGGAGTTTAACAGAACGGATAAGTATATCTACGAATTCGCCGGGAGGTTAGAGGCCAGGCCTTACACCACGAGGGAGTTTTTAACGCTACTCGGCCGGGACCTTTCGAAGAGGTCGAAAAAAGACGGCATACTTACCACCGCCTATAAGTCCGGTGTTGAGGTTTATTGTCCGGCCGTGGCCGACTCATCCATAGGCATCGCCCTTGCCCTTCAGGACGGCCATGACCATTTTTTGTTCGACCTCATAGGGGACGTGAAGGAGACGGCCCATATGGCGGCGTCGGCGAAAAACTCCGGCGTTATTTATGTCGGCGGGGGCACGCCGAAGAATTTTATTCAGCAGACCGAGGTTACGGCCGACCTGATGTGCAGAAAGGTGAAGGGCCATAAGTACGCCCTCCAGATTACGGCCGACGCCCCGCACTGGGGGGGGCTCAGCGGATGCACCTTCGAGGAGGCGGTCTCGTGGGGTAAGATCTCAAAAAGGTCGAGGCATGTGACTGTGAACACCGATGCCACCATAGCTTTGCCTATAATAGTTACGGCCCTTGCCGAGAGGATGAAGGGGGTTAAGAGGCGGCTTCCCGTGGTAAACCTTGAAAAGGCCTACAGTGTTAAAAAGAGGCTCTTTGACTGATTCGCGGTTTTTTTTATGGATAGAGATTTGACACGGGATAAAACCCTCCAGCGCGGCTCGTAAAGATGTTTAATTTCGGTGGCCTTACTGAAGACGATACAGGGGAAAAGGAGGCGCGGTTTTCGGTTATACCCGTCCCCTACGACCTTACCGCCACTTACGGGGCCGGGGCGCGTAGAGGCCCTCATGCGATTATCGAGGCCTCCACGCACATGGAGCTCTATGACGAGGAGTTGGGAGAGGAACCTTACAGGGCGGGCATAGAGACGCTCGAGCCCCTGGAACCCACGGCGGCGGGCCCTGAGGGGATGATAAAGGCGGTGCGCTCCGTGGCGGGCTCCGTGCTTGAGACGAATAAGATACCGGTGATACTCGGCGGGGAACACTCCATAACCCTCGGGGCCGTGAGGGCCGCCCTTGAAAGATGGCCCGATTTGACTGTTCTCCAGCTTGACGCCCATGCCGACATGAGGGAGAGCTACCAGGGGACCCCTTTCAGCCACGCCTCTGTGGCGAGAAGGATCTCCGAGATATGCCCCATAGTACAGGCCGGCATAAGGAGTATGAGCGCGGAGGAGGCGGAGTTTTTAAAAGGGGCCGGAAGCGGCCCGGTAACGACATACTACGCCGCCATGTTGATGGCGGGGGGCGCGGAGAAGACGGCGGAAGGGATAATAAAAAATCTTTCAGGGAACGTCTATTTAACGGTGGATATTGACGTGCTTGACCCTTCCATAATGCCGTCCACGGGCACCCCCGAGCCGGGGGGGCTCGGGTGGTATGAGATTTTGAAGGTCTTGAAAAAAGTCATATCGAAAAAGACGGTGAGGGGTTTCGACGTTGTGGAGCTCGCCCCTCTTGCCGGGGTCGCGGCGCCGGATTTTCTCGCGGCGAGGCTCGTATACAAGATAATGGCCTATATAAACGAAGGGCTTAAGGGTTGAGCTTTTGCGCCGTGGCCGCGGTACATCTCCACAGGGGATTGAAAAATGATGCTGGTTCCTAAAAGGATTTTTCTTACAAAGGGCGTGGGCATACACACCGAGGAGCTCCATTCCTTCGAGCTGGCACTCCGTGACGCGGGCATAGAAAAATACAACCTCGTAAGTGTTTCGTCCATATTTCCGCCCGGCTGCAAGATAATCCCCAGGTCTCAGGGTATTCAAAAAATGTCCCCTGGAAGTGTAACCTTCTGCGTGATGAGCAAGTGTTCAAGCAACGAGCCGAGAAGGCTCATGGCGGCTTCGGTGGGTTGCGCCATACCGGTGGACAGGAAGATGTACGGGTACCTGAGCGAACATCATGCCTACGGGCAGACAGACGCGGCGGCCGGGGATTACGCCGAGGACCTCGCCGCGGCCATGCTCGCCTCGACTCTCGGCATAGAGCTCGACGAGAACCTCGGTTGGGACGAGAAGAAAGAAATTTACAGGATAAGCGACAAGATAGTCAGGACCACCAACGTCACCCAGTCGGCTATCGTGGCGAGAGGCGGCAAGTTCACCACCGTGGTGGCCGCCGCCGTGATGGTTCTGTAATCGGTCCTTATCCATGGCCCCGGTTGGTTTTTTCGTTTGTTTAATGTAAGGAAGCGGTATTGATGATATGAGGGTTGGGCTTACCTATAATCTCAAAAGGGAAGTAAAGGATACCGAAGGGCTTCCTGAAGATTTTTACGCCGAGTTCGACGATCAGGAGACGGTAGAGTCCGTAAGGGACGCCATCCTTACTCGCCATGAAGAGGTCGTCATGATAGAGGCCGACGAGGACGCCTATGAAAAGCTGAGGCGTACACGGCCTGATATCGTCTTCAATATGGCCGAGGGTTTGTCGGGAGAGAGCAGGGAGAGTCAGATACCGGCCATGATGGAGATGCTCGGCATACCCTACACAGGGTCCGCCCCTCTTACCCTCGGGCTATGTCTGAACAAGGCACGGACAAAAGAACTCCTCTCAAGGTACGGCATACCCACGCCGAAGTTCGCGGTCCTTGGAGACATGGATGTGGACCTGGAGCGCTATCTGGCGTTTCCCATGATAGTAAAGCCTCTTTACGAGGGTTCGAGCAAGGGTATAAGGCAGGATTCCGTGGTTTACAACATGGACGAACTCAAGGCGAAGGTCTCAAGCGTTAAGGAAATTTACAGCCAGCCCGTACTTGTAGAGGAATATCTGGGGGGCAGGGAGTTTACCGTGGCCGTCCTCGGGAATGGCGGGGGTTTGAAGGTGCTGCCCATAGTTGAGATAAATTACTCCACCCTCCCCGAGGGTGTGACCCATATTTATTCCTATGAGGCCAAGTGGATACTCGACCGTCCCGAAGACCCCCTCGATATATTCACCTGTCCCGCTGACATAAGCGAAAGCCTTAAAGGGGCGCTCGACAGGGTGGCGGCCGACGCCTGCAAGGTCCTTGACGTCAGGGATTGGTGCAGGATAGACATAAGGTGTAATTCCATAGGCGCCCCCCATGTGCTGGAGCTCAATCCGCTTCCGGGGATCTTGAAGGGCCCGGAGTGCAATTCCTGTTTTCCCAAGGCGGCCCGTGCGGCGGAGATGACCTTTACCGGTCTCGTAAACAGTGTGATAGATATAGCGGGAGAGAGGTACGGCATTTAGTGGGCAAAAGCGTAAAGATAATCTATAACGACGACGGCGCCGACGAGTATATCCTCGACGGTGAGAAGATAGTGCTTGAAGAGATTTCGAAGACCGCCCACGAGATAGAGGATGCCCTGAAGGCCGAAGGTTTTCTAACGAGCGTACTGCCCCTTAAGGATAATATCGACAGAAGCGGTCTCGACGAGTTTATCAAAGAGTTGAGGGGGGCGGGCGAGAGTGTAATCTTCAACCTCTGCGAGGGGGCCTTGGGGTATAATATGTATGAGATGCATGTTGCGGCGCTCCTGGAGCTTTACGGGCTTAAATTTACGGGGAGCGGCCCCTTTGCCCTCGCCCTCGCCCTCGACAAGGGGCTCACCAAGGCGGTGCTAACGAGCCGTAATATAAGAACGCCCGGATACTTTGTGGCCGAGGATACGCCGGAGACCCTGGAGGGCGGGCTGAGCTTCCCCCTCATAGTAAAACCTCTTCTGGAAGACGCGAGCTCGGGGATAGATTCCGGCGCCGTCGTGGGGAGTATGGAAGAACTCAGGGAAAGGGTGGATTACGTTCTGAATGAATTCGGCCAGTCGGCGATAGTCGAGGAATATATCGGCGGCAGGGAGTTCAATATCGCAGTCATGGGCAATTGGGATGAGAAGAGGGCGCTTCCGCCGGCGGAGTTGAGTTTCGTTGATTTCCCGGCCGGCGTTCCACGGATATGTTCTTATGAGGCGAAGTGGGTGGCATCGAGCCCGCTTTACAAAAAGACCGTTCCCGTCTGCCCGGCTAATATCGACGAGCCTTTAAGGGAGGAACTCGAGGCCGTGGCCCTTGAGGCCTATGACGCCATAGGGTGCCGCGATTACGCCAGGGTGGATGTGAGGATGACCGATGGGGGCGATATCAGCGTCCTCGAGGTGAACCCCAACCCCGATATCTCTTCCGACGCCGGGTTTGCGAGGGCGGCCCTGGCCGAGGGCCTTGATTACCCGGGGCTCCTGTCCGAGATAGTCGCTATCGCCTGTGAACGCTATGAGGAGGAGGATGGCTGAGGGGGGAGTCAACAGGTCGGGGCGCCCGGCCGGCCTTTCCATAAGGGAGGTTCTTGGGGGCGACGGAGGGGCCGATAGATCGGCCATAGTGTCGATAGTCAAGAGGTGCGGTAATCTGAGCGAGGAAGAAAAGGGTTGCGCCCTCGAACTCCTGGATATATATTTGGACGACGGTGAGGACGAGGGGTATTTTTTCCGGACCGCGATGCTTTCAGGCGTCCCGGCGGGGTTTATCTGTTACGGAGCTACGCCGCTGGCTGAAGGGGTCTTTGATATATACTGGATAGTGGTGGACCCGGATTACAGGAAAAAGGGTGTGGCGACGAATCTCTTGAAGGATACGGAGAAGAGACTCGCTAGAGAGGGGGCGAGGCTCATGATGGCAGAGACCTCAGGGCAGAGCGGCTACTCTCCTGCACGGAGTTTTTACGAAAGGAACGGTTTTCAGGAAGAGGCAAGGATAAGGGGATTTTACAAGCCCGGCGACGACCTCGTCGTATACGTAAAAAGAGTCTAAGGGTTGCAAAAATTTCTTTTTCGCGGTAAAAGATGAAAGCAGACAATTTTTGAAAGCGGGAGGTATTTTTGATGAAAGAGGCGTCTTTAAAAGAGCCGATATTTGGTGCGGGAGGCGGAGGTTCAGCATTGGAAGTAGAGAGCATAAAGAAGGTTTATGCCGCGTATTCTAATGTTTATGATGTTCTTTTTAAGAGGTTTTTCCATCCGAGGATAAAAAACGCCATCAAGAGCATGGATATAAAGCCCGGCGAGAGGATACTCGACGTGGGCGTCGGCACGGGCCTTTCCCTCTCTGAATTTCCTGGCCACTGCAAGGTGGTGGGCATAGACCTCTCCTCGGAGATGCTCAGGAAGGCGAAGGACAAGATAGAAGAGAACCACCTCGACAATATAAAGGTCCTCGGCATGGACGCCATGAGCGTGGGTTTCGGCGACGATAGTTTCGACAAGGTCTTCCTGTCCCACGTGGTAAGCGTCGTCCCGGACCCTTACAGGGTCATGGAAGAGGTGAAAAGGGTCTGCAGAAAAGATGGCGTCGTCGTTGTGGTAAACCACTTTAAGAGCAAGAACAAATGGATAGAGCTGGCTGAAAAGTGGATGAACCCCATATGCAAGAGGATAGGCTGGAGGTCAGACCTCTCCTTGTCGGAGTTCATAAGCAACTCCGGGCTCAAGGTGACGAGGCAGTATATGCTTAAGAAGATAGATTTCTGGCATATAGTCTTCGCCACCAACGAAAAATAACCTTTCCCCGGGGAGCTTAAAAAGGCAAGTCTCTTTTAATATCCGGAAAGCTCTTAAGGCCCATGCTCACGATTCATCCGGGGCGGCGGATAACCGGCGCCCCGTAATTTTCGCTAAAAAAACCCCTTCAATTAATCAAAAAAATTTGCATTCCGAAATAGACAGAACCCCCGGGCGCAGGATCCTGCCCATGACCGTTGAAGACCTTGACGAAGTTTTAGCAATCGAACAAGAATCTTTTTCCCTGCCATGGACGTGGGCCATGTTCGAGAGGGAGCTGGAAAACCCCGTCTCCTTCTCCTATACTGTCAGGGTAAATGAGGGTGAAGGCGAGTTTCTTGGGGCCTATATTATCTTCTGGATAGTCTACGGTGAGGCGCACATCCTCGATATCGCGGTGCATCCGGACTTAAGGCGAAGGGGGCTTGCCACATGGCTCCTTGAGAGTATTATCAGTCGGCTCCGCGAAGGCAGCGTCATCGGGATATTCCTCGAGGTAAGAAAATCCAACACCCCGGCCATTGAGCTTTACAAGAAATTTGGGTTTAAAGAGGCCTACGAGAGGAAAAAATACTACGGCGACGAGGACGCCCTTGTGATGACCTTTACCTTTTAGTTTTTTTGATTCCTCCTTTTCATGGACGTTGATATGAAAATGGGAATTTAAGGCGTGGGACAATGGATCTGATGACAAACATGCGGGCGAAGGTCCTGTATAACATACATATAAATGACAGATATTTCAGGCTCGGTCTCGCCTTCGAGGCCCGCCGTGTAAGGGCGGGCCAGTTCTTCATGCTCAGGGTCACAGGGGGGCTTGACCCGCTCCTTCGAAGACCCCTCGGCGTTTATAAGGTCCTTGAGGAATCCGGGGATGAAGGAGGAGGGTCCTTTTCCGGCACGGGCGTAGAGTTCCTGTACGAGGTCGTCGGCAGGGGCACGCGTATTCTCTCGGAACGGGAGGCGGGCGAAGAGATAGATATACTCGGCCCTCTTGGCAACGGTTTTCCCCTTGAAGAGGCCGCTGGGGACAAGTCGGTTATAATGGTTGGCGGGGGCATGGGCATAGTCCCCTTCTATCTCACGGCAAAGGCCCTTAAAGGCGGCCTCTTTCTCTTCGGCGGCAGGGGCGCGGCGGAGGCGGGACTTACCGAAGATTTTAAGGGGCTGGACTCTGACGTAAGGATTTCAACAGACGACGGGAGCGTGGGTAGGAAGGGTTTTGTCACGGAACTCCTCGCCGCGGAGATTACCTCCGGCTCGGTTGTGTACGCCTGCGGGCCCCCGGGGATGCTCAGGGCCGTGGCAGAGATGGCGGAGGGGGCCGGGGCGCGTTCTTTTGTCTCCCTTGAAAGGGCCATGGCCTGCGGCATAGGCGTATGCCTGGGATGCGCCGTAATGACAAAAGAGGAGAAGGGGAATAAGGTCTATAAGATGGTCTGCTCCGAGGGGCCTGTCTTCGACGCCTCCCGCATAGACTGGAGTGTTTTTGATTAAGGTCTGCCGTTGGGGTTTGGAAATAGGGCCGGGTTTTATGGCGCGTTCTTTTAAGGGAAAAGGTTTTAATGGGAAAAAATAAATCCATACCCGATACGGCGGTGGAGTTAGGCGGCTTGAAATTAAAAAACCCCGTCATGACCGCCTCGGGGACATTCGGTTACGGCCTTGAATTCAAGCCCTTCGTGGACCTTGAAAGGCTCGGAGCCGTGGTGGTAAAGGGGCTCTCTCTCAAGCCCCGTACCGGCAACCCTTCACCACGGATAGTCGAGACCCCCTGCGGCATGTTGAATGCCATTGGGCTTCAGAACGTTGGCGTCGAGGCCTTTATAAAGGAAAAACTCCCTCTCTTAAGCGAGATAGACACTCACGTCATAGCCAATATCTTCGGCGAGACGATAGAAGAATATTCAGAGGTGGCGGGGATTCTCGACGATGAGGAGGGTGTAAAGGCCCTTGAGATAAACATCTCGTGCCCCAACGTGAAAAAGGGCGGCATAACCTTCGGCACCGACCCGAAAGAGGCGCGCAGGGTCGTGGAGGCCGTAAAAAAATCCGCTCAAAAGACCCATGTAATGACGAAACTCACGCCCAACGTGACGGAGATCGGCGTTATGGTAAGGGCCGTGGAGGAGGGCGGGACGGACTCCATTTCCCTTATAAACACCATACCCGGCATGGTCGTGGATATCGAGAAGAGGCGCCCCATACTCGCCACGGGCACGGGGGGGCTCTCGGGCCCGGCCATAAGGCCCGTCGCCGTAAGGCTCCTCCATGAGGCGAAGAAGGCCGCGAAGGTCCCGTTAATAGGCATAGGGGGCATCATGAACGGGCGGGACGCCCTTGAGTTCATAATAGCCGGGGCCGCGGCGGTGCAGGTGGGTACGGCGAACTTCATAGACCCGGCCTCGGCCGTAAAGGTGGTCGAGGGGGTAGAGGATTATTTGAAAAGACACAAGACGAGCGTAAGGGATATTACAGGGTCGCTTCAGGCGGGCTGAAGGCGAAAAAACAGATCTATTTCACCTTCAACGGGCTCATTAGATGAAAAAAAAGAGGTCTCTGATATTTGCCGCCGCTATCATAGTAAGCATCATTGTCATCCTCTCCGTCTCCTATCACTCGCTTGAGGAGATCCATTATCTCAAGACCTTCTATCCCTCAAGGTTCACGGTGGAGGAGGCCTTCTACGCCAGCGCCGTCGAGCTGATCAAGGTCCTGGTTATAGCCATCCCCTTTTTTGCGGTTATCGCCTCAAGCCTTGCCCTCCTCTCAAAGCGCCGGCGTAAGGATTAGGCAAAAGACTCTTGAATAAAAGGCCTTAGGTAAGTTTGCGGTTGACCTGTTTGCCTGTTAAACCCGGGGAAAAGCGCGAACTGACCTGTCAGGCGACATTATGCTGTTCCTGAGGCATGGATAATATTGGAACCGCCAAAACATTGATGGAGGAAGTAATGGCAGAAGAATGGGTCGAACAGATGAAGAACCAAGTGAATACGCTTGAAAAGCTTGAAAAGTATATCAATGTCTCTGATGATGAAAGGGAGGCAGTTGAGGCTTTAAAAACAAGGTGGGGAGTAACGCCCTATTTTGCGTCGTTGATGGATAAGGATGACCCGAATTGTCCGATCCGGAAGCAGGTGATCCCGTCCATGAAGGAGCAGGTTAATAAATACGGGATGGAAAACTACCTGGTGTGGAAAGAGAATAGAGCGACCGAAGAAGTCCGTCCCGATAGTATCGCACGTCAGTATCACGACCGTATTGCCTTTACCGTTGTAGAAGTTTGCGGTATCTATTGCCGGCACTGCTTCCGCAAGGAACTGGTTGTCGACCAGGATTTGCAACTACGTTTTGATGTTGATGAAGGGCTGGCGTGGATCGCCGAACACACGGAGATTCGCGACGTACTGATTACCGGCGGCGACCCGCTTCTTTTGTCCGATGAAAAACTGGAATACCTGCTTGCCAAACTTCGCGGGATGAGCCACATTGAAATGATTCGCATCGGGTCCCGGCTGCCTGTAGTCCTGCCGCATCGTGTTACGGAAGGATTGAAAAAAGCTATCGGAGGTTGCCGCGAAGTCCCGGTCTGGATTAATACGCAGTGTAACCACCCGAAAGAGATTACCGAAAAAACGGAAAAAGCGGTTTACGAACTGTTGAGTTGCGGCGTCAATGTGGGGAATCAGGCGGTTTTGCTGAAGGGGATCAACGATGATGTGGATACGTTCAGGGAACTGCATCAGAGATTACTGCGCACTCGTATCCGGCCCTACTATGTCTTCTATTGTGAACCGGCTCCGGGAATCGACCATTTCCGTACGACCGTGGAAAAAGGCGCCGAGTTGATCCGTGACGCAATACGCGGCCATACCACCGGTCTGGCGCAACCGATGTACGTGCTGGCGACCAAGATCGGCAAGATCCCATTAATGCCGGACTATTATATTGTCGATAAAAACGAGAAGGAATACACGTTACGGAATTACAAGGGCGAGATAACCAAAATCCCTAACATTCCTGAATAAAGGCCGGTATTGACCGGTTTATTGAAGAGGGTGTGATAGAAGTAACTGCTGAGAACGAACGACCCATCCCGTATGAAGTGAACCTTTATTTTAATGAAGCGATTTGTCAGACCAGTTGTAGTCTTGATAGCGCTCCCGATAGTGGCCTTTGGCGCGCTGTGGGCTTTTCACAAGGCGAGTTGGATACTCTATCCATATCCACCCGGCGCGGACGGTTTGCAGACCTCCTTGTTGTGGGCAAAGCACGTCCTGACCGAGAAGGCGGTGAGCAGGCTGATATGCTTTGTCATCGGCGCCGCGGTCTTTCTCCTGCTCTCGGGACTGAGGCCGAAGACGCGGCTCGCCTTTTCCGTCATCGTCGCATTTGTTTTGGAAGCAATGCTCATCTCCAGGTACATACTCATGTTTGGAGTGGAGGCATATCAGGACTACAACTCGTTGGCCAATACGTTGCTCTCCACATTCGCGCTCTCCTTTCTTGGCGGCGGCATTCCATACCTGGTGGTCATGCGCCGGACACAAAAAGGCATAGAATAGTCTCCTTAAGCCGGCCTCCTGAAGGCCGCGCCTGAGGAGTAACGTCCGTTGTTACATTTCAACCGGGAATTATCAACACCGAGACTGCTTCAAAAGTGTGGAGTTGCAGGTGAAAGACTACAGGACAGCCGCCTTTGGCGGCAAGACTCCTTAAGTCCGGTAAAGCCTTATCAGTTCCATGATGAGGAGATCGAGTATATTTTGCCTGTTGCTTTCTGAAGTTTGCGCTGTAAATACCGCCACTTAGAGCGAGGATTCCAATCAATAATCGTCAATGATTTTATCGTTGACTCTTCTTTTGAATCGGAAGTATAATCACGTCAGGTCACGTGGCTCCCTGGGATTCCAACCGCCTCTGTCTGAGGCAAAAGAGCCTTCAATCCTTATGAATAGATGGAATACTAACCTGGAATGGGAAAAATTGCAGGAGGCAATCAATGAAAGATAAGAGCGTTCCCCGGGATGACAACCCGCCCCATCTCCCCATCACCCTCGGATATGAACTGTTAATCGAAATCCCGGACCTTGAGGCGCGCATTAAAAGCCAGGTGGCGGGTCTGGAACATGGTAAGTACATTATCGTGAAGATACCCACCAATGACCTTATAGGCGTTTTTAACAGGGAAGAGGTCACAAAGAGCCCTGTTACGGTCATGTACAGGTATAAGGGTTGCGTCTACAGGTTCGGTACCACTATACAAAAGGTAGTCAATTTTCCGGATAGATTGTTATTTCTAAAATACCCCAGAGAGGTCGTCGAACACTGTGTCCCCGAAAAAATCAGACACAAATGTAATCTGCCGTGCCAGACAATGCTCGGTAATGATATCGTGGAGATGGCTATTGTTGATATCAGTCAGAATGGGTGCCTGTGCGTAATAAAGACTGAATGGGAGGATGACCAGGGTCTCTACGAATTAATACGTGTCGATACAAAAATAGACATAATGGCGCAATTTCCAGGCTCAGAAAAACGTTACGACCTGACCGGAATTGTCAGGAATGTCAGTAAAGACGTCGATAATATTCATTTGGGGGTTATATTTGGTCAGATGCCCCCGGACGTCAAGGACAGGGTTGCGGATTATATCGCGTCCATCTAAAAAGCCGGGAAGAAAAGTCAGGGATACTGATTATGAGCCGTCTGCCGTCGGTAAAAAAGGGGTGATTGCCATCTCAGAACACGCTTATCAATGGATTTCATCATCAATTCTCTTGTCGCCGGCATATTGATTTTCCAATTACTATTTTAAAATGCAGTAAAAAAACCGGGCCCCCATCCGCGGGGCCCGGTCTTTTCTTTGTTGTCTGTAAACTGAAAATCTATGTCAGGTCAACAATGCTCACCCTCGCCGCCGTGGCGCAGGCGATATCCACGAAGGCCTTTGAGTGCTCGGAGCCCGGCTCGGCGACGACTATGGGGTTACCCCTGTCCCCGCCTTCTCTAATCTTCACGTCAAGGGGGATCTTTCCGAGAAGCGGGACCTTATACCTCTCGCTCGTCTTCTCTCCCCCGCCGTGGCTGAATATCTCCGTCTCTTTATTACAGTGGGGGCAGATGAAGTAACTCATGTTCTCGATGATGCCGAGTACGGGCACCTTCACCTCGCCGAACATCTTAATGGCGCGCCTCGCGTCAAGGAGGGCTATGTCCTGCGGGGTCGTTACGATTACGGCCCCCGTTAAGGGTATGGTCTGTACAAGGGTGAGCTGGACGTCGCCGGTGCCCGGCGGAAGGTCTATAATGAGGTAGTCGAGCTCCCCCCATAATACGTTCTGGAGGAACTGTTTTATTAACTGCATGACGAGGGGGCCGCGCCAGATGAGCGGCGTCTCCTCGTCGAGCATGAAACCAACGCTCATGAGTTTAAGCCCAAAGTTTTCGAGGGGTACGAGTTTTTCATCGGGGGTTGCCGCCGGGGTCTCGTGTATGCCCATCATAAGGGGGATGCTCGGGCCGTAGACGTCCGTGTCGAGAAGTCCGACTTTGGCCCCGGTGGCCGCCAAGGCCAGGGCGAGGTTCACGGCCACCGTGGATTTACCGACGCCGCCCTTGCCGCTCGCCACGGCTATGGTGTTCTTTACTCCCGGTATGGGGGTCTTGTCGGGCAGCCCCTTTGACTTGGGCACCTCCGCGCCGACCTTTACATTTACCTCCGTAACACCCGCCACACCCATGGCGGCCTTACGCGAGTTCTCTTCCAGTTCCTTCTTCAAAGGGCACGCCGTTGTGGTGAGAACAAGGTCGAAGGAGACCAAAGTGCCGTCTATCTTTACGTCCCGTATCATGTTGAGCGCCACGAGGTCTTTACCGAGCTCCGGGTCCATGACCCTGGATAGGGCGTTCAGCACCTGCACTTTTGTGATTTTCGCGTCTTCAGGCAATTTTTCACCTCTTTTATGAAAAAAATTTTATGAGAAGCTATATGGGTAACGTTATCACCGGCGATTTGTCTTTAACGATAAGCCGGGAAGGGCTCAGGCCGCCTCGTTCAGCTCCCTTAAGAGCGCCCCGAGGTCCGCGCCGTCGCGCCTGGCCGCGTCCTCTATGCTCACCGCGCCGCCGCAGCAGGAGTCTATATTGAACCTCGTAAAGACCCCTATGGTATTGGGGTAGAGTTTTATGCAGTCGTTTACGACAATCTCTTTCGTTACCTTCTCTTCAGCCATTTTTCTCTTCCTTATCTTATTTGTCCTTATTTACGGCCTCGTTCAGTTCGCCTAAAACAATATCCGTATCCACGTTATGCATCATGGAGCCGAAGTAGATATCCTCGTATTGTGAACCGGGGCATGTATAGCATTCGTCCCCGAAGTATTTCTTGAATACCCCGGCGGTCTCAGGGTGCTTTTCGATGACTTCCCTGATGCACATTTCCTTTGTTATGATTGTCTTTGCCATCTTTTAACTAAAGCGCCATCTATTTCTTCGCCGGCGCCGGCTTCGGGGGCACGGCCGGGGCCGCCTTTACGGTCTTTAACATGTTTACGACGAAGAAGAGTATGGACAGCCCCTCCACAAGGGAAAATAAAAGTAGAAGGCCTTTGCTCCCGACAAACCATCCGAAGGCCATGCCGACAAGTCCTATATTCGCGAGCCGGAAGTGCCAGACTGAGAGGGGCTCGCTCCAGAGCGTCTGCCCGCTGAACCTCGGGAGGATGTGGTAGGCCACACCGAAGATCATCATGGACATCCAGCCGAGGAGGTTGAAGTGCACGTGGATCGGCATGGAAGGGTATACCACTCCCGCCACGCTCATGTGGAGACCGAGCAGCATGGCGAGGACGAAATATATCATCGCCGCCTTGATGAAAGACACAGTGATTTTACTCATTCACCCTCCTTCTGAATAAAGATCAAAAACAAAAAAAGAGCGCAGGCTAATCCCCGGGCGCGGGCTGACAGGCGTCCACGGGACAGACCTCCGCACAGGCCCCGCACTCGGTGCAGAGCTTGGGGTCTATGATATATGGTTCGCCTTCTGATATGGCGCCTTCGGGGCACTCCGGCAGACATACCCCGCAGGAAACACATTCTTCTTTTATATAAAAGGCCATAACCTCTTGTTATCCTTCTGGTTTTTTGTAAATCAGCGTTAAAAAGAATTAAAGGGCCCCCGGATTTTTATATAAGAAGATAATATAAATCTGAAGGCCCCCGTTGAGGCTTGATAAAGGCTCTAAAGCGGCTGATAAAGCTTTATTATACGGAAAGGACCTCTTTTACTTCAGGGACAGCCTCTTTTATCGCCCTCTCCACGCCCATGGCGAGAGTTATCTCGGCGCTGGGGCATCCCGAACAGGCGCCCTGAAGCTGGACCCTGACAATGCCCTTGTTCTCGTCCACGTCAACGAGTACCACGTCCCCGCCGTCGGCCTGGAGCGCGGGCCTGATGCCGTTAAGAGCCTCTTCTACTCTTTCTTTAAACATATTCTTATGCCTCCATAAATTTGTTGTAATTGTTCAATTTTATAACATAATATATCTTTCTTTCAAGTTATAATATGATTTCCATCATATTTTTGTGCTTAAATAAGAGGGCCGGGATTTTTGTGTTTTAACGGCGCTTTCTTAATATTATACCACGGTTTTTTTGCCGAAGGGTTGAAGAATGAAAATTTTTGCCCTGGACGAAAATAATTTTAAAGACCTCCCCACGAATAAGCTCCTTTACGGATGGCTGCTGCTGGCCGTACTGGCCCTCGGCTTCGCAGGCATCTTCGCCTTTATGATAGCCCTTGCCCGGACTCCCGTTATAGAGGGGTTCATGCCCATGGGGCGTGACTATATATATGTGGGGCTCGTGGGGCATGTGATACTCGCCTTTGTCCTATGGTTCCTCGCCTTTGAGGGCTTTTTGTGGGTATATTCCACCACCTATTACGCTGGCAGGGCCGTTCAGAGCCCGCTGGTGGGATGGGCCTCGCTTTTTTTCTCTTCAACGGGAGTGGCCCTTGTGGTCGTCTCCGCGATAGCGGGGCTCGGCCGCGCCGAGCTCGCCAACTATGTGCCCGTGCTCCTTACGCCCGTCTTTTACTCGGCGCTCCTTATCTTCGCCCTGGGCATACTCTTAAACCTCCTTAACGCCTTTATAGCCATTTTGAGGTTCTATAAAGAGGTCCGTAGAGGCGGGGGCAGACTCCCCCCCCTTACATTAGGGATGGGGGCCGCCGGCCTTTCCGTTATAGTCGCCTTTATATGCTTCGGCCTTTCGGGGTATTTCCAGTACTCCACGGGCAAGGAGGGCCTCGATTTCGAAAGGCTTTTCTGGGCAGGGGGGCATATACTCCAGTTCGTCAATACCATATCCGTTGTTACGGTGTGGGCCTGTCTGGCCCGTATTACTATGGGTAAAGCCCCCCTCGGGGCCGCCTCCTCGAGAGCGCTCTATCTCGTCTATCTCGCCTTTGTCATCCCCGCGCCTTTTATATATCTTCTATACGACACCTCATCGATGCAATATAAAGACAGTTTCACCTTTCTAATGAGCTGGGGGCTGGGCCCCTCTACGGGTATCTTTATCGCGGCGATAATCTATCTCATCTGGAAGGAGAAGAGCATGCCACTCAAGAGGCCCGGATTTTCATCCATGGTCCTTTCCATGGCCGTATTCACACTGGGAGGCGTCATCTCCATGAGGATAAGGGGGGTTAATACCATAATACCGGCCCACTACCACTCGGAGATAGGAGGCATAACCATAGCCTTCATGGGCCTGTTTTACGAGGTGCTGCCCGCGGTAAAAAGGCAGATCCATTGGCCGCGTCTCGCCGCGGTCCAGCCATACCTCTACTTTTCCGGCATACTCCTCTTTGTCATCGGTTTTTACGTCGCCGGAGCCCACGGCGCCATGCGCAAGACCTACGCCGGGGCGCAGAACCTCGAAAGTATTGGAAGGTTTTTAGGTCTTGCCCTTATGGGGTTCGGCGGGGTAGTCTCCATAGCCGGCGGGGCGGCCTTTGTCCTTAACTCCCTCGTGACGCTCCTCGGCAAAAAGAGC
>JBHHVI010000013.1:0-35822 GCA_046754225.1 Thermodesulfobacteriota bacterium | reverse complement strand
ACCTCGGAAGAAACGTGGACAAGATATTAAGAGAGGCAACCTGCCCTGTAATGGTTGTCCGTTAATCCGTGAATGGAAATAACATCAATAGGCCGCACCTATATGAAAAATAAAAGGTCGGCCTCTTTTTTTGTGTAACGGCGCCGCGGTGCATATTGAAAAAGGGAGCCGGATTTTGAGCATGCAGAGAGGCAAGCCGCTAAAATCCATGAACACATACCTCGCCGTAGTCGCCGCCGTGGGGCTTGTGGGGCTTTTGATAAGCCTTTTCCTCATGGCCGACTTCTTCGGCCCCGTAAAAAAGATCGTTGGCCATACGATGGAAAACTTCTTTGGAAGCCGCTAAGGGGAAGCCGATAAGAGCGCGACCCTCAAGAACTTTTCCTCCGCTTCCCCAAAAACACTTTAGATTAAAAAGCATGAGCCATAATAAGCCGAAGTGGAAAACCAGGCTTGCAAAAAAAGCGAGGAGACAAACGTTATGATTGTTCTATTTTGGTTAAATTAAAAATTTTTAAGAAATAGGTTGCATTTTTCGTAATTTATGATACAAAACATAAGGCATATCCCCATTAAAAATCTTCCGCTTCCGGCCCTTTATCTTTAAAGGGCGCTGAAGCTTCAAATACATAACAAAGCTCTTGCGTCCCGGTCCGGCATGAGCCGGTTATTATAGTTTAAAAAACCTCAACACAATATAAATGTCATATAAAAATAGGACGTCGCCAGAGAGGCCGGTTAGAGTCCGCAATAAAAAAAAGGCGGCCCCTGACTTACCTCTCTATTTTTGTGTCTTGTTCCAGCAAAACTTTTGTAATTCGAAAGGAGGTGGAGAGGGGTCTCGTCTGTAACCTTTTGCATAAGACCTGTTTTCAACGCCTTGCAAAAAAGCCGGCAAAGAAGACAGGACGACTTGCCGGCATCAAGCAGGCCGCACATTGGTTCGGGAAATCCGTTTTTCATCATTAAGGGCAATACGTGTCAGCGGCCGTGGTGGTAACGCCGCTTAAATACAGCTCAAAAAGTCCATAATATCCGGAGGTTAGCAATAATGAAAATAATGGTCACACATGACGGTTCCGATCACGCGGAGAGGGCGCTCCAGAAGACGCTGGACCTATTCAAGTCCTTCAAGCCGGAGATAATACTCCTTACGGTAGTCCTTGGCGCCCGGGACGCCAGCATGGCGAACGAGCCCATATTCGAGAAGCAGAAGAGCGAGCGCCACGACTTCATGATGAGCACCGCCAAAAAAATAACCGAAAAAGGCTTTGACGTGGACGCCATCCTTGCCGTCGGCGACCCCAGGGAGATGATACTCGAGGCTTCGGAGAGTAAAAACCCTGACCTCGTCGTGGTAGCCAAGCGGGGCATGGGTTCGTTCAAGAGCATGGTACTTGGGAGCACAAGCGCGTTCCTCATACGCCACGTGAAGTGCCCCGTGCTCGTTATCCATTGACGGGGACATCATATACCTTTAATCAACGGAGCGCCGTTTCTCAAAAACACGGAGAATAGGAGGATAGCAGACACATGAATGTATCAGACCTATTTAGAGTCAAGAACCGGGAGATCAGGGCACTGCACCTGACCTGGATCGCGTTCTTCATAACATTTTACGTGTGGTTCAACATGGCCCCTCTGGCGACGACCATGCTCAAAAACGTCGGGTGGTTGAAAAAGAGCGACATCAAGATACTCTTCATCTGTAACGTGGCGCTTACCATACCGGGGCGCCTCGTCGTGGGAATGGCCCTCGACAGGTACGGGCCGAGGAGGGTCTTCTCCATACTAATGGTCATAATGGCCATACCGACCTTCACCTTCGCCTTCGGCAACACTTACTCCCAGCTCCTCGCCTCCAGGCTCATCCTGAGCGTCGTGGGCGCCGGCTTCGTCGTGGGTATCCACATGACGGCCATCTGGTTCAAGCCCAAGGACATCGGCTTCGCCGAGGGTTTTTACGCAGGGTGGGGTAACTTCGGCTCTGCGGCGGCGGCCATGACCATACCGACGATAGCCCTCGGATTCTTCGGCGGCCCCAACGGCTGGAGGTACGGTATAGCCGTAACGGGCGCCATAATGTTCCTCTACGGCATCTTCTACTGGTTCGCCATCACCGACGGCCCTCCAGGCACGGTCTTAAGGAAACCCAAGAAGGTGGCGGCCCTTGAGGTCAGCACCTACGGCGACCTTGTAAAACTCATCATATTCACCATACCGCTCGTGGGCATCCTCGAGGTGCTGGTCTGGAAGATAGCAAAGGCCGGCTACCTATCCACCACCGGCGCCGTAATCTGCTACGCCATAGTGGCCATTGTGGTCCTCTACCAGATAGTACAGGCCCTGCTCGTAAACCTGCCCATACTCAAAAGGGGCGTGCCCGAGGACGACAAATACCCCTTTAACAACGTAGCCTCGCTCAACACCACCTACTTCGCCAACTTCGGCGCCGAGCTCGCCGTCGTCTCCATGCTCCCCACCTTCTTCCAGGAGACATGGAGACTCACGCCAGAGGCGGCGGGCCTCATAGCCGCCTCCTTCGCCTTCGTCAACCTCTTCGCGAGGCCCCTCGGGGGATATATATCGGACAGGTTCCAGAGCCGTAAACTCATAATGCTCGTTTACATGGTGGGGATCGCCATAGGGTTCTTCCTCATGGCGCTCATGGGCTCCAAATGGCCGCTCGTCTTGGCCGTCATCGTCACCATACTCTGCTCCATGTTCGTCCAGGGGGCAGAGGGCGCTACCTTCGGCATCATACCTGCCGTAAAGAGGCGTCTTACGGGCCAGATTTCCGGCATGGCCGGAGCCTACGGCAACGTGGGGGCCGTCTTCTACCTCACTATATACACATTCGTATCGGACAAGCAGTTCTTCTATATAATTTCCGGATGCGCCTTCCTGAGTTTCCTCTTCTGCATGGCCTTCCTGAAGGAGCCGAAGGGGGCCTTCGCAGAGGAGTACCACCTCTCCTCAGTGGACCGCGAACTCGAGAAGGAATACGGAGAAGGCGGACACTAAACCAGTTTCGGGTCATCATACCCGAGGATGGTTTTTCAAAAACGCAGGTAGCGAAGAAGCCGGGCCTCTTTAGAGGCCCGGCTTCTTTTATTCGGTATGGTTTCGAACGGACTTATTTTATATCAGATAAGGCGCCGCGCGGCGCCTTATCTTTTCTTTCATCCCTTACCCCCCTTTTCGGCCTCCTTAAGAAATTCGCCAAGCCTTTTATCGATGCTCCCTATGTGGTTCACAAGCCAGTCCACAACCTGTCTCTGGGTCTTGACGACAAGTTCCGTGGTTACGCCCCCTTCCGCCTCCTTCTCAAGGCCGGACACCTCGTCTATGAAACGGGTGTGCTCCGCGAGATGCGCTACCGAGTCGGGGTAGTTATACCTGTGCATGGCCTGCTCCTCGGTGTCGAAGTGCACCACGAAGTACTCGTCGAGGAATTTATAAAGTTTAACCACCTCATCCTTTCCAAGGCCCAGATTCATGGCGTCGAGCAGGCCGTTTATACGGCTGAAGAGTTCCCTGTGCTGGGAATCCTGCCACTTGACCCCGGTGGATAGTTTTTTGCTCCATTCTATACTCATAAGCCAGCCCCCTTAATATGTATAGCGGCTCCTTAAAAACCACCGATAAAAAAATCTTTTCAAAGTCTGCCCGTGATACGGTGAAAGACAAGCGCCGTTAACGGTTATTATTATTTTAGCAGATTTTCCGGTCTCTGTATTATCGTGTGTACGGGGGGGGATTATTAAGAAAAGGGTACTTAAATTACGGGCAGTTTATCGTCTTGCCCAGGACTAAATTCGACAGCCTTCGCTGCAGTGCGCCAATCTCGGTATCATGTAACGTTTCATCTCAATTCCTCCTTCCGTAAATAAAGAACCTATAAATTGGAATAATTATACCATATTTTTTGACTGTGTGCATCACCCTGCGCCAGATCGGCCTCGTCCGTGCTTTTTCAAAAAAATCAGCCGGAAATGAACCTGCTTTGCACCCACCCCCTCAAAACCTTCCATGGCTTTGAACGTATCCTCGCGAAGACCCACTCATAAAAGCTCTTGCCCGATTCAACACCCCTTATGACGTCATAGTATCTGAGCATTATGCCCGGCTCCCTTTCGAGCAAGGCGTACCAGAGCCTCGGGTATTTATAAACGAGGCTGCTTATCTTCTCCGCGGCCCTGAACTCGGGATATATCTCTCTTTCGAGCCACTTCTGGTAAGGGGAGAGGTCGGCCGAACCGTCCCTTATGCAGGAGGCTATGGCGTCGGCCGCGGCGCCGGCGGTATGAATGGCGTAATATATCCCTTCGCCGAGAAAGGGGTCCACAAGGTGTCCGGTATCCCCGGCCACGAGCACCCTCCCCTTTACGGCGTTAAACTCGGGGTTATAAAATATGGGCACCGTCCACCCCGTCCTCTCAGAGACCTCCATATCCTTTAAGAGCCCGTGGGTCTTTACAAAACTGCTGAAATAACCCTTGACCTTTCCGCGCACTTTTTCAATATCACCGGCCATCCCCACGGAAAGGCACTCCTTCTTGGGGAATATCCATCCGTAACCGAAGGGCACGAGACCGAAGTCGATAAATAGTTTTCCCGTTACGTCATGCGCCAAATTCCCGTTTGATGGGACCTCCGCCGTTATTGAGACAGCCGCCTCCCTCTTGTCGAGGCCGAAATAGTCCCTGCCCACAAAGCCCGAGGCGCCGTCGGCGCCTACTAAAAATTTGGCCTTAAAGGTCTCATTATGGGACGTAACCACTGAGACAGAATCACCTGTCTCCTCAAGGCCCGTGACCCTGCAGCCCTCTATTGTCTCAGCGCCGGCCTCCCTCGCCTTCTCCACGAGAAGGTTGTCGAAGCGGTCCCTCATGACGTTATACCCAACGGGACGGTCCGAGAGTATCTCCATGGTGCGCCCAGACTTGTATGTAAAGACCGCGCCCCTTACCGTATCCTCTATAACCCCGGAGATGTCAAAACCGAGGACGTCCTCCACCTTGGTGGAGATGCAACCTCCACAGGGCTTGTAACGGGGGAATTTTTCCTTGTCAAAGGCCAGGACATTCAACCCCTCACTGGCGAGCCTGTAAGCGGCGGTGGAACCCGCCGGGCCGAGACCCACCACTATGGCGTCGTAAATCACGGCTAAATCTCCTTCTCCACGCTGTACTCCATCATGTCGCACCAGAAACCCGTCGCGTTCACCGACTCGCTCTCCCACCTGAGGACTTTCAGATGCCCCTTTTCCATTTCAAGGAGCTCGGTGAGGAGCGTCTTTTCCATTGGGTCCGTGGCCTCATTTAAGAGCCTGGAGTAAAACTTTACGGCCTCTTCCTCGTTCTCCATGGCTATATGGAGCGCGTTAGTGTCGCTCTCGTTCGTCTTGAGCCTCTCGATGAGTTCGTTTTCGCCCTGGAATATGGGAAGCCCCTCGCCGGCCTCCTCCGAGCCCTTTTTGACGGCCTCGGAAAATTTCATCCACCCGAGGCCTTCCCTGACGGACGCGGATATGGCCTTTATCGCCCTTATATGATTGAGTTCATCCTTTGCGAGGTTAACGAAGACGTTCTTGCCATGTTCATCATCCACCATATCGGCGGCGGCCTTGTAAAAATAATATCCCTTTACCTCGGTGCTGTGGGCGATGCTGAGTTCGTCCAGAATCCTGGCGTTATCTTTTTCAGACATAAAAAAACCTCCATTCATTCACAAGTTAATGCGAAACATCTCAAAGGAGCCTGGGTACCCCCCCCCCGAAAAAAACTACCTCCTGCCCGAATCAGTCCTTCCGGCCTTGTCGACGTCATGTTTATGCTCAAGAGCCTCACCCCTTACCCGGTCCTCACAGGCATGGCATATGGTAAGAGGTGAAGGTTTTCCGCAAATAGAGCAGACGTGCTTATGCTCCGTCTCCTCCTTCTTCTCTTTTTCCTCTTTATTCTCTTTTTCTTCCGGCATAATCATCCCCCTTTGTTTACATTTCAAAAAAAACAAGCTGTCACAGATACCGGCTCATATCCTTGAAGGAAAACCCCTTTAACTCCGGCCTGTCCATCCCCTTGTGCTGGACGAGCACCTTGAAGGTATCGCCCATTCCGCCCGGCGCTATAAGCCTTGCGATGGACCTGTTATGGTTAATCTTTTCAAGGTCGCCGCCACCGGCTTCCAGAAGGCCTTCGAGTATGCCGAGGCCGAGGAGAAAATTCTTCTGTGTCGTAAAACCCGTAAGACCCAGACCCGCCTTATTGCCGTTTTTAACAAGGGAGCTGAAGTCAACATGGGCGGTTATGTCCTGAGAGCCTATGTTTATAAAGGGGTTGTCGTTCAGTGTATGGCGGTAGTGGCATAAAAGGGTGGCTCCGCGCTCCGGGCTGTATAGTTCGCGTGCCGGGAGACCGTAGTCTATGGTCACTACAAATCCGGCCTCAAGGGCATGGGACGCCTCAGAGATCCAACGGCCCGCCGCGAGGTTCACCTCGCCCCTTTGCCCCTCTAAGAACCCTATGCCCGCCTCCTCAAGATAGGCCGTGATATCATCCGTTGAGACTTCCCCCTCCACCTCCACAAAAGAAGAGCCGTCATGGCCCACGTAGATCTCCTTCAACTCCCCGGCCCGCATAACGACCCTGTGTAAGGGGAAACTGTCTATCAATTCGTTTGAAAGGATTATACCGTTCTTTATCCTCCCCACCCCGGATATCTCTTCATGGAAAAAAATCCTCTCCTCTGAAGATTTATTCAGGTGCGGGTTTTTTTCCACGACGCTGAGCCTTATAATACCGTACAGATCAGGGGAAAGTTCCTTTAAGGCGCTTAAGATCCCGCTCGATAAAAAACCTCTGCCCGCCCCGGCCTCGACGAGGTCGAATTCTCCCGGAGCGCCCATGGCCTCCCACATCTCAAGGACCCCGGCGGCCAGAGAGGCCGAAAAGGCGGGGCTTACATCTATGCTCGTTATGTAATCGCCGCCGGCTCCCCACGCGCCGCGCGCCGAAGTATAGTAGCCGCTGTCCTGCCAGTAGAGGGCCACTTCCATAAACTCGGAGAAGGCAAGAGGCCCCTTCTCGCCGATCCTCCTTAAAATCTCATCGGCGGGACCGCTTCTCTCGGAAGAGACGCTGTTTAAGGTTTCACCCATACGAGCACCCTTTACCTCTGTTAAGGCCGGACTCACTACGCGCCCTCCTCCACGAAAGCCTCCCTCGGAGCGTAGCATTCGGGGCAGCTCTCAGGCGCCTCTTCGGCGTCGCAGACATAGCCGCATACCGTACAGCGCCACTTCTTCTTTACACCCAACTTCTGCTCCATAACAAAAACCCCTTGAGTTACGTGATTGAAATGGAATAAAGATCCTGTTCTGTCTGTGATTTCGGGAGTATATATTCTATACGCTTTCCGGGCCGCTTTCAACCAAAAATTGCCCGTCAGGCCGTGACATACGCCTTGATTAGGCTCATTCTTTGATTATATACAAAAAAACGCGAGACCGCCGGGCCCTACAAGAAATTTTATCCCTCACATGGAAAAGGCCCGGGGCAAACCTTGACTTGTCCCTAAACCGTGCTTTAATCCTTTAATATAAGGAGTGTTTTTGTGAAGAAGAACCTTACGAGAAAGATTATCGAGGCGCATATTGTCTCGGGGACGTGGGAGGGGGAGGGGGGGGCCGGAGCCGAGATAGGGATAAGGATAGACCAGACCCTCACTCAGGACGCCACGGGAACGACGGCTTACCTTGAACTCGAGTCCATGGGAACAGGGGGGGTAAAGACCGAACTTTCGGCGAGCTATGTTGACCATAACCTCCTCCAGACGGACTTCAAGAACGCCGACGACCACAGGTTTCTCATGACAAGCGCCATGAGGTACGGGATTTACTTCTCTCCGCCCGGTAACGGCGTTTCTCACCCCGTGCATATGGAGAGGTTCGGCGTTCCGGGCCGTACGCTCCTCGGCTCGGACAGCCATACATCCACGGCAGGGGCGCTGGCCATGATAGCCATAGGCGCAGGAGGCCTCGACGTTGCCCTTGCAATGTCAGGAGAGCCTTTTTTCCTAAAGGTTCCGAAGGTTTTTGGCGTTAAGTTAAGCGGCAGACTCAAGCCCTGGGTCTCGGCAAAAGACGTAATCCTCGAGATGCTCCGGCGCCACTCCGTAAAAGGCGGCCTCGGCTACATCGTCGAATATTACGGACCGGGCGTTAAGACCCTTTCCGCCACAGAGCGGGCCACCATCGCCAACATGGGCGCTGAGCTCGGGGCCACCACCTCGGTCTTCCCTTCCGACAAAAGGACGAGAGAATTTCTGGAACGCCAGGGGCGAGCCGGGGTATGGACGGAGCTTTCTCCGGACGCCGGCGCTGAATACGACAGAAAAGACATTATCAACCTCTCTGAACTCGAACCCCTCATAGCCCGGCCCGCCTCTCCCGATAACGTCGTAAAGGTAACCGAGGTGGAGGGCACGCCCGTTCAGCAGGTCATAATCGGGTCTTCGGTGAATTTTTCGTTCCGGGACCTTATGGTAGTCGCAAAGGCACTTAAAGGAAGAGTGGTGCATCCGGGCGTGGACCTTGAGATAAACCCCGGCTCCAGACAGGCCCTTGAAAACGTGGAGAGGGCCGGTGGCGCCCTCCTCTTAAACCACGCCGGGGCGCGCATTCAGCAGTCGGGGTGCCTTGGTTGCATAGGCATGGGGCAGGCCCCCGCAACTGGAACGGTCTCAGTGAGAACTTTCCCGAGGAACTTCAAGGGGAGGAGCGGCACCGAGGAGGACCTGGTCTATCTGTCGAGCCCGGAAGTGGCCGTTGCGGCCGCCGTCTTCGGCGAGATTACAGACCCTAAAAAGCTCGGTAAATACCCCAGGGTCGTTGAGCCAAAAAAATACACCTATAATGAGTCAATAATAATAAAACCGCTGCCCCCCGCTGAAAGGGAAAAGGTGGAGGTCATAAAGGGGCCGAATATAATTTCCTTTCCCCGCTTCGAACCCCTGCCCGAAAGCTACGAGGCCGGGGTGCTCCTGAAGACGGGAGACAACATTACGACGGACCACATCCTGCCCGGAGGCAATAGGATTCTGCCTCTCAGGAGCAACATCCCGAAGATAAGCGATTACGCCTTCGAGAGGATAGACAGGGGTTTCGTAAAGAGATGCAGGGAGGCCGGCGGGGGCATAGTCATGGGTGGAGAAAACTACGGACAGGGCTCCTCGAGGGAGCACGCGGCCATAGCACCGAGGTTTTTGGGCATAAGGATAAAGATAGCGAAAAGTTTCGCGAGGATTCATAGAAGTAACCTCATAAACTTCGGAATAGTCCCCCTCGTCTTCACCGACCCCTCTGATTATGAAAGGATAACCCAGGGCGACACCCTTTCTCTTCCTGAGATTTTAAAGGCGGTAAAAGAAGGAGACAAGGAGACCTTCGCCCTCATAAAAAACAGGCACGGAGAAAGGATTACCCTTAATATCGACCTTAGCGAAAGGGAGAGGTGGTATATATTAGCGGGCGGGCTTTTGAATCATGTAAGGGAGAAGAGGCGTGGTTGAATTTAACCTGAAATCGCATAGCGCCGTTTCCAAGCTCCGTTCCCGGCCATCAGCGTAGACGGCCTCTCCGGCTTTCTTTCGCGAGCGCTACCCTCGATACCTCTAAAGACTAACTTAAAAGGCCCCGCCGGTTACAAAAAACCGAGGGGCCTTGATGGGGTGGGACGCGCCAAAAAACTTCACGGCAGCACAGGGTAGTCGAACTCCGGCATCTCGCCCGTAAGGGTTTTCAGAAAGGCCACCACTTCCGAGACCTCTCTTTTGGTGGGCTCTATACCGAGCATCTCACGGGCCATTATCTTTACGGCGTCCTCGAGCCTCCATACCGAGCCGTTGTTGAAGTAGGGGTAAGTAAGGGCCACGTTCCTCAGGGACTGAACCCTGAACCTGTACTTGTCCTCCTCTTTCTTCGTCACCTGGAATCTGCCGAGGTCCGTGGAGCCGGGGACCTGTATCCTCTGAAAAGACGAATTTGTGAAGTTGGGGCCGTTATGGCATGCTATGCAGCCCTTCTGCTGAAAGAACCCCCATCCCCTCTCGGCCTTTTTGGAAATGGCCGACTTGTCGCCGTTTAAGAACCTGTCAAAGGGGGAATTCGTGGTAATGAGCGTCCTCTCAAAGGCGGCTATGGCCTTGGCGATATTGGCGGGAGTAACAGGGTCCCTTCCTCCGAAGGACTCCCTGAACATATCTTTATACTCCTTTATCCCCTTCAGCCTCTTTACGACGTTCTCCAAACTCTCGTTCATCTCCACCGAGGCCTGTATTGGGCCGAGGGCCTGCTCTTCGAGGCTCGCGGCGCGCCCGTCCCAGAACTGGACCTTTAAAAAGGCCGAGTTAAGGACTGTAGGGGTATTCCTCGGCCCCACCTGATGCTTGTGGCCGAGGGCGCGCGAAACCCTGTCCGTAAAGGCGAAAGAGGGGTTATGGCACGTGGCGCAACTTATTACACCGCTCGAAGAGAGCCTCGGGTCGAAAAAGAGCATCTTGCCCAGTTCTATCTTAACGGGCGTCATGGTATTGTCCGCCGGTATGGGCGGCACCGCCGGGAGCGGCTCGGTGGCAAACGCCCCTGAGGCAAAAAGCCCGATTAAAAAGAGCATGACAAAACCCGCTCGCAGTCCTATGCCTTTCATCATCAACCTCCTTGAACTCATAATATCGGTGTGAGACACAAACAAGACAATAGATTTATTCTATCCGATTTTTTTTGGTTGTCAAAACAAAGGGGGCGCCTTTCAGGCGCCCCCTTTGTTTTCCCTATATAAATCAGACTCCGACCGGACTACGTCCCCATCTGCCACGAAGCGAGGTATTTTTTCTGCTCCCTCGTCAGCTTATCTATCTTCATGCCGAGGGCGGAGAGCTTGAGCCTCGCTATCTCCCTGTCTATCTCCTCGGGAACGGTATAGACCTCGTTACTTAAGACCTTGCCTTTCTTGACGAGAAAATCGGCGGCCAGCGCCTGGTTGGCGAAACTCATATCCATGACGCTCGCGGGGTGGCCTTCGGCGGAGGAGAGGTTTACGAGCCTGCCCTCGGCGAGCACGTAGACCCTCCGCCTGTTCTTCAACAGGTACTCCTCGACCAGACCCCTTACCATCGTCTTCTTCTTTGTAATCTTTTTCAGCCCGTCGAGGCCGAGCTCCACGTTGAAATGCCCGGAGTTGGCTACTATGGCCCCGTCCTTCATCTTTGTGAAATGCTCTCTCCTGATAACGTTTATATTACCGGTGACCGTACAGAAGAAGTCGCCGATAAGGGCGGCGTCGGCTATGGGCATAACCCTGTAGCCGTCCATTACCGCCTCGAGCCCCTTTATGGGGTCCACCTCGGTTACGATTACGTTGGCGCCCATCCCCTCGGCCCTCATGGCGAGCCCCTTGCCGCACCATCCGTATCCGCAGACAACGAAGTTGGAGCCGGCGAGAAGCCTGTTCGTGGCCCTCAGGATTCCATCAAGGGTCGACTGGCCGGTGCCGTAACGGTTGTCGAAAAAGTGCTTTGTTGAGGCGTCGTTCACGGCTATTACGGGAAACTTCAGGAGGTTATCTGCGGCGAGGCTCTTGAGCCTGATAACGCCCGTAGTCGTCTCCTCGGTGGAGCCGACAACGGTCTTCGCGAGTTTTGGCCTCTCGCCGTGTATGACGGAAACAAGGTCGGCGCCGTCGTCCATGGTAATGTTGGGTTTCTTGTCCAGCACGGCGTTTATGTGTTTGTAGTAGGTCTTGTTGTCCTCGCCCTTTATGGCGTAAACGGGTATCTTAAAGTTCCTGACGAGCGAAGCGGCCACGTCGTCCTGCGTACTGAGGGGGTTTGAAGCGCATAGGCTTACGTCGGCCCCCCCGGCCTTGAGCGTTATGGCGAGATTCGCCGTCTCAGTCGTAACATGAAGGCACGCGGCGATCTTTGTGCCCTTCAGGGGTTTTTTCCTGGAAAAGTTCTCTTTTACCCGTCTCAGCACAGGCATATCCTTCTCGGCCCATTCGATCCTCTTTTTCCCCATGGAACTCAGGCCGAGGTCCTTAACGTCGTGTTTCATCTTCCCTCCCTTTTAACTTTTTTAGTGTCTACATAAAATGATGCCCTGGAAAGGCGAAAATATCGCCCCCGGGCACCATTTCTTTAATACGCCTGCTCGAAAAGATACATTTATATTACAGGCCGTCATAACTGTTTTATACCAACAGCGCGCCGGCCTTTACCTTTTAAAGTCCCGCGGACTTTTTGATGGCCTCGGTCTTGTTGGTGAGTTCCCACTTGAACCCTTCGCCGTTCCTGCCAAAATGTCCGTAGGCGGCCGTCTTCGTATATATGGGCCTTAAAAGGTCCAGGTCCTCTATAATATTAGCCGGCTTCATCCTGAAGTGCTCCCTAACCACCTCCTCTATCTTCTTCTCGTCTATCTTCGCCGTGCCGCTTGTGTCAACCATTACCGAGACGGGGTCGGCAATGCCTATGGCGTAGGCGAGCTGGATCTCGCACTCCACGGCGAGTCCCGCGGCTACTATATTCTTGGCAATGTGCCTCGCCTTATACGAGCCGGACCTGTCTACCTTCGAGGGGTCTTTTCCCGAGAAGGCGCCGCCTCCGTGGCTGCCGTGCCCGCCGTAGGTATCCACGATTATCTTCCTGCCCGTGAGTCCGCAGTCCCCGTGAGGCCCGCCGACGACAAACTTACCGGTGGGGTTTACAAAATACTTTGTCTCAGGGGTAAGGAATTCGGCGGGGATTACCTTCTTCACCACCTCCTCCAATATCCCCTCCTTCAATGTGCTCATCTTCACATCATGGGAGTGCTGGCTCGAGACGACGACTGTATCCACGGTGGTGGGCCTGTTGTTATGGTACCTTACCGTCACCTGGCTCTTACCGTCGGGCCTGAGGAAATCGAGTACCCCTGTTTTACGCGTCTCGGCGAGCCTCTGGGTAATCTTGTGAGAGAGCATTATGGGCATGGGCATGTACTCAGGGGTATGGTCGCAGGCGTAGCCGAACATGATGCCCTGGTCGCCGGCCCCCTGCTCTTTCTCCTCACCGCTGTCAACGCCCATGGCAATGTCGGGGGACTGGCGGTCGAGGCTGACCATGACGGCGCAGGTGTGGCAGTCAAAGCCCATGGAGGAGTCGGTATAGCCTATCTCCTTTATGGTATTTCTTACGATATCCTGGTAGTCGAGCCTCGCCTTCGTCGTTATCTCTCCGGCCACGACGACTACGCCCGTGGTAACGAGGGTCTCGCAGGCCACCCTGCTCGTCGGGTCCTCTGTAAGCAGAGCGTCGAGGACGGCATCGGAAATCTGGTCCGCGATCTTGTCTGGATGCCCCTCGGTGACCGACTCTGAAGTGAAAAGATAATCCCTGTTTTCCATTACTTTATCTCCTTTCAAACTTTCCTGGTAAAAGAATTTTTCATTATTATTTCTTTTTGTTTCTTTGTCAACTCTTTTTGAGTATTCCCTCAGCCTCAGCACGCACCGTGGCCTCCACTGCATAAAAAGGGGGGGCGCCGGCCGGCCTCAGCCGAAAAACTCCTCTGTGTAGAGGCCGGATAATTTTGAGCTTATATACTGCTGCACTTCCTTGGCCGTCGCGAAGTTGATGACCTCGGCGCAGATCTTCTGCGCTTCGGCGTAGCTCACCGACCTCAAGAGCCTCTTGACCTTCAGTATGGAAAAGGCGTTCATGCTCAGCTTGTTTATGCCGAAACCGAGGAGTATGAAGGCGTATTCAGGCTCACCGGCCATCTCGCCGCAAACCCCGGCGCTGACGCCGGCCTTTGCCGCGGCCTCGGCCACCGTCTTGATTATCCTTAAGACGGCGGGGTGAAAAGGCTGATAAAGGTAAGCCACATGTTCGTTCACCCTGTCTATGGCCAGTGAGTACTGAAGGAGATCGTTTGTCCCGACGGAGATAAAATCGACCTCCTTGACTATGAGGTCCGCTATGACCGCGGCCGAAGGCACCTCTATCATAACGCCCACCTCTATATCGGGATTAAAGGCCTTCTTCTCCGTCCTCAGTTCGTCCATGGCCTCATTGAGGACCGCTTTAGCGCGCCTCATCTCCTCAATGCCGGAGATCATGGGGAACATGACCTTTATGTTCCCTGTTACGGCCGCGCGAAGAATACCCCTCAACTGGGCCTTGAAGACGTCCCTGTTTTTCAGACAGAACCTCGTGCCCCTGAGCCCCAGGGCCGGGTTGTTCTCTTCCGAGGCCTCAAGGCCGGGCAGCCCCTTGTCCCCTCCCACGTCGAGGGTGCGTATTATTACGGGGTTGGGAGCCGCCTTTCCGGCAACAGCCGTGTACGCCTCAAAGTGCTCCTCTTCCGTGGGGAGCTCTTTACGGTTAAGGTACAGGAACTCCGTCCTGTAAAGCCCTATGCCTTCGGCGCCGTGGCTTATGAGCGAGTCAACCTCTTCGATCATCTCCATGTTGCCCATAAGCTTTATCCTGTGGCCGTCCGTTGTCTCACAGGGCAGGTCCCTGTAATGGAAGAGCGTCCTGCCGTAATCATCGTAGCGCTCCTTCCTTTTCCTGTATACATCGACTACTTTTTCAGATGGGTTGATGATTACCGTACCCGTCGTCCCGTCGACAATTACCGCGTCCCCGTTCTCAACCCTGCCGGTTATGTTCTCAAGACCCACAACCGCAGGTATCTCAAGGGCCCTCGCTATAATGGCCGTATGCGAAGTCTTGCCGCCGAGGTCCGTTAAGAATCCGAGGATAGTACCCTTGACCATCTGAGCGGTGTCGCTCGGCGCGAGGTCATGGGCTATAACGATGGAGGGGTCTTTTATCTCCGTAATGCTTTCATGGCGGCTTCCCGTGAGGTTGAAGAGTATCCTGTTTACTATATGCTCGAAATCATAGCTCCTCTCCCTCAGGTACTCATCATCTATCTTCTCGAAGTAGGCCATGAGTTTCTCAAGGACCTTTTTGAGGGCCCACTCGGCATTGACCTTTTCTTTCTTGATCAGGCCTATGGTGTCGTCGATAAGCATCCTGTCCTTGAGAATCAGGGAGTGGGCCTCTATTATCCTGATATGCTCCCTTTCCCTGCCGTCGGCCTCCATCTTCTCCTCTACGCGCCTTAATTGGTCCTGGCTCGCGGCGAGGGCGGCCTTAAACCTTTCGATCTCTTTCAGGGTCTCTTCTTCGCCGAGATGGCAGTAGTGGGCCGTAACCTCAACGCCGCGGTTCAGCAGATAGGCCCTGCCCGTAATAATGCCGGGTGAGACCCCTATGCCCCTCATAAGATCTACCTGTTTTCTTTCCTTTGCCATTACTCCTCCCCGAAACGGTCCTCAATAAGCCTGCCGAGAGCGTCCACGGCGCTCTCGGCGTCCGAGCCGATGGCCTTTACGGTTATCTCAGCGCCCTTGGGCGCGGCAAGTATCAAGATGCCCATAATACTCTTGCCGTTCACCTCCTGGTCGTTTTTTAAAATAAAGACCTCGGCGTCGAACCCGCTCGCCACCTGTACGAACATCGATGCGGCCCTGGCGTGAAGCCCCAGTTTATTCTTGATAGTAAAGGTCATCTCAACGGCGCCCTCTGTCCTGTCGTTAATCCCGTCCATGGTTCACCCCGCTGCCGTTAAAACCCCGTATACAATAAGGGGCGGTATAAAAATGTAAACGAGCCTGGGGATGGAAAAACCCCTCTTAAGAAGTATTGCCGACGCTAAAGCCACGGCGGCCACGGGGGCCGCCCTTAATAAAAAGGCGCCGGAGAAAAAGAGGCCCGCTCCCCCGCCTGTATAAACTGAAAAAATCTTTAACGCGGCCGCGGCGCCGCCGAAGCCTAGTATGGCGGTGGCAAGGCTGCGGACCCTCCCGGACCATCGGGCGAGGCGGAGCGACGTTATGTACCCGGCGACACCTTCACCGAGTTCATAACCCTTCTTGAGACCCCTGTACCTCATCCATAGATGAAAGAAGTTATACATTACGAGAAAAAGAAGCGGGCCCCAAATACCCCAGAAGACCGTCATTATAACAGCCGCGCTTGAAGCCAGCGGCCTTAGTGAACCCCAGAAGAAGAGGTCGCCCAGGGCGCTGAAGGGCGCCATGACCATGGATTTAAAACGGAGCGCCCGCTCATCGCCGCACTCGCCGGCCCTGGCTTTCTCCTCTATCTTTATGACCGCCCCGAGTATGGGCGAGGCCATATAGGGATGTGCGTTATAAAAGTTCAGGTGCCTCCTTAACGCTCCCTGAACCCCGGCGGCGTCGTCAGCGTAGAGTTCTTTCAGGGCCGGGCGGAGCGCCGCCGCAAACCCGAGGGTCTGCATCTTTTCAAAGCTCCACGAAGACTGGATGAAAAAGGAGCCGAAAAATACCTTTAACATGGTGCGCCGCGAAATCAAAACACCTCTCTTTTCTCTAATCACTTCATAAAAAAACTTTACCGGCCCTTCAGCGCTCAGCCTTTTAAAAAAAACCATATCAGAAAGGCGGCCCCGCCGGAGGCCGGAAAGATCAATCTGCTCCTATCAGTCGACACCGCCTTGACGGCCGCCGCCATGCCGATAACGAGACAGGCCGCAAGGGCGGGGTATAAGAAAGAGATATCGACCATACGCCCGGACAAGTCCACGGCGACGAGACTGAGCGGAAAAATGGTTACAAAAAGGAGCAGGCAATTTATTAAAAATACCGGCGCCATACCCTTCAGGTTCTCCCCCATGAGGTTTGCCTCCCCCCCGCCGGCGCCCCTTAGCCCTTCGGCGGCCCTCTCAAAGAGCCTGTTATTACGGCGCCTTGTGAAAAGGTCGGCCTTTCTGTACAAAATGGCCGCAATAAGGCCAACCACGATAAGGGGAGGCAAAACCGCCGCCGTATCCAGAAGACTGTAACGCGCGGCCCCGCCCTCTCCTGCGAAGGCCACAGTCACAGACGTTACAAGCACGGCCAGCCCCGTCTCATCTACGGGGACATAAGACCCTAAGGGCAGGTCCCCTATAAGGAGGAGTTCTATAACAACCCCGGCGGCGAGGCCCGCCCCGGTGTTGCCGAGCAGACATCCGATAACCGGGGCGGTTACTATGGGCCTCGATACCATGGCCTGTATGGCGGCCGTCCTGTCGATTGAGAGGGCCGCCCCTAAAACCGCCGCCGTAAAAGAGTCGATTAAAAGGTCTCTGACCACGGGCCGCCTTTCAGGGTCCTCTGATTCAACGCCGCGGCGGGGGGGAGCCGGTCACGGCCCCCGCGGCCTCAAAGGCCGCTGTTCTTAACGGGCCTGTATTCGACCCTCTGCGCGCCGGGCACATTCCTTATATCGATTGAAACACCGCAGGCTATAAACCCCTCTATAATCCTCTCGTCTTCCCCGTCAACTATGACCGATGGAGTTATGGTCCTGCCGCCTCCGTCGTGATGGATATTACCGAGGTTAAGGGAGGAGAAGTTCAAACCCCCTTTATAGGCCCGCTCGGCGTCCTTAAGGTCGCCGAATATCAAGATGGCCTTTTTAGACGCCACATCCGGGACGGCCATAAACTCCTTAACATCATCGACGCGCTTTACCGCCACGTCCAACGCGTCAGAGGCGCATGCCTTCATAAGCCCTTCGGCCAATTCGTCTCCGGCGGCCTCATCAGAGGCCACGACAAGAAGGTCGGCCCCGGCATAGGGGACCCATGCGCAGATTATCTGTCCGTGCAACAGTCTGTCGTCAATCCTTACAAGGGTAATCATGGGCGGCACTTTCTAAAACATCAAACAAGAAGACCCGAAGAACTGCGCCCTGATACGGCTTAACCTCAACTCAATCTTTTTTCTCCTTCAGCACATCCCCGGCCAAAACGATGCTCTTTTGGCCGTAGTCCTTCAGATAATGGGCGAGATCGGTGAGGGTTTTCTCTCTTTTGTAGTTCTCGAACTTCAGCATAACGGGCAGGTTGACCCCGGTCAGTATCTCGACCCTGTCCTCTTCAAGCACTGAAAGCGCTATGTTAGTCGGCGTTCCGCCGAACATATCTGTGAATATAATGACCCCGGCCCCGGAATCGACCTCCCTTACCGCCTCTAAGAGCTTACTGCGCACCTCTTCGAGGGCGTCGGGCCCCTCTACGGAAACCGTCTTAACCTTCTCTATGCCGCCGGCTATCGATTCCATGGCCTTGATAACCGCCTCCCCTATCTTCGCGTGTGTTATGATTACGGCACCCACCATTTTTATCACCTGTAGACAAAAAAAAACCAAAAAAATTTATAAAAACATCTCAGGGTTTCAGCATGTCGCGGTGACTCGCGCTTAACTCGGCCTTCGACGAAACAAGCCCGGCGGTAAGCTCATCGGCGATGACTACGGAACGGTGTCTCCCGCCCGTGCACCCTATCGCGACGGTGAGATAAGATTTTCCCTCTTTCCAGTAAAGGGGTATGAGGTAGGAGAGAAAGTCCTTAAGCCTTTCGAGAAATTCCATGGACTCGGGCTTTGAAAGGACGAAGTCCCTGACCTTTTCAGACCTGCCGTCAAGCTCTTTCAGCGAGTCCACGAAGTACGGGTTCGCCAGGAATCTTACATCAATAACAAGGTCCGCGTCCGTGGGAATGCCATAACGGAATCCGAAGGATACCAGGTTAACGGTTACCTTCTCAAGGGACAGGGGCCCCGAGAACAACTCCCTGACAAGGGCCCTTAATTGATGAACGTTATATCCCGTTGTGTCCACGACCTTGTCGGCCAGAGCCTTCAGGTCATAAAGAATCTCCCTCTCTTTTGAAATCCCCTTTATCGGGCTTTCAGCGCCGGCAAGGGGATGACGCCTTCTCGTCTCACTGAATCTTTTTACAAGGGCGTCATCAGTGGCCTCGAGGTATATCAGCACCGCCCTGTAGCCCGCCCCCTTAATCGATTTAAAGGCCGGTATGAACTCCTTTAGAAAAGACCTTTCCCTTACGTCGACAACAGCCGCCACCCTGAAAATCTCCGGGGCCTGGCCGGCGAGATCCATAAACTTCGGGAGCATGGCTGCGGGCATATTGTCAACGCAGAAATACCCGTTGTCCTCGAGGGCTTTTATCGCCGTACTCTTTCCCGCCCCCGAGGGGCCGCTAAGAACAACAAGGCTTATCTCCTTCAAACCTCTACCTTATCGGGACTCACCATGGCGTCTTTGAGGTTGGCCTCAAGCTCCCTGGCCGAATATTTGCCCATGATCTTCAAGATCTGGTTACGGGCCGCCACCTCCACTATACTCGCCACACTCCTGCCGGGGCTGACGGGGACCTTAAGGTACGGCAGTTTCACACCGAGTATCTCCGAGGTATTCTCCTCGAATCCGAGCCTCTCATACTTTCCCGAGGACTCCCACTTTACGAGTTCCACCATAAGGTCCATCTGTTTCTTTTCTCTAATGGCCGTTATGCCGAAAAGGTCCTGGATGTTGACTATACCGAGGCCCCTTATCTCCATATGGTAGCGTGTAAGGCCCGCCGAAGTGCCGAAGAGGACGGCCGGCGGCAGTCTCTTTACGATGACCAGGTCATCGGCCACGAGCCTGTAACCCCTTGAGAGGAGATCAAGGGCGCACTCGGACTTGCCTATGCCGCTCTTTCCCAGCAAAAGGATGCCTATGCCCAGCACATCCACAAATACCCCGTGTATACTCACCGACGGCGCGAGCCTCTCGGAGAGATATTTGGAAATCCCTTCGATAAGGGCCGATGAAGTCAGCTCTGTTATAAAAAGCGGTATGTCCCTTTCGTCACAGAGGGCAAGAAGCCGGGCCGGAGCTTTAATGCCGCGGGTGATTATAATAGCCGGTATCTTCGGCCTGTCTATTACCGCGAGCGACCTCTCGAGCTCTTCGGCCTCCAGGCTGTTTAAATACCCTATTTCCGCCGCGCCCAAAATCTGTATCCTGTCCTCATGCAACTCATCGAGGAGCCCCGTAAGCAGAAGTCCCGGTTTTTGGATACTCGCCGTGGAAAGCTCTTTGCCGAGCCCCCCTTCACCGGCCACGCATTTAAGTTCCAGCATCCGGAGTTCTTCTTCCCCGAAGATTTCTTCTACGGCAAACACCATAACAAATATTCCCCGTTTTCAGATCCCGGCCGTCCGGCGCTGCGCCATGAGCGTCAAGAGTTGGTGTTTTTAGTGTCCGCTTCAGCGAGCAGACTGAAAATGACGGAAGGGTTCGACGCGTCCATAAGTTGAGAGCGGAAGTTCTGGCTTTTAAGTATCCTTGATATACAGGCGAGAAGTTTTAAATGCGCCGCGGCCGAGTTTTCAGGAGCTATAATAAGAAAAAAAAGATAGACAGGACTATTGTCTATGGAATTGAAATCAACGCCATCCTTGCTCCTGCCGAAAAAGACCCTGATTTCATCAACACCCTTTAACTTGCCGTGTGGCAGAGCCACACCGTGTCCTATACCCGTCGTACCGAGCCTCTCCCTTTCGAAAAGCGCGCTCAGGGTCTTTTTCCTGTCAAGACCCGGCACCCTTTCAGAGAGGTAGCTTACCATCTCGTCAAGCAGTTCGCTTTTATCCCTTGCCTTCAAGTCTGGAAGTATATAATCTTTTTTCAGAACGTCAACGAGCCTCATCTGAAATCACCGCTTATGTGGAGAGGTTTTTTCTCCGAACCTTTGAAGGTGCGACCGGGTTAAGGCCGCAAAAAAAGAACCGCTAGACCGGGCTCCGGGCGTAAAAATTGCCCAGGCCGGGGCCGCGCTCATCTACTACCTTGTAATCTCCTCTATCAGGCCGTAATCGCCGCCTTTCATCCTGTAGATGATATTAATATTGCTCGTCACCGAATCCGTGAAGACGAGAAAATTTTCGTCAGCCATGTCCATCTGCATGGCCGCCTCTTCCACTGACATGGGCTTTACGACGCGGTTCTCCCTTTTGATAATCCTGCCGGGTGCGCCCTCTTCAGCCCCCTCCACGTCGGAGACCTCCGCCTCGGGGGCGGCGTGGACCTTTCGGACCTTCACCTTCTCCTTGTGTTTTTTAACCTGTATATTGAGCTTATCAAGCACCATGTCTATAGCGGAGTACATATCAGGGGTCGACTCGTGCGCCTTTATTGTCACGCCGTTGGCTGAGATGGTGGCGTCGGCGATGTGGCGTATCCTTTCAACGGAGAGCACCCAGTGGATTTCTATGGGTTCAACAAGGTATTTTACCAGCCTGAGGGACTTCTCTTCGGCGTACTTTTTCAGGGCGTCAGTGGACTCCATGTGCCTGAAAGTAACATTAACGTGCATCTCTTGCCTCCACTTTTTTATATAAATTTATTAAGGATATTTCCTCTGGTGAATTTTTTCATATTATCAGGTTCCATAGGATTTTAAAAGTAAAATCGGCATTATATACAGAAAATGCCCATGGAAGTCAAGACGGCTTCACCCTGGTCTTCGACCCGGCCGGAACGGCTTCATCAGAAGCGGGCCTTCCTTCTACTCGAGGACTGAAACCCGAGAGCTTCCCTGTACTTCGCCACGGTCCTTCTCGCAAGGTTCATACCCGACTTCTTGAGCATCCTCACGATTTCCTGGTCGCTGAAGGGGCGCCCCGGATCCTCGTTCTCAATAATGCCTTTCAGTTTCTCCTTTATATATTCGGAGCTCATCTCGGCCCCGTCGGAGCCGGGCATACTGGTCGTAAAGAAATACTTCAGCTCAAAAAGCCCCCTCGGGGTCTCCGCATACTTGTTCGACGTAACCCTGCTCACCGTGGATTCGTGTATGCCCAATTGAGCGGCCACATCCTTAAGGACCATGGGTTTCAGGTATTTAAGGCCGCGGTCGAGAAAATCCTTCTGAAAATTCACTATCGATTCCACGACCCTGTAGATGGTCTTCTGTCTCTGGTGCAGGCTCTTTATAAGCCACATGGCGCTCTTGACCCTTTCCTGAAGATAGGCCCTTGTCTGTCCCTGAACCTGATCCCTGTTCTTGATGAGTTCCCTGTAGAATTTGCTTATTCTGAGCTTTGGAAGCCCGTCTTCGTTGAGAGTAATCACGTATTCATCGCCCACCTTATGTACGAATACATCGGGGGTTATCTGGCGCGCGTCCGTCCTCCCGTAGCCCGCCCCGGGCGCCGGATTGAGACACGTGTTTATAATCCTGGCGGCGTCCCTCACCTTGTCAACGCTTATGCCCAATGCCCTGGAGATGGCCTTCAGGTTCCCCCGGGCAAGCTCTTCTAAGTGACCGGCCACAACGTCCTCAACTACAGTGTCCCTCACGGGCAGCATACGGGCCTGAATAAGCAGGCACTCCCTCGGCGTCCTCGACCCGGCCCCGGGAGGGTCCATCTGCTGTATCCTTGAGAGGACCTTCTCTACGATCCCCGCGTCCTCGCCGCTCAACCTTGATATCTCATGAAGGACGGCCTCCTCATACTCCCCATTTTCCAGTTCCCCCCTCTCAAGGGCCCTCAGGTATCCGTCCTCGTCGATATTGCCGATAATAAACCTCCCCACCCCTTTCTCTTCATCAGAGAGGTCCTGCATATTGAGCTGCATGAGAAGGTGCTCGCCGAGACCTCCGTCGGGCGTGGAGATGTTGGTGAAAAGGTCTCTATCCTCGGCGTCAGCTTTATTAAAGTTTACACCGGATTCGGTGTAGTTGGCCTGGTCGGCGAGGTAACTTTCCCAGTCCTGCTCCTGGGCCGTGGGCGCGCTCTCGCCTGGCTGAAGGCTTTCCGCCGGGGGGGCCGAATCCTCAAGCACCGGGTTCGTTTGCATCTCCTCTTTTACCGTCTCGACAAGGTCGAGCCTGGACATCTGAAGGAGCTTGATGGCGAGCTGGAGCTGGGGCGTCATCACCAGACTCTGCGAAAGCTTCAGTTCCTGTTTGATCTCAAATGCCATACTAAAAAGACCTTCCCTGAATTCATCAAATCAACGCGCTTAAAAGAAGCCTTGCCCTTAACGGCCCCTCACAGGGTGGGTGAACCTCTCCCCGAGGTAGACGTCACGGACTTCTCTGTGGTCCAGTATCTCAGAGGGCGTGCCCGACATCAGGAGTTTACCGTTGTCGATTATATAGGCGTGATCGCATATGTCGAGCGTGGCGCCCACGTTATGGTCCGTTACGAGAATGCCCATACCCTTTTTCTTGAGGTCAACCATAATGTCCTGTATATCGCTAACGGCTATGGGGTCTATGCCTGAAAAAGGTTCGTCGAGCAGCAGAAACCCCGGCGAGTTCACCATCGCCCTCGCTATCTCCACCCTCCTCCTCTCGCCCCCGGAGAGCGAGAAGGCCTTGACCCCAGCGAGATGGGTGATGCCGAGGTCTTCGAGATGCTCCTTCAAGCGCTCGTCAATCTCTTCACTGGAAATATTCAGATACTCGAGTATCGCCCTTATATTCTCCTCAACGGTCAACTTCCTGAAGACCGAAGGTTCCTGGGCGAGATACCCTATGCCGAGCCTCGCCCTCTCGTACATGGCGAGTTCCGTTATATCTTCGCCTCCGAGAAGTACCCTGCCGGAGTCCGGCCCTATTAAACCCACTATCATATAAAAGGTCGTGGTCTTGCCGGCCCCGTTGGGCCCCAAAAGCCCCACGATATTGCCCGGCTCGATAACGAGGCTTACCTTGTCCACCACGCGCCTTCTCTTAAAGGACTTAACGAGTTCCTGTACAGAGAGCTTCTCTTTCACCTCGGCCTTTCTCCGGGGTCTTTCCCCTTTCAGTATCCGCGGCGCCCACGGCGGGGCCCACGCATTTCTTGCCCGGAATGATAACCGCCTTTACCCTGCCCTTTTCCATACCCTCCACAAAGGCCTTGTCCGTGTCGAGATAAAGCGTTATCTTAGAGCCCTTAACCGTATCGGCGCAGCGCTCCACCTCGGCATTTCCCTTAAGGACTATAATCCTCGAAGCCCTGTCATATACGGCCGTCTCCGCGCGCGACGTATTGTCCTTCCTGTATATCCTGACCCCTCCCCTCGCCTCTATCTCCTTTATCTCGCTACCTTCGGAGTAACGGAGATAAAGCTCGTCGGAACAGAGCAGGAATTCTTCACGGGCCGAAACATTACCCTTGAAGGTGACGAGATGGTCTTTCCTGGACGCCTCCATGGTATCGGAGGTAATGGTAATCGGCGTTCCTTTCTCCAGCCCGGAGGCCTCGCCGCGAGAGTCGGTCGGGAACAAAAAGACCGCCCATAGGATGGAGATGATGAAAAAGAATAGCGTCCCCGCCGCCACAGCCGCCCGCCCCTCCACGGCGCCTTCAACTGTAAAAAGCCCCCGCGTTCTCATATCGGCTTATCCTTCAGAACGGCCCTGACGTCTTTGAGGAGATAAAGACTTCCGCTCTCAACATCCACCCTGAGCCCCACCCCCTGAACGTCCATGCCCCTTGAGGCGATCTTAACGGGGCCCCGGGACGTTATCTCGCCGGGCTCCGTCACGTACTTTATGCTGTCGGCCTTGAGGTTATAACCGTCGGGAGAGGTTATCACCACGTCGCCTATGGCCTCCAACTCCCCTCTATTCTCGATGTAACGGCCCTCCTTTGAGCTGAGCCTGTACGGGGTGCCGTCCTTCGCGAAAAAAACGACCTTAAGGGTATCGAAGACCATGAGGTCTTCCAGCTTGTACCGCGTCGCCGAAAGGGCGTCAAGCTCCCACTCGACGCGACCCTCCCTTGTGCTCGAATAATGGATGTTGTCAATTTCGATACCGATATCACCCTCCTCGGTAAACTTTACACTCACCCCCGAGCCGGAGAGGTAATGCACTATGACAACCACAATCAGCGCCGTGAGGGTGAGCGCTATAAAGGCCGATACAACTCGCCTTAAACTTTTTTTCATAATCTCTTGTAAAGTGCCCTTAAAAAGCTCTGCTTAACCCCCCTGATTGGCTAAGGTGCTTTATTTTATATGTTTTTTATGTGCTAAAAAAATTATAGCACCGGCCACAGGGGGTGTAAAGGTGTTTTGTCACGGCTGAGCCTTTATTAAACGGGCGCCGGGAGACGTTAAAAGGCCTTAAAAAAGCTCATCTCAAATAACGCTCCATCAGCCCTTCCCATTTACCCTGAACCTTTAGTATCAACTCCGAGACCTCCCTTACGGCCCCGCGTCCGCCTGGGTTCGAAGTAACATAGTGGACCCGCCCCCTGACCTCATCCACGGCGTCATGGACGGCTACGGAGAAACCCGCCCTTTTAAGGACCGGCAGGTCGACTATATCGTCTCCCATAAAGGCGACCTCATCGGCAGCGAGCGCCTTACGCTCCAAAACCTCCCCAAAGGCCTTCAGCTTGTCTATCCTCCCCTGATAGAGGAGTTCGATGCCGAGGTCCTCCGCCCTCTTCGCCACGACCCCGGAGGTCCGTGACGTTATAATGCCCACCCCGATTCCCGCCCTCATAAGGAGTTTAAGCCCGTGTCCGTCCCTTACGTCAAAGACCTTTATCTCCCTCCCGTCGTCGTCGTAGATAATGGAGCCTCCCGTCATAACACCGTCAACGTCGAGTAGAAGGAGTTTTATCTTTTTTATCCTTTTTTCAAGAGCTTCATCCAGAGAACCTTCCATCATTCCTCCACGATTTACAGGTAAAACTTACGCCTCCGGCTTAAACCCCTCAACGCTTACCAGGAAGGATACAGAGAGCGGCCTGTCCGCGCCAGGGTCAAAGGGGAACAAAAAGACGAGGCACGACCCCTGAAAACCCCTCTCAAAACCGGCCTCGGAGAGTGAAACGGTATATACGGGAAACCGCCAGAGCGCCGCCCCCCTCTCCGTTCCCGTTTCCGTCCCGATGGTAAGGGCCAGCCCCGTGAACCTGTCGGTAAGGGTCAGGCCCGTAATACCCTCTACAGCGCCGGAGCTACCGAGCCCGATTTTACCGAAACCTTTGGTCTTGGGTTCCGGAGAATAGGAACATAAGGGGCCGTCGCAGCCGGGCAGTATCACGTTGAACTCCACGCCAAAGAGGAGAGGGCCAACGGGGGCGCCCCTGGCCTTTTTACCGGACCTTTGTATGACGTAATCCACGAAAAAAGAATTTTCCTCTCCCGCCCTTACCTCTTTTTTGACGGTTACTGGGGTCTTGCCCACGAGTGCGTCCCTTGAAAGGCTGACGCTCCCGCCGTTTATCTCGGCATCAAAACGGCCGTCGTGAAAATCACCGAGGTCCTTGAGCGCTCCTTCCGAGAAGGCCTGAAGCGTAGCTCCGGCGGGGAAAAAATGCTCCACAAGAGAGCGCCTTCTCCCGGAGTCGGTCTTCAGGAACCTTATCATGTCCTTCTCCTTTGACTTCACAATGCTATGGATGCTCCTGGTGGACCCGCCTTCCTCCTCCTCGGAGAGTTCTTTCAATTTATCGTGGTAGCCTTCGGCCCATCTCGTAAGGGTATTCAGTAGATTAACGTAAAGGGGCTTGTAATCGAGCTCCAGGAGTGCCCCGCCCCCCCCTGGGCTCAAAAACATATTCAGGTCCCCTGCCCTCATTATTACCTCGTCAGAGCCGTCGGCGTCCAAGTCTGACTTCACGATGGAGAGCCCCTCTGTGTGGCCGGCGTGTAGAAGCGTCTCCTCGCTCATGATGAGCCTCTTATATATCTCGCCCCTCAGGTGTGGCAGGTACAGCCCCCCGAAGATGCCGTGCCAGTAAGCGTCGTTACACTGGGCCTTGTAAAGGTCCTCCCGGGCCTTTTCAATCTCTCCGGCTTCGAGCCTTCCTCTGAGCTCCTCGAGCATGGAGCTTACAAGGAGCATCCTCTTGTGCATCCAGTTGGACTCCGGGTACTTGGAGAAAAAATTTCTCCAGGTGCCGCCCTGCATGAAACGTCCGATCCTCTCGCCGTCTTTTCTGGCCTTCAGTTCCCCGGTTACGAGGGCATACTCCTTTGCCGCGGGCGCGGGCAGGCTCCACTCCCCCATCTCCATATAAGAGGTGGTGGGGAGATAGACCCTTCCCAGAGGCCCCTGCCTGTCTATATACTCCGAGAGCGTAACAGGGGCGACGTTATCGAGGGATTCCATCTTCACCAAAAATTCCTCCAGCCAGCCCTCTGTAAAGACCCATTTGTGGGTGCCGGGCCATACGCCGAATTTTTCACCGTCGTCGCCGTATATGGCGGCGTTGCCGCGCCTTAAAAAACCGGGGAGGTTCTTAAAATGCTCATCGAGCATTTCCACGGGCTTAAAAGGGATGAGGTAGCGCAGGCGCTCGCTGCCGGGAAAGACCTTTACGACCTTCCCCCTGTCCTCGGTTATGTAATAACCGCCGAGGTCTTCCCTGTCGAGGCCCGCCTTTATGAAGTGATAATCGTCTACGAGTATGTACTCAACGCCCGCCTCTGTGAGGCTTCCGGGCAGGGTGGGGTCCCAGACCCGCTCGGCGAGCCAGATACCCCTGGGCCTCTTGCCGAAAAGCCCTTCTATCCTGTCCGACATGAGCCGGACCTGGCCCGCCCTGTCCCGGTCGGGGATAACGGAGAGTATGGGTTCGTAGTACCCCCCGCCCATGACCTCCACCTGCCCCGACGAGACCATCTTTTTAAGGAGTTCTATATATTCGGGGTGCTTTTCGACAATCCAGTCGAGGAGGAAGCCGGAGTTGTGAAGCGTCACCTTTACGCCGGGGTGGCCTGAGAGGGCCTCGAGGAAAGGGAAATATGATTCCCGGTATGCCTTTTCGAGGACGTGGTCGAAATTTCCAACGGGCTGGTGGTTGTGTATGCAGAAGGGGAAGTATATCATTTAGAGGAGGAGACCCTTTTCCATTTTTTAGTGAAGACCTTTACGTTGCAGATATACCACACCATGGGCCGCTTGAACAAAAAAAATCACAGAAGTTCCACCACGTGCATGACCTTGGCGTCCACGCCGTATTTATGAAGCCCGTCCCTTAACTGCACGATGCATCCGGGGCACGCCGTGGCGACTATATCCGCCCCGGAGTCCCTTATGCTATCGGCCTTCCTCTTCGTTATATTTATGGAGAGTTCGTAATTTGTAAGGCTCACCCCGGCTCCGAGGCCGCAGCAGCTGCAGGGGAAGCGCATCTCCCTGAACTCGATATTTTTGTTCTTCTTTAAAAGTTCGCGGGGCTCGTCCCTTATCCCCTGGTTCCTGTTCAGGTGGCATGGGTCGTGATAGGTGACTATCTTCTTGCCTCTATCCGAAGCCGGGCCGGCGCCTTTGTCTTCCCCTTCAGTGGAGGTGGCCAGAAATTCCGTTATATCCCTCACCCTCGATGAAAACCTTTCCACACGCTCATTCATCTCAGGGTCATGGCCGCCGGAGAGTATCTCCCTGAATACGTTTTTAAGGCCGTGGCTGCACGTGGCGCACGACGTTACGATATATTCGGCCCCGGCGTCCTCAAAGACCTTGAGGTTCTTAAGGGCCAGGCTTTTTGCCGTTTCAACGTCGCCGGAATAGTATGCCGGCATGCCGCAGCATACCTGAGAGGCCGGCACAACGACCTCAAGGCCGGCCTTCATCAAGGCGTCTATGGAGGAAAGGCCCACGCCGGGCATGAGAAAATTCACGCCGCAACCCGCGTAAAAGGCCACCTTCGTAGCCGGAGCCGGACTCTTTCCCCTCTTTCCGTGGGCATGGGCCCCAAGCCCCTTCACGCGCTTCAGGTCAAGAAAAAAAGTTTCGGCGAGTTCGGGCACAAGCCTGCCGCCGCCCACAAGGGGCATGGAGAACCTCGATATAAGGCCGTGCTCCACTGCGGACCCCTTGAAGAGGAGCCCCTTCAATCTTGACGCGTACTTCAGGGCCCTGGGCATAATCCCCGTATAGTCCAGCATATTCTTCATCACGAAGGACTCGGCGAAAGAGAGCCCCTTTTTCTTTACGGCGTCGGCGCGCGCCGCGTTAAAAACCGCAGTGGTGTCAACGCCGCGGGGACAACTCGTCCTGCACCCCCCGCACATGGTGCATTCTTTTATATGCTTTATATAGGCTTCGCTCAGGTCTATCCTGCCTTCGAGGTACCCCTCGACAAGTGTGAGCTTGCCCCTTGCGGCGGCAGTTTCCCTGCCAAGCACCCTGAAGGTCGGGCAGATGGAACGGCATGCGCCGCATCTCACGCACTTATTCAATTCGCCCTTAAGCGAACTCAGTTCTTTCATCTTCCTTTTCCTTTTTCATGACGTCGGGGAAAATTTTACCGGGGTTCAATATCCCCTTCGGGTCAAAGGTCTGCTTTATGCCCTTCATCACCCTTATGGCGTCGGGGCCGAGCTCCATGGCGAGGTATTTTGACTTGGTTATGCCCACGCCGTGCTCGCCCGATATGGTCCCGCCGAGTTTGAGCGTAAGGGTAAATACGTCGCGAACGGCCCCGTCGGCCTCGGCCGACTCTTCTTCGTCCTTTTTGTCATACATGACGTTTACGTGTATATTGCCGTCGCCGGCGTGGCCGAAGGAGGCGATTAAAAGCCCCCTTCTCTTCGCTATCTCCTCAATGCCGGTGACGAGTTCAGGGATACGTGACCTCGGAACTACCACGTCTTCGTTAATCTTATTGGGCCGGACTTTTAATAACGCCGCCGAGATGGCCCTGCGGGCCTTCCATAGCTCCTTTACCTCTTTTTTATCGGAGGCCTTCCTTACCTCCACGGCCCCTTTTTCAAGGCATATTCTTTCTATCTCCCCGGCCTCCCTCCCAACGGTCTCAGGGCTTCCGTCAGTCTCTATAATGAGCAAAGGTCCGCCCGTGGGAAGCCCCCCGGAGAACTCGCCGGCAGAGCGCGCCGACACCGCGTCGACAAGCTCAAGGGTAGATGGGATTATCCTGCACCTTATAATCCCGGCCACGGCCGAGGCCGCGCCGTTCAAGTCCGGGAATACTGCCAGAAGCGTCCTTGACGATGCGGGAAGCGGCAGGAGTTTCAGTACCGCCTTTGTTATAACGGCGAGTGTGCCCTCGGAGCCCACAAGGAGTTTCGTAAGGTCGTAGCCCACGACGCCCTTTACCGTCCTTACGCCGGTATTTATTATCTCGCCCGTGGGGAGCACCGCCTCAAGGCCCAACACATAGTCCCTGGTGACCCCGTACTTCACGGCACTCGGCCCGCCGGCGCACTCGGCTATGTTGCCGCCTATGGTCGAGAACTTGAGGCTCGTGGGGTCGGGTGGATAGAAGAGGCCGGACTTCGCGGCCTCCTGGCCCAGCTCCCACGTATTCACACCCGGCTCGACAATGGCCGTAAGGTTCTCGGCGTCAATCTCAACTATATCGGTCATCCTCTCAAAGGAAAGCACCACGCCTCCGGCCACGGGCACGCTCCCGCCGGTAAAGCCCGTTCCCGCCCCTCTCGGTATTACAGGGAAATTCTCCGCGTTGGCCATCTTCATTATGAGGGATATCTCTTCAGCGGTACGCGGGAAGACCACGGCGTCGGGTGAGTAAAGGGTGTTCGTGGCGTCATAGGAATAGCACAGGAGGTCCTCCTTTGAAAAGGAGGCGTTGGCTTCTCCCACTACCCTCTTTAACTCCTCTTTTATGACCCTGGAAAGCATTTTAACGAATTCTCCCTACAAAGAAGCACTTGGACTTAAGAAGTGAATTTTAGCGAGTTCCCCCGACAAAGAATCACTGAGGCTTGAGGGGTGAAATGCCCCTCCTGTTAATGGATAAAAAAATTTACCCATACTTTTCAGGATACCAAAAAAGGCGGTTAAAGTCCAATGGGCCGCGGCCTTTCGAGCGGCTCAAAAGCCTCTTTCAAAAGCCCGTTTCAAGGGGGGGGAGAGGGCCGGATTTGAGACAAAAAAACAAAAAAAAATTCCCCGAGTGTATTAAGGAAAGGTCAATGGGAAGGAGGGGGTTTAAATGCCCGCGGTTGGGGGGAAAAGAGGTGTGGAAAAAATCACGCCCCGCGCGTTACAGGCGGCACCGGGCCATGGGTAAAAGGATCATTCTTCCTTCAGTACGTAGCCCACGCCCCTTACGGTATGGATGAGCTTTTTAGAGGAGTCCTTGTCTATCTTGCTTCTAAGGTGGTTTATATATACGTCGACCACGTTTGTTTCGCTGTCGAAACTCTGGTCCCAGACGTGCTCGGCGATAAGGGTTCTCGTCAGGACCCTGTTGGGGTTACGAAGGAGATACTCAAGAAGCGCGTACTCCTTTACGGTAAGCTCCACCTCCCTATCGCCCCTTTTGGCCTTTCTCGACGCCGGGTCAAGGCTCAGGTCGGCGAACTTCATAACAGGCAGGCCGTAGCCGCCCCTTCTCATAAGCACCCGGAGCCGGGCCAGCAACTCCTCAAAGGCGAAGGGTTTTGTCAGGTAATCGTCGGCGCCCACATTAAGCCCCTTGACCCTGTCCTCCACGGAATCGCGCGCCGTAAGGAGTATGACGGGCGTCTTTACCCCGCTGGCCTTCAGTTCACTCAGGACCTCGAGGCCGCTCTTCCTGGGGAGCATTATGTCGAGTATTATTGCGTCGTATTCGTTCACCTCGGCAAAGTGCTGCCCCTCCACGCCGTCATAGACCGTATCCACGGCGTAGCTCTCCTGCTCAAGCCCTCTCTTTATAAAGGAGGCGACCTTCTTTTCGTCTTCTATAACAAGTATCCTCATAATGAGCCCTTCAACAGTATTTTAATATACAAAACATAACCTTGCAACAAAAAGCGTGAGGCCGGAGCGATAAATCCTATGGGGCCGTCTTAAGCCCCTTGGGCAGCCCCCCGGCGTTTACCCGGCCCAGCGCCACGAGCGTGGCCTTTTCAGGTACGAGGAATTTTGAGGCAACAAACTTTACGTCCCTCGGCCTCACCCTGTCTATTTCCCTTACTATCTCCTTAACGGAAACGGACTTCTTATAATAGATCTCGTCCTTGGCGAGTTTCGCCATCCTGTTGTCCGAGGTCTCGAGACTTAAGAGCATGGACCCCTTGAGATGGGATTTGGCGTCCGCCACTTCCCCGGCCGTCAAATCCTTCTGGATATTCTTGAACTCCCTCAAGATGAGCCTTACGACCTTTGAAAAATTCTCCTCTGAAGTGCCGGCGTATACGACAAGAGAGCCGGAGTCCCTGAAGAGGTTCAGATATGAATAGACGGAATAGACAAGCCCGCCCTTCTCCCTTATCCTCTGAAAGAGCCTTGAGCTCATGCCGGAGCCGAGTATGGTATTCAAGAGGTAGGTCCTGTAGCGGCGGGGGTCGGACTGCGGAGGCACGGGCACGCCGAGGCATATGTGCACCTGGCCGAGGTCCTTCTTGAAAAGAAACGCGCCTGAAGAGGCGGCGGGGGCCCTTTTATTATCCCCGGCTTCTCCGCCTTCGATATTGCCTAAGGCCTTTCTCAAGAGGCTCAAAAGGCGCTTGTGCCTTACTCCTCCCGCGGCGGTTACAAAGACGTTCTCACGGACGTATCTGCCGCGGTAGTATTCGACGACCTTCTTTCTGTCAAAGGAGCCTATGGTATCGATGGAGCCCAGTATGGGCCGGCCCAGAGGATTGTCATTATAGAACTTTTCCGCGAAGAGGTCGTGGATGAGGTCATCGGGCGTATCCTCCACCATCTTTATCTCCTGAACGATGACCTTCCTCTCTTTTTCCAACTCCTTTTTATCGAACTTCGAGTTCATCAGGAGGTCCGTAAGGATATCAACGGCCTTCGGGATGTCCTTATTCTGCACCTTGGCGTAAAAACAGGTATACTCGCGGCTTGTAAAGGCGTTCAATACGCCGCCCACGGACTCTATCTCCCTGGAAATGTCGTGCGCGCTCCTTGACGCGGTCCCCTTAAAGAGCATGTGCTCTATAAAATGGGACATGCCGTTCAGTTGAAGCGGCTCGTCCCTTGAGCCGGTCTTCACCCATATGCCGATGGACGAAGACTCGGATTCGGTCATCTCTTCGGTAATCACCCTGACGCCGCTCTTTAGAGTGGACTTTAGAATACGGGACATTGTTTTTAGAGATTCTCAGATGAAGTGAGTATGAATAAACTCGAATGGATGTTTTACCAAGCCCGTCAGGGCTTGAAATTTTTATATAAATTCCCGGCGCCGTGACGGAAAAACGCGGCGGAGGTAAAGACGGCTCCTCTCTATGGCTTATAAATCCATGGCTTATAAAGGACCTCAAAGAGCCGTCTGTTAAATGCTCCGGTAAAGGGTTACTCCGCGGAGCCCCGTTCCTTCAAGGCCGCCTTTCTCGAAAGCCTTATCTTTCCGGACTTGTCCACGTTAAGGACCTTGACCCACACCTCGTCGCCCTCGGCCAGGATGTCGGTAACCTTACCCACCCTCTCTTCGGCGAGTTCGGAGATATGGACGAGCCCGTCGGTGCCGGGGAATATCTCCACAAAGGCCCCGAAGTCCATAATCTTCCTGACCTTGCCGTGGTATAGTTTGCCCACCTCGGCCTCCTGGGTAAGGGCCTTTACCATCTCCACGGCCTTTTTAGCGGCCTCTTCGTCGTTGGTGGCTATGTTCACCTTGCCCGTGTCGTCAACGTCTATCTTGACGCCCGTCTCAAGGACAATGCCCTTTATGTTCTTACCGCCGGGGCCGATGACGTCCTTTATCCTCTCGGGCTTGACCATGAGGGTGATTATCCTCGGCGCGTAAGAGGAAAGCTCCGGGCGCGGCGCCCCTATGGCCTCGTTCATCTTTTCAAGTATATGGAGCCTTCCCTCGCGTGCCTGGTCCAGGGCCTCGGTAAGGAGTTCGGCCGTTACACCGCCTATCTTGATATCCATCTGCAGGGCCGTAATGCCGTCGGCCGTGCCCGCGACCTTGAAGTCCATATCCCCGAGGTGGTCCTCATCTCCGAGTATGTCGGAAAGGACGACGGTCACGTCCCCTTCCTTTATGAGCCCCATGGCGATACCGGCCACATGGCCCGTGGTGGGCACCCCCGCGTCCATAAGGGATAGCGAAGCCCCGCATACCGTTGCCATGGAAGATGAGCCGTTCGACTCAAGGACATCGGAGACCACCCTGATGGTGTAGGGGAAGTCTTCGTTCCAGTCAGGCAGCACCTTGCTCACCGCCCTCGTAGCGAGGGCCCCGTGGCCTATCTCGCGCCTTCCCGGAGACCTCAGGAACTTGACCTCGCCCACGCAGAAAGGCGGAAAGTTGTAATGGAGCATGAACTTCCTGTACTCCCAGCCGCTAAGGAGGTCCACCTTCTGCTCGTCCTCGGAGGTGCCGAGCGTGGTGTTCACGAGGGCCTGTGTCTCGCCCCTTGTGAAAAGGGCCGAGCCGTGAGTCCTTGGAAGGAAACCCACATCGCACCTTATATCCCTTATATCCGTAGGCCCCCTGCCGTCCACCCTCTTCTTTTCATTGGCGATCATGGCGCGCATGATCCTGAACTTGAGTTCTGCAAAGATATGGCCTATCTCCTTTTCACGCCCTTCGTAGCCTTCAACAAGCCCTTCTACGACGGTTCTTTTGAGTTCGTCTATGGCGGCGTAACGCTCAAGTTTGTCGGGCACGGTGAGGCACTTTTTCAGCCCTTCTTCGGCCGCCCCCCTTACCTTCGACTCAAGTTCCTCATCGACCTCAACAGGCTCCACCGTCAGCTTTTCAGGGTTAATCTCCTCAAAGATCCTCTTCTGGAGGTCTATCACTCCCTGAGTCGTTTCCTGCGCGTACTTCAATGCCTCTACCGCGAACGCCTCGGAGGCCCCTTTGGCTCCGCCTTCAACCATTATTATGGAGCCCTCTCTCGCGGCAACGATAAGCTCCAGCTCTCCCTCTTTCTTCTCGGCTATTGTGGGGTTGGCTAAAAGGGAGCCCTCAATGGAACCCACCCTTACAGCCGCTATGGGGCACGCAAAGGGTATGTCCGAAATTCCGAGGGCTATTGAGGCGCCTATGAGGGCGACAATATCCGGGTCGTTGTCAGGGTCGGCGGAGAGCACCGTGGCTATAACCTGTGTCTCATAATAATAACCATCGGGGAAGAGGGGGCGAAGCGGCCTGTCTATAAGCCTCGACGTAAGGACCTCTTTCTCGCTGGGCCTGCCTTCACGCTTAAAAAAACCGCCTGGAATCTTACCGGCGGCGTATGTCATCTCGATGTAATTTACCGTAAGGGGCAGAAAATCCAACCCCTCGGAGGCCCTCTTGGCCCTGCACGCGGTAACGAGCACCACAGTGTCGCCGTACCTGAGAGTACATGACCCGTTTGCCTGCCTTGCCATATTGCCTATCTCAACCGTCAGTTTCCTGCCCGCAAAATCTGTCTCGTATCGCTTTATCATCCTCTTTTGATTCTCCTGATATTTATTTTTAAGTCCTTAAAAATGTACGCTCCCCGTCTGTGAGGAGCGCGTCCGTTACATGAAAATACGCGGGAGGGCGTCCAGGAGCCCCCTGTCACGGAATAAAAAGAGTACGCCGCGGTCTCTGTTATTTTCTCAGTCCCAGCCTTTCGATGAGGGCCTTATAGCGTCCCATATCTATCTTCTTGACATAGCCGAGAAGCCTCCTTCTCCTGCCCACCATCTTCAAGAGACCCCTCCTTGAATGATGGTCAGCCTTATGGACCTTGAAGTGTTCCGTAAGGCCTTTTATCCTCTCACTCAGAAGCGCCACCTGCACCTCGGGAGAGCCTGTATCCTTGTCATGTACGCGATAGTCCTCGACTATCCTCTTCTTTTCACCCGTTTCCAGCATGCATATACCCCCTTCTCTCTATATACGATAATTTTTATATGACCGTCTTTTTAATTAAAAACCCCTGATTATTCAGAGCCTTCCCATTATCCGCATATGCAACACGCCCTCGCGCTTTCCGCTAAAACCCTCTTTATATG
>JBHHVI010000012.1:0-36424 GCA_046754225.1 Thermodesulfobacteriota bacterium | reverse complement strand
ACCCAAACGGCAATGAGCTGGCTGTATGGTCCGACCAATAGTATTAGCCCTGTAGGGTGGGCACGGCCCACCGTATAAAGATTATTTGTACTTTGTCGTTCTTTTAACAACCCCCGGTGATGGGGTGAGCGGACCTTAAGGTGGGGCGGTCTTGGGGCGGGCGGGATGTCGTGGAGGAAGGGAGGATTTTTTTCTCCGACCGTAAGCGGGACAGACCGCGGGGCGGAAGGCCGCCGGGAAGTGGGGGTAGCGTAGCCCCGTCACAAAAGCGCTCTGTAAGAGCGCAAGATAACAATCCCTTTTCCTTATCCCATCCAGAAGCCCGGTTCAAACTAAAAAAATCCTTGACAATAAAACAGGCCTGATATATATTAGTTTATGCTAATATACTTAAATGGTGGATTATGAAAGAAGCGGCGGACCTCTTTAAAATACTTTCCGTAGATAAAAGGATAGAGATTATCGAACTCCTTAAAAAAAGCGCTATGAGCGTTAATGCCCTGGCCGGGGCCATCGGTATAACGCAATCGGCGGTGTCACAGCACCTCCGGGTCTTGAAGGCCGCGGGGCTTGTAAGAGATAAGAGGCAGGGTTACCGGATATACTACTCGTTAAACGGAGAGGCGCTCGAGAAATGCCGGCAAAGGCTTAACCGGATCTGCACCTGCGGATGTTCGGGTGGGAAGGCAGGGGTAGGAGGAAAATCCGGAAGGGGTTCAAGGAAAAAATAGTTTTTTTTCGCTATCTATATAAGTATATGCGCATAATCTTTTATGAAGGGAGGTGATAACAGTGGTTGAAGAAGATACTAAAGAAGTCAAAGTAGAGACTGAACCAAAAAAGCCTCAGACCGGCGGCGAGACCAAAAAAGACTGCGGCTGCGGCTGCATCCCGCCTATCGAGACAAAGTAGGCGGGCACCGGCGAAGGGAGGCGGGTCTTGTATGGGAAGTCCGCCTCCCCAAGCCAAAGACTTAAAAGAAAAAAAAGGGGTAAGAGAGTTTTACTTAACGTCAATCGCCATTACGAGAAATTCCGCGCCCAGCTTTTTGCCGTGGTGGGGCTCAAAGGCCTTGCCGTCGTAGTAGTACCACTGTAGTGGTTTCATCTCGCCGAGTTTGGTGGGCAGTTTAGGTAGTTGCCCCACTTGAAGCCCCGCGCCCTTGAAGTTGTCGGGGTTTATAAAATAGAGGATATCCTCTGTGGTCTTTTCAGGTGTGTGGGAGAAGTGGACCATGTACCGTTTGGTATTGGGCTCGAGCATGCAGAACTCCCCGCTTTTATGCCTTAAATCTATGGCCATCATCCCGCTCCCCGGAGTCAGGAGGTTGGCTATGGCGTTTATCTCGGCCTCGGCCGGAGTGCCCTTGAGGTTTAAGACCGGGGCGAAGTCCTTCTTAATAGACTGAAGCTCTTTCGCCTCCCCGCCTCCCGAGAGGGCGGCACGTGGCATGATAAAGGCCGCCAGAAAAACAGCAACCGTCATAAACATGTATATGAAACGCGTTCTTTTCATCTTTCCATCCTCCTTTTTATTGCAGGGATTGCCCCGGAGGGCCGCCCCCCGCTTCTAAAGCCGTTCGTTGAAATACCGAATATACAGTGCAGGGTGCTTAAGGGGGAACTCAACAGGCCCGTTTAAAAAAACCCCCTCAAATCGGCGGTGTTGGAACGATGAGGCGAAAGCTCACCCCTGCTTTTCCTTCTTTACCCCTGACTTTCCCCCGGGGCTAATTGCGAGCTTTACCCGGCCGTCCTTTTCAATGACCTTCAGTTCCGTCTCTTTTACCCCATAGGTCCGCGCTATCTTCTCCCTGGATTTTTTCACCGTCTCCGTGAACTTTTCAAAGGAGATGTTTTTTGCTGGCCCGCCGGAGCGCCCCATCGCTTCCACGTATTCTTTGTAGACCCTGTCGAGGGTTTTTTTCTCCGCCCTGTTATTGTCCGGGCCGTCCGGTCTCCTTTTAACGCCCCGGGGTTTTATATCTCTTGTAACTGAGTTTGTGGTCTCTGAGTTCGTCTCACCGGCGCCTTGACTGGAGACCATAGCCGATTCCGCCCGTCTCGCGTAGGTCCCCTCCTCGATGGCCCTCAGGGTACGCGTCCAGTACTGCTTAAAGGCGTTGAACTTCGCCACGAGGTTGTTGAACTTGAACTTAAAGGCGGTGTTGGTCATCGTCTTGCCCGTGTATCTGCGGATGGTCATTTCCACCTCGGTGCGCAGTTTAAGGGGCTCGAGCTTCAATATCCTCATAAAATACTGCTCGTATGCTATCTTGAGCTTGGTAAGGTTCTTTTCAAGGGTTTCCAGGTCTTTATTAGCGTCCATTTTTTCTGTCTTATAAGATGTGGATAAGCGTCTTGTAATAAATAAAGACCGGTTAAAGTCATGCCGGTCAAAAAACCATTTATTCGAACAAAGGTTATGGAGGATTATCTAAAAGACGGCGCCGACAAAGAGCCTGACCTTTGATTCGTCTTCATTGACCCCGGTGACGTGGCCGTCGTCCGAGAGGTTCCTGTATTCCACCATGGCGAACACATTACTAAGAATATTATACCTTACCATAAAATCAAGTGACTTTGCACCGTCTCTGCCATTTTCCCCGGTTGACTCGAAGCGCGTGGCAAGCGAGAGGCGCGGGGCGGGAAAATAGGCGGCTTCTACAATGAAATTGTCCCTGTCGGCAAGTCCGCTCCTCAAGTCCTTGAACCAGCCGGCGTCGATGATGAGGCGCTTTAACTCAATCTCTCCGGCTATGCCGTACCTGTTATACGATACGTCGGTTGCGGAGTTTTTCTCCTCGCCGCTGCGGTAAATGACGCCGAGGCTGTAGGCCTCGTTTATTGCCACGGAATAGGCGGCGTAAAGGCCGCGGAGTTTGTTGCCGTCATTTACATCTTCTCTTGAAACGCCAAACCTGTAGCGGTGCGCGGCGGCCCGGCGCCCTTCATCCGCGATGAGGCCGTTTATTTCAACGAGGCGCTCTTCAGGATTAAAGACCCCCAGGACAGACTCGGCGAAGGGCCTTTTCTGAATAAACTTCTGGCTCCCTCCCATAAAGGGCAGGGCGAGGGTGTCCTGGCCCGCCTTGAGGTTCAGCTCTCCCGCGCCCGTGGGGCCTATGATATCGTTAATCTGTATGAAGGCCTTTGCTATCCGCACGTCATAGTCCGCAGCGCCGCCGGTATCCGTCTGAGTAACGGCCAGGACGGTAAAGGCCGTTACCCTGCCTTTTTTACCCATGGGGCCGCCGGCGAATATTTCGGCCTCCTCGATCTTTACGTCCGAGGATTCCGTCTTCGCGCCTGACGACGTAACCCTGTCATAGCTCCCTTCGAGTTCGGCCTCAACGGACAGGGGAAGCCTCTTCAAGTCCCTTACGCCGAGCCACTCGCCTTCACCCTCGAATCTAAGTCCGTTGGTTTTAAAAATACGCCCCGTCTCGTTCAGTTTGGGAAATACAGTGTGGCAGAAGGTGCAGTTCCTGCCTATGCGGCGGGCGAAATGAGGCAGGGCAAGGGCGTCTGAAGGCTTAAGAGCTGAAAAAAGAAATATAAAGGCTGCTAACAGGTTAAGGGTGATCAGGGAAGGGCGGAAAAAAAATTTGTCGCGCTCAAAGAATCTCATCCTCAAGGGTTCTTCCATTGTAAAGGTAAAGGTAAAGGTTTTTTGCGGTGAAAAGAACACGGTCCCGCCACACCGCTTTTTAATCGGAAACCTTCACGGCTCTCACGTCCGATGCCTTGCCGAGGCCTATGGTGAAGGGGAAAGATACATAGTGCTGTCTCTTTTCAGCCCCGTCGTCGTGTATGGCGACCCCGGCGGAAATTATATCCCCCTCTTTCATGGTGACGTCGCGGCTCCCCGTTGCCTTGAGTCTTCTCTTGAAAACGACGGTATACCTGCCGTTCAGCCATTCGCCCGCCCCCCCGACATCAGGGGTCTTCTCCCACCTCCTGTCTTCGAGTATCCAGCCGTCAAGGGGTTTGGAGGCCCCTCCGGCAAGCTCTATCGACCAGAGGTCTATAAGGCCGCCGCCGTCGAGGATCTTTTTAAGCTCCCCGGCGCTCTTCTTCTTCGCCCATGAGTCCCCGGCGTAATAGGCGTAAAGCCTTACGTCGTCCCTGCCGAGGGCGCTGTAATAGGGGTTTGACCTGACCTTATCTGCAGGAGGGCTCGACGGCATTGTCTTGAGGTCGTTATGGCAGGTTATGAAACAGCCGTATTTCTTGAAGGCCTCGTTCTTTTTGTTAATCTGAAGGGTCACCCTGTCGGCCGCCCCCCCGCCATCTTTCTTTCTCCATCCGGCGCCTTTCGACTCCCACTCGACCCTTATATAAAGGTATTCTTTATTATAGGCCGCCTGCAGGTTTGCCGTAATCGTGCCGGGCTTACCCTCTATGGGTTTGGGCTCGAAGGATCGTTGAGACCTCCTCATCCTTAAGGTCCCGGCGGCGATTTCGTCGGCCTTGAGATCAAGCTCCCCTTCCTTGCTGAGGTGACACCTCCTGCAGCCTTTGCCTTTTCTCATTATGCCGCGTTTGCCAAGTCTGTGGTCGTCGCTGTGGACGAATTCCCATGAGGTGGTGCCGGGGTATATGAGCACCATTTTTGTGGTGTGTATCTTATGCCAGTCAACGCCGGAGCGGCCCTCGGAGGGGATGAATATCGCCGTTAAGAATAACGCGGTCATAAATGCGGCCCTGATAAAACCTGACATAATACCTCCGCTTAACATTTGCCGGCTCTGAAGACGCCGACCGTTAAAGTCAATATGGAGCATTCCCGGTCCAACTCCATGTTGCGTCTTCTGTGGCGGGTTTTTTATATTGAAGGCCCGGATATGCTCACCGGCCGGATAAAGAAGCGAACCGTACGGTTTTAAAAATAGCTCCCGGCGGGAATATCCCCGCCCCCTTCCTCCCGAACCATTTAAATTTTAAGAGGATAAGAAGTGATATCGAATTTTATTAGAAGACCATGGGGGTGTCAACAGGAAACTCGGATTATGCGTTGACACTGCTAAGGTGGAAGCCCTTACGCCCCTCTATTTTAAGAAAAAAGGGGCCGGCCTCAGCGGTGCTTCAGGTTACAGAATAAATGAGGTGAAATCAAGTTTATTAATATTGATTTAAGGCTCTTTTTAAAGTAAAATTTATAATACTTTTTTTTCGCCCGTCATGGTGGAAGGTCGATTGAAAGCCGTTTTTCACCCCTCTTTTACGAAAATATTATGGCTGAAGACCGAGAACGTTTTATATTTGTTATCGACGACGAAGAGCCCGTCCGGAAGGTCCTTAATACCCACCTTAAAAAAGAAGGCTACCGGGTGATAACATCTTCGGGAGGCCAAAATATCTTCACGGAACTCAAGAAGAACTCCTTCGAACTTTTAATCTGCGACATAAAAATGCCGGAGGTCGGCGGCCTCGAGATACTCGATTACGTGAAAGGAAACTTTCCCACCGTGCCGGTCATTATGCTCACAGGGCTTACGGATGTGTCGATGGCGGTGGATGTGATGAAAAAAGGCGCCTTTGACTTCGTGACCAAGCCGGTCAAGAAACTCGACCTCATGGACACCATAAGGCGGGCCCTCGTTTACAGGGACCTCCTTGTAAGAAACTCTCAGCTGGAACGTGAGAACAGGGAATACCAGCAGTTCCTCGAACGAAAGGTGAAGGAACGGACGACGGAGCTGGGAGAAAAGAACGTTGAACTCGCCGACGCATACGGCCATTTAAAATCCATGAACCTTAAGTTCGTAAACGTTTTGGCCGAGACTATCGAGGCGAAGGACCTCCATACAAGGGGACACTGCAACAGGATGCGGGAACTCTGCGTTGAGATAGGAAAACTCGTAGGGCTTTCTCCGGAAGAAATGGAGATACTTGAGTACGCTTCCGTGTTGCACGATATCGGAAAGATCGGGGTGAACGAGGTGGTATTAAACAAGGAAGGCCCCCTCAACCCCGGGGAGCTTAAACACATCAGGGTTCACCCGGAGATAGGTGAAAAGATACTGCAGGGTATACCGTTCATGGAGCGCGTCGCCGAGATAGTGGTTACGCATCACGAGAACTACGACGGCAGCGGTTATCCGAGAGGGATCAGTGGAAGAGAGATACCCCTTTGCGCGAGGATTATAGCCGTTGCCGATATCTACGACGCCATGAGCAATGACCGGCCCTACCGCAAGGGTTTTCCCATCGAGAAGATCATCAAGGAGATGAAAAGGGTTTCGGGCACACAGCTTGACCCCGAGATAGTGAGTTTGTTTGTAAATAATATAGGCGATCTATTGAAGAAACACCCCGGCCTTCTTGACGGGGCGGGGGTTGAAGCGTGAAAAAGAAACTGCTCATCATCGATGACGAGCCGGCCATAAGGCAGATCCTCGAGATACATTTGGCCTCCGAGGGTTTTGATGTGGTCACTTCAGAGACCGTCGGGGAGGGGCTTGAGTGTATAAGAGGAAATAACCCGGACCTTGTGATATGTGACTTCAGGTTCCCGGATATGGAGGGGCTTGAAATATTACGTTCCATAAAAAGTTTGAGCCCCGCTATGCCGGTGATTATAATATCGGGTTTCCTTGACGGCGTCGAGGCCGAAAATATAATGACCATGGGCGGCGTCCGGTTCTTGAAAAAACCTTTCACAAAGGAGGCGCTCCTCGACGCGGTAAACAGTTTGTTCCTATCCAGCGGGGTTCTTCCGGCTGATGTTTAAGAGCAGATCTCTTTTAAATTTTCTTGTCATAACCTTGATGCTCTTAATAACGGCATTCGCCTCCTTTTTTATCTACACCTCCCTTTACCTTAAAAACAGGTTCGTCGTGAAGCTCGTCCAGAAGACGGATATGGTCTCCGAGATTATCACCAAATCGGCCTTTGACCTTCTAAGCATGGGGCATGAAGAGAAGAATTTCTCAAGGCTGTATGGATTGAGCAACATAATAGGCATGGAGGAAATAGGCGTTTACAATGTCTCCGGCACCGAGATCTTCAGGCCGCAGCCATTGGGGGGCCGGAAAAAAACGCCTGCCGGGGTGATAGGGGCCGATGAACTGAGTAGTTTTAAAAAGGCTATCTTTACGATGAACAGCACCGGGATTTTTGACAGTGCCAAGAGGACCTATTCGAGATACGTGCCCCTCAGGGCCGACACCAGGTGCGCGAGCTGCCACCTCATTGATAAGCCCATGGGGGTCCTCAAGATAAGGCTTGACGTTGGTGGCGATTATGAACTCCTGGGCTACATTCAAAGGCTCATATGGATTATAGGCGTTGTGGCCTTTTTGCCCATGGCGGCCCTTATCGTAGCCGTGGCTATCATGAGGGATAAGACCAGGTTGTTTTCGGCGTTGCGTACGAGCAACTCTGATCTGCAAAAGACCTACAACAAACTCAACGGAATAAAATCGTATTTACAGATGATAGTTGACAACTCGAGGGCCATTATCGTTACCACCGACACAAGGGGCAGGGTTGTGGAGTTTAACAGGGAGGGCGAAAGGGTCCTGGGCTATTCAAAAGAGGAGGTATCGGGAAAGAACGTGGAAGTTCTTTTTGAGGATCAGGGGCGAAGTGATCCGTTTTTGAAGGATTGGGTCACCAGGGGAGGGGCCATACGCACCGTCCGGAATAAAGAGGTTATCTTCAGGGCGAAGTCCGGTAAGCTCATATATATAAGCCTTACGCTCTCCACCATGATAAACGATGAGGGCGATGTAATCGGCACCGTGGCCATAGGAAAAGACATCTCGGAACAGAAGATGCTCCAGTTTAAGCTCATGCAGTCCGAAAAGCTCGCCGGCATAGGCACCCTCGCCACAGGCATAGCCCATGAGATAAACAACCCCCTTGCCGGGGTCCTTGGGATGGGCGAGGCCATAAAAGACGAAGACGATGTGGAGGTTATAAAGTCCTATGCCGATGATATCATAAGATACGCCTCAAGCGCCGCCGAGATAGTAAAGGAGCTCTCATCCTATTCCCGCTCGGCCAAAAACGAGGCGGACTCCACCATCGACCTTTCCACGGTAATGGAAAGCGCTCTCAAGATGTCGAGGCACTCTGTCTCCTTCAGCCCGATAAATGTCGTCATGGAACTTGACGAAAAATGTTTCATAGTCGCCAATCAGGGGGAGATACAGCAGGTCTTTGTAAACCTTATAATAAACGCCGTGCACGCCATGGGTGAGTGCGGGACCCTTACCCTCAAGAGTTACATGGAAGGCGGCTTTGTAAAGGCCGTCGTCTCTGATACAGGCCACGGCATACCCGAGGAGTTCATGAGCAGCATCTACGACCCCTTTTTCACGACAAAGCCCGTGGGCCTTGGTACAGGCCTCGGCCTATATGTGGTTTACCGGATTGTCATAAGGCATAACGGGACGATTGAGGTGGATACAAAGGTGGGAAAGGGAACGACCTTCGTAATTAAATTTCCGGCCAGCGAACCGCTTGAGCCGATAAGTACTTAATGAGCCTTGAATCGTAAGTCCCGATATGATACCTTTACGCCCCGGCTGAGGAGTTTGTTCGGGCAAGACAAAACATGAGGGCTTTCATGAAGAGAAGCGGAATACTTTTAGCACTTATACTCTTTTTTCAATTTCTGTTTGTCTCCCTGCCCGGCCCTTCCAGGGCCGACCGCGGCAGTGAGGGCGCTCTCGGCAGGGAGATAGAAGAGATAAGAAAGGAAAACAAGGACCTGAAGGCCAGGGTTGAGAAACTTGAGGCCGAGGAGGAGGAGAAAGGGTATAAACTCGGCCTATTCTCGGGCAGAGTCAAGATAAGCGGATACGCCGACACGGAATACATCATCACCGATGAGGAGAGCGAAAACGACGGCTTCCGGCTCCATCACTTCAGTCTCTTCTTTACAGCCGATGTCCACCGCCAGTGGAGATTTTTTTCCGAAGTCGAGTTCGAGGACGCCCCCTTTATAGAGGCGAAGAGGACCTCTGACGACCCGAAGGTTGTCCAGGGCGAGTTCTTCGTTGAACAGCTCTTTATAGAATACCACCCGAGCCTTAACTGGAATCTAAGGTTCGGAAGGCTCCTTACTCCCATCGGCATCTGGAACATCTTCCATTACCCCCCCTATGTGCCCACTCAGAGGTGGCCGCTCATGGTAAGGCGGCTCTTTCCCGAGACCTCGGACGGAGTCCAGTTCAGGTATTCCCGCGAGCTTTTCGGATACCGTCTGGATTCGCATTTTTATCTGGCCAACGGCACGGGCAATCCCGGCGGATTGGACAGGAACGAGAATAAGGCCGTGGGGCTCCGGCTTAACTACTCGCTGGACCTCTTTAACGGTTTTGACATTGGGGCCTCTTATTACAGGGACAAGGACAACAGCGACGTTACAAGGAACACCTTCGCGGCGCATATGCTCTTAAACTACTCTAACCTTGAAATGCAGGCGGAATTCGCGGACCGCAACAACAGCCCCCGCGGCTCGTCGGGGTTTAACGACAGGAGCTTCTACGTACAGCTTTTATACGATATAGGGAGATGGACCGTTGCCGGTAGATACGACTGGTTAGATGAAGACGACACTTTACCCGATAACGAGCATACCCGTTATACGGCGGCCCTGAATTACCATTTCGCCTACAATGTGGTTACAAAGGCGGAGTACAACAGAAACGAATTCAACGACCCGGCTAAAAGTGATTTTAACGAGGTTATTCTTTCCATAGTTCTGGCGCTGGGGGATCTGTGATGAGAGGGTTTAACAGGTTAATCAGGGTGGTCTTTCTTCTCGCCTTCACCGTCGTCATCATGATGGCGGGTTTTAGTTTCACGGCCTACGCCGAGCCCATAGCGGTTATAGTGAACAGCGCCAACCCGGTAAGCACACTCGGCGAGAACAGTATAAGGAAGATTTATACCAATAATATCCTTAGATGGCCCGACGGTATGCCGATAACAATATACGACCTTGATGTAAACGATCCTCTGAGGGAAGAATTTTCCAAAAAAATACTGGGTAAACCCCCTTACAGGATCGCCGAACAGTGGGCGCACCTGAAGATATCAAACCAGGCGATGAACCCCCCCCACACCGTTAAGAGCCAGCGCTACATCATACAAAAGGTCTCACGGGAAAGGGGCGCGATAGGTTATGTCTTTTTGAGCGCCGTAAAGGATAACCCTGATGTCAAGGTGATAAAGACAATAGAGTAAGGTTGCCTTCAGCCGTTCGAAAAAACTAATCTTCCCCCATCTTTCTTACAAAGGTATATACGAACGGCTTTTTCACCAGTACGTCGGCGGTAGAGCCCATCGAGCCGGTGATGACGGAAAAAGGCAGCGCCGCTATAAAGAATCCGGTACCCACGGCGAATGAGGCTATGCCGAAGGGCCTCAGGAACAGGAGGTCTATTACAACCTTTCCACCTGTCACCTCGTCATGGCCGGCGCCATAGGTATTCCCGTCGACGCCCGCGAAGCCGTAATTGGAAGACGCCATAATAAGCGCCACAAGACAGACCGCCGTAAATAGTTTTTTCATTCCCGCCTCCTTTTCAGTATTGATAAAATCTTTTTATTTTAACATCTGTTATATTATAGCACGCTTCCGCCTGACTGGCCTTCGAGGGTTATTTTACAATGCTCCGCCTGACGTTGGCGGTGACCCTGGTCCGGGGCGCTGTCCACGAGGTTTCTGAAAGAAGGGTGGTATGGCCCGGCCACCACGCTTTTTCTCAGTCCATCGCCGGGGTGCAGCCCCATCCTTATTATCCTTATGCCCGCTTTTTTGAAGAGGGCGGAGATATCTTTACACACCGCAACCATATCGTCAAGGGCCCACGGCCTGTATTCGCCGCGCTGGTACATCGCTTCCAGGGGGGTGTTTTTCAAGACAAGCACCGGGTACACCCGGACGAATTGGGGCGAGAGTCCTGTAACCTCTTTCGCCGTATAGATTATGGACCCGTAATCATCTCCCGGAAGTCCCGGCATGATCTGGAGCCCTGTAACCATGCCGTGTTTATTGAGTATATCTACGGCCCTCATCGAATCCTCCCTTGTGTGGCCCCTGCCTGAGAGTTCAAGTACCCGCTCGTTCATAGATTGTACGCCCAGCTCCACCGTCTCCACGCCGCTCTCTTTCAGGAAAGAAGCGGTATCATCTGAGACGCAGTCCGGCCTTGTAGAGACCCTTACGCCGTCGATAAGCCCGCCCGTTAAATACTCCCGTACGGATTCGAGATAAGCCTCCTGGGTCTCAAGGGGGAGGGCGGTAAAGGTCCCCCCGTAAAAGGCGACTTCCTTTCTGCCTCCGCCTTTCCAAGTGGCGAGATATGACTCTATTGTAGCCCTTACCTCTATTGTTGAAGGAGGGGGGGTATTGCCGGTGATGCCTTTCTGGTCACAGAAGACACAGATGCTCGGGCAACCCCCGAAGGGTATGAAGATCGGTATTATGAGTCTCTTTTTCATTTTCCTGAAGACCCTGAAGCGTCTTTTTCTCCCGATGGAAAGGCTTTTTTAACTTCTTCCAGGGCCTTTTTAGCGGCCGCCTGCTCGGCGTCCTTAATGCGCGTTCCTGTGCCCCTTGCGAGCACCCTTGAGCCTACCCTGACCTCTACTTCAAAGGTCTTTGCGTGAGGTCTGCCTGAGTCTTTAGTCACTGAGTATCGCGGGTGGGTCTTAAAGAACCTTTGCGTAAGTTCCTGGAGCTCCGGTTTGTAGTCAAACCAGCCCGGCCCTTTTTTTACGCCGTCCATGAGGGGGGAGAAGAGGGCCGCGGTATAGGCCATGGTCTTTTTAAAGCCGGCCTCCAGGTATATGGCCCCGAGCAGGGCCTCAAATACACCGGCGAGGTTCCGCGCGTTTTCAGCACCCCCGGCCCTGGCTTCACCTTTGCCGAGAAGCAGGAGTCTGTCCAGTCCGAGCTCTCTTGAAAGCCCGGCGAGGGCGCGCCTGTTGACGAGCCTTGCCCTCAAGCGCGTAAGCTCGCCTTCGCTTACATCGGGGAACTTCAGGTAAAGCATGTGGGCCGCGGCCGCGCCGAGCACGGCGTCTCCGAGAAATTCAAGCCTTTCGTTCGATTCAAGGCCGCCTCCTCCGGGTTCGTTCAAAAAAGAACTGTGAGTAAAGACCCTTTTAAGCAGTGCCCGGTCTTTTAACGGCGGGGACAATCCCCTGTTGAACACCTCGATGCCTGATTCGAAGTCCTTCATCATGGAACGTGTTCACCTCCGGCGTTGGAAAAAAATTTAAGTTGCGGGCGAATGAAAAAGATTACAGGGAGCCCTTTCTGAGAATTGCTCCGCCCATCCCACTTCGTCCGTGTATACTCTTAAGGCTCACCCTTACAAAATTATTTTCGAGGCCTTTGCCGTTTCCTTCCAGGAATACGGGGATATAATTCCGCGTCTTTCCCCTGGCCATCCCTGTTTTTTTGTCCCTTGAACCCTCGACGAGGACCTCGGCCTCAACCCCAATAAACCTGCCGTAAAATTCCTTTCTCTTAAACGTGTCAAGGGCCTTGAGCCTCGCCCCCCTTTCTTTGACCGCCGCGGCGTCCACCTTTCCTCCGTAGTCGAATGCCGGCGTGGACCTTCTGGGGGAGAAGGGGAATATGTGGAGGTAGGCGAGGGGCGAGTCCTTCAATAGAGAGTAGGTCCTCTCGAACTCCCGCGCCCCTTCGCCGGGAAAGCCGGCTATTACGTCGGTGCCTATGGAAATTCCCTTTACCTGCCCGGTGAGTCTCGCGACTTTCCCGGAAAACTCCCCCGCCGTGTAAGGTCTCTTCATCTTTTTTATTATGCCGTCGTCGCCGCTCTGGATGGGCAGGTGCAGGTGGTTGCATATCCTCTTCGACGACCTGAGTATATCAATAAACTCCGTGTCCACCTCGTCGGGGTCGAGGGAGCTGATCCTGAAACGCGCCGGCCATGCCCTTTTTTCAACAAGCCTCATTACCGCCGTTAAATGCCGGGCGGGGAGGAGGTCGGCGCCCCAGGAGCCGAGATGTATGCCCGTAAAGATTATCTCCTTAAAACCCCTCTCCACAAGGATGTCTATTTCCCGTTCCACCTCTTCTATGGGAAGGCTTCTTGACACACCCCTGGCTTGAGGGATTATGCAGTAAGAGCATTTTTTGTTGCACCCGTCCTGTATCTTCAGGTTTACCCGCGTGCGCCCCCCTGCTCCCGCGGCCCTTAAGGCCAGCGGCGTGCCCCTGCCTTGCGGCCCCACAAGGAGATGGGGGCCGGTTTCGCTCCGGCCCTTTATGATGTAATTGAAAATTTCTCCCTTCTGGGGGTTTCCCAGTATGTAATCCACTTCGCTTAACCCTTTGATCTCGCCGGGGGAGACCTCTGCGTAGCAACCTGTAACTATGACGACGGCGTCGGGGTTGGCCCTCCGGGCCCTTCGTATGAGCTGGCGTGACTGTGAGTCCGTTTTGGCCGTAACGGTGCAGGTGTTTATAACGTATGCGTCGGCGGGCCCGGGGAAAGGTACGGGTATGAGCCCGCCCTTTGCCAGCGCCTCCTCAATAGCCGAGGAGTCGTACTGGTTTGATTTGCACCCCAGCGTGGTTACTGAAACGCTTGGACTATGCCGGCCCGCTTGGTTCATTTTATGCTCGCCTCGATCCATCCGCCGCCAATTACCTCATCTCCCCTGTAAAAAACAACGGCCTGCCCGGGGGTGACGGCCTTAACCGGCGCGGCGAAGTCAACTCTGAGCCTGCCGTCTTCCTTCGGAGTTATGTTGGAAAGCACTCCGGGATGGCCGTAGCGTATCTTTGAGGTTATCCCCTTTAGCCCCTTTTCAAGAAGAGATCTCTCAGACCCCTTGTTAATCCAGTTTATACCCGACGCCACCAGTCCATTGGCGTTGAGTTCCTCGGCGCGTCCCACAATAAGGCGGTTTCTTTCCGTATCGATGCAGGTTACGTAAAAGGGGCCGCCGGAAAGGTTCAGGCCCCTTCTCTGGCCTATGGTGTAATTAAAAAGCCCCCTGTGGGCGCCGAGCACCGTGCCCCCGGTGTCGACTATATCCCCGTCCCTTCCGGCCGTTTCCCCGCCGGGGGCCGCCGTCATGAATTCAGCGTAGTTGCCGTCTTCCACAAAACATATCTCCTGGCTCTCTTTTTTTTCAGAGGTCTTGAGCCCCGCCTTTCTCGCGTAGGCCCGCACCTCTTTCTTGGTAAGAGCGCCGAGAGGGAAGATGACCCTTGAGAGCTGCTCACCCGTCATGGTAAAGAGGAAGTAACTCTGGTCCTTTTCATTGTCCACGCCTTTTAAAAGCCTCGGCCCCTTTTTATCATCTATAATCCTCGCGTAGTGGCCCGTGGCCAGAAGGTCGGCCCCGAGGGAGAGGGCCTTTTTAAGGAGCGCGTCAAACTTGAGTTTTTCGTTACACTTGATGCACGGGTTGGGTGTGGTGCCGCGGTGGTAGGCCGCGGTGAAATAATCGACTACCTCCCTTGAAAAGGCCTTTTCAAGATTGAGCACGTAAAAAGGCACATCTAACCTGTCGGCTACGGCCCTCGCGTCATGGATGTCGTCAAGGGAGCAGCAACTGCCCGAAGTGGCGCCGGCGGGGCCCTCCGCGCTGGAATAATCCCAGAGCTGCATGGAGACGCCGATGCAATCAAAACCCTGTTCCTTCAAAATGGAGAGGGCGGCGGAAGAGTCCACGCCTCCGCTCATGGCCACAACGACTCTTTTTTTTCTATCCCGTCCCATGGTTATTTATAAAAAATCTTTATGTGAAATTAAAAAAGATAATCAACCCATTTGTAAAATACGATTATATATTTTAGCGGAATTGGAGGAAAAGGAAAGAAAAATAGGCAGACCGGGCTTTATGCCGGCCTGCCTGTTTATCATTTTTATCATTGAGCCGCTTGAGAGCGCGCTCCCGAAGGGGTGGGGAAAACTTCAACCATTCTTCGTCTTTTTCTTCCTGAAATCCTCGATAGCGGCGTGCAGGGCGTCGGCGGCGAGATTCGAGCAGTGCATCTTTACGGGCGGCAGCCCGTCAAGGGCCTCGGCGACGGTTGAGTTGGAAATGTTTTCAGCCTCATCGAGGTTTTTACCCTTCACCAGCTCAGTCACCATGGAGCTTGTGGCTATCGCCGCGCCGCAGCCGAAGGTCTTGAACTTCACATCCTCGATCTTATCACCCTCGATCTTTATGGTAAGTTTCATTATATCTCCGCAGGCGGGGTTGCCCACGGTGCCCTCGCCGCTCGGCTTTTCAATCTCACCGACGTTTCTCGGGTTTGTAAAGTGGTCCATTACCTTTTTACTGTACATTTTATTTTCCCTCTCCGGTTTTTTGTTTGTTGATTCAAAATCTTTGGTTATTATTCCGCAGATCCGCGCGGGAATATCTATTTCGTGCCCGCATACAGCGGCGACATGCTCCTCATGCGCTCGACTATGGGGGGCATATTCTCAACAAGGTAGTCTATCTCCTCTACGGTATTCTCTTTACCCAGGCTGAACCTTACAGAGCCGTGGGACATCTCATGGGAGAGGCTCATGGCCAGAAGCACGTGGCTCGGCTCAAGGCTTCCCGATGTGCAGGCCGAGCCGCTTGAGGCGGCTATGCCGAGCATGTCGAGGCTCAAGAGAAGGGATTCCCCCTCTACGAACTCGAAACTCACGTTGGCTGTGTTGGGGAGCCTCTTTTCAGGGTCGCCGTTTATTTTTATATCGGGTATTTTTTCCATAAAGCCCTTTTCGAGCCTGTCCCTTAAATTCTTGAGGTGCGTCACCTCTTTTTCCATGTCCCTCGCCGCTATCTCGCAGGCCTTGCCGAGCCCGACGAGCCCGGCGACGTTCTCCGTGCCGCCGCGCCGGTTCCTTTCATGGTGTCCTCCGTGGATAACGGGGACCAGCCTTACGCCCCTTCTCGCGAATAGGGCGCCAGTGCCTTTCGGGCCGTATAGCTTATGGCCGGAGATGGAGAGGAGGTCCACATCGAGCTTCTTCATGTCAAGGGGCAGCTTTCCCGCGGCCTGAACGGCGTCGGTGTGCATGGTGACCCCTTTTTCTCTCGCTATCCGCGCTATCTCCTCTATGGGGAATATAACGCCTGTCTCATTGTTGGCGTACATTATGGTAATAAGGATTGTCCGGTCCGTGATGCTCCCCTTGAGTTCATCGAGGTCTATCATACCGAGGGCGTCAACGCCGAGGTACGTTACCTCAAAGCCTTCCTTTTCAAGGTACTTGCACGTGTTAAGGACAGCCGGGTGTTCCACCTTCGTGGTTATTATGTGGTTGCCCTTTTTTCTCTTTGAATAGGCTGTGCCCTTGATGGCGAGATTGTCGCTTTCCGTGCCGGTGCCCGTAAATATAATCTCCAGGGGGGTGCAGTTTAAAAAAGCCGCCACCTGCTCCCTCGCCCTGTCAAGGGCCGTGCGCGGTTTTCTCGATGCCCAGTGTATGCTCGACGGGTTGCCCCATTCTTCTTTCAAATAGGGGAGCATCTCGGCAAGAGCCTCTCTGTCCACAGGTGTTGTTGCGTTATGGTCGAAATATATCTTTTCCAATACTGAATGGCCTCCTTTCAAAGGGGAATTTTTTTATCGGTCGCCCTCGCGGGCGCGCGTCTCTTCGCGGCTTACCGGGTTTATATCACTGCATAAATCCTCTATGCTTATTGAGTTAAGGAACTCGGATATCTTCTCGGCGAGCCCCTTCCAGACGTTCTGGGTGGTGCAACTCGACTCCCTTTCGCATCCTGAAGACCCTTTGTCGAGGCACGCCACGGGGTTTAAAGGTTCTTCCACAACGGAGATTACCTCGCCGACGCTTATCTCAGAAGATGGTTTCGCCAGCACGTAGCCGCCCCCGGGCCCCCGTACGCTCTTTACGATACTGCCGCGTCTGAGTTTGACAAAGAGCTGCTCAAGGTAAGATAGAGAAATGCCTTCTCCATCGGAAATATCCTTCAGGTTTACAGGCCTGGCCCCGCTATGTCCCGCCAGATTGACCATGGCCCGTACCGCGTACTGCCCTTTTGTTGATAACCTCATGTCCTTATATAATTAAGACGCCGGATAAAGTTAAATTGCCGGGCCTTTTTATCCCGGAAGTCGTTTTGAGCGCTTTCAGCGGTCCTGTCTCCGGAGAGGCCCTTTTAACGCCCCTTGTCTTCATACCCCCCTGTCTTTTCATACCCCCACTGTGCGTCATATGGATTGGGCCGCCTGTTTTATAAACTACGGCGGGGCGCATATTTAACAATCTAATATACCTTATCAAATTTGTCAAGTATTCTTTTTCAAAATCTTTTCATGGAAATACCCCGCGTTATCAGGGCGCTTCCCGCCGGCATAATAAAAAATACCGGGGCCAGGGGGGCCTCCTACAAAAGCTTCCACGGTCTTTAAATTTTTGTTACAATGGGGCCTCTTTTGAATGTAACCGGTTTTTTACTTAAGTATAGAAAGTTCTAGACGGGGGAAACAGAAAATCACCGGGAGAGTCGATGCATCCTTTCGCGCCTCTGTTTTTATCTTTTGCCTCGGGCGTTTACGTCGCCTCTAAGCTGCACTTTTCTTCAGGGGCCCTGTATCTGCCGCTCATCCTCTCCAGTGCCCCGGCCGTTCTTTTATACACGCTCCGGTCAAGGTTTAACCCCCTCATCGTCACGCCCGTATTTTTTTTCATTGGCGCCCTCTTTATCACTCACTACACAAGCCCCCTTGTACCGGCAAACCATATTAAAAGATTTATTGAGAAGCCCCCCCTTAAAGGGGAGGCCGCGCTTTCAGGGGCGGCGCGTATTTTTGATATTACGGCGGTTGTTTCTCAGACGCCCCCCTCTACGGGCGGATACGCGAAGTTCAGGGTGGAGGCGAAAAAGATTTTTTACAGGGGGGGCTGGCGGGATACCCGGGGCGGGATAAGGCTTAAAGTGAGAGGCGGGCCAGTAGCATTGGAAAGGGGCGATTATGTCAGGTTTCTCGGTTCCATGAGGGAGACGGGAAACTTCGGAAACCCCGGAGAATTTGATTATAAATCATGGCTAAGGATGAGGGGCGTGGAGGTTACCGGGTTTGTAAAAAACCCGGCCCTCATCGTAAAACTCAGGGATGCGCCGCCGGGTATTGCCCGCCGGGTAGAGTCCGTCAGAGACGGGATAGGGGGGTTTATAGAGAACTCCGGCGTAAAAAACCCCGGCATACTGAAGGCCCTTATCACGGGGGACAGGACCGGGATAGACAGCGCCACGAAAGAGGCCTATATAAGCTCCGGAGCCGTACATCTCCTCGCCATCTCAGGGCTCCACATGGGAATCGTCGTCTACTTCTCCTATACCGTTATCTTATTTATCCTCAAGAGGTCCGCCCGGTTAATGCTCGCCGTTAATGTTAAAAAAGCGGCGCTAATATTTTCACTCCTGCCTGTTTTAGGGTACGCAGGGCTTACGGGCTTTTCCCTGCCCACAGTGCGCGCCGCCCTTATGGCCGGGGCATTTGTCATCGCCTTCCTTGTGGACAGGGGGAGGAGCTATTACAATACCCTTGCCATGGCCGCCCTCGTTATACTCGTTATCGAGCCCTACGCCCTGTGGGAGGCCTCATTCCAGCTGACATTTACCGCCGTATTTTTTATCCTCTACCTCTACCCGTGGTTTTACGCGTTTTTCAAAAGAGACGGAGAGGGTGATGTTCCGGCCCCCGTTCCTGATGAAAGGTTAAAAGGCTTTATCCTGAGAAGGTTAAGGGGCAGGCCGCTACAGTCAATACTCGTGACCCTTGCCGCCTCCATAGGGACCTACCCCCTTGTGGCCTATCACTTCCAGAGGGCCTCCACAGTGGGGCTCGCGACAAACCTTATAGCCGTGCCTTTAACTGGCGTTACAATCCCGTTTTTATTCGTTTCAGCACTTCTAATAAAGGTCTCGGCGGCTCTATCGGCCTTTTTTCTCCATGGGGCGGACATCTTTTTAAGCGTTCAGGTCGCGGCGGTAAGGTTCTTTTCAGCCCTACCCTTCGCTTCTCTATGGGTGTCAAGGCCGACGGTCATCGAGGTCTTTTTGATATACGGGTTTATTATTACCCTGCCCCTCGTAACCAGGGGACGGGTCTATAAGTTTCTGTCCCTCCTCCTGCTCTTTTTCTTTATTCTCGACCTGGGGTACTGGAGAGCGGAAAAGAGTTGGAATAAGGAGCTGAGGGTTACCTTCCTGAGCGTGGGGCAGGGGGACTCTTCGTTAATCGAATTCCCTGGAGGGGCGACAATGCTCATAGACGGTGGAGGTCTTTATTCAACGACCTTCGACACTGGCGCGGATATCATCGCGCCGGTGCTCCGTTATAAGAAGATTAAAAGGATAGATTATATGGTCTTGAGCCATGCCCAGAGAGACCACATGAAGGGGCTCAAGTTCGTGGCGCGGAATTTCAAGGTGGGAGAGTTCTGGTGGAACGGGTACGGGAGTATGGGAGGGCTCGGCGGGATACTTGAAGGGAAGGGGGTCTCTGTAAAAATAATGGGGGAAAAAAAGTTGACACTTATGATAAAGGGCGTAAAGGTTGAGGTCATGCCCACAGGTGGTAGAAGTGGGCTCGATATCAACAACAGGAGTCTTGTCGTAAGGCTTTCTTACGGAGAAGAGAGTTTTTTATTCCCCGGAGATATTGGAAGGGCCGGCGAGGCGGAGTTGATCAGGACGCCCATTAAGGCCCATGTCTTGAAATCCCCCCACCACGGGAGCAGGACCTCTTCTTCCGAGGGACTGCTTCGAGCCCTGAGGCCTTCTTTGGTGGTCGTATCGGCGGGCAGGTACAACCCCTTCGGGTTTCCTCACGCTGAAACGCTCAGAAAATATGAGGCCGCAGGCAGCAGGGTCTTGAGGACGGACCACGCCGGCGCCGTTGAGATTAAAACCCCCGGTAGAGGCCTTGAGGTACGGACTTTTGGAGGGGATGGGCCTTAGGGCTTTTGCCTCTCCCTTTTATTGCCATAGGGTTAATCCGGGGTTTGACTCTTTCGCGCCTCTTAAGTATACTTGTTTTATAAAATCTTTGGAGCACCATCAGAGCATACAGGGCTAAGGGGGAATTTTGGATAAAGGTATAATTATAGTAAGTGTTTTATTCACGTTTTTACTCACCTTGTTCGGCGCGGGCCACGCCGTTGCCGACCTTTACAAGTGGGTGGGCGAAGACGGTATCGTCCATATTACCGATGATATGGGAAAGGTGCCTGAGGAGTTGAGGGCCGGGGTGAAGGTGTATAAGACAAAAAAGGTGGAAAAAAGGATAGAGGGTCCCCGGCGTGTACATATACCCGAGACTGTTGTAGAGAAGAAGACCCGCGAGGCCCTTTACGGCGACCATCCCCTTGAGTGGTGGGAGGATGAGTTCTCAAAGATAAATAAGGAGATGGACGACCTCAGCGCCGCCATCGAGAGGAAGAAAAGGTACATCAGTGTCTTTGAGGGCGGCAGGCGCCTGGGCCAGACCTTCGGCACCAATGAGGCCGATACTTACCATAGGTTTAAAAAAGAGGTCCTTCAAGACGAAAAGACCCTTGAGGGGCTTACCGACGACCTTAAGGAGCTTAAAAGGAAGGCGGCTATTCACGGTGTGCCGAGAGGGGTGAGGGGTGAGTAAGGAGTGGAATCCCTCCCTGAGTACTTAGAGCGTTATCTCCATTCCCTTTGCCACCGCGAAACACTCGAGTTCGGCGTTCTTTTGGGCGATCTCTTTGCGGCATTTTTTGACCATCCCGTCTATCTCTTCATCGGTCCTTTCCTGGTTGTGGTGAAATAGCCCCAGGGCCTTGGCGTCCGAGTCTATGGCGAACTTCAGGGTGTCGAGGTATACCGAGTGCCCCCAGCCCCGGGTCTTTTTGTATTCCCCTCTCTTGAACTCGGCGTCGTGGAAGAGGAGGTCGGCGCCCCGGGCAAACCCCACATAATCCTTATACCCCAGCCCCGTCTTGTGGCGGTATGTGAGCTCATTGTCCGTTAAGAAGACAAAGGACCTGCCGTCCTCTTCAAACCTGTAGCCCACGCCTTCGTTGGGGTGGCTTAAGGGTATTGTGGTTATTTTGATGGAGCCTATGGAATAGTCTTTGTTGCCCATGCCGAGAAAGGATATCTTCGCGTTTATGTCCTCAAGTTCAATGGGGAAGTAAGGCGCGCTCATGGTCTTGGATACGATCCTCTTTAACGAGACCTGCGTGGGCTGCGGCCCGTAAACCCTTATCACACTCTCCTTGTTGTAAATGGGGGTGAAGAAGGGGAAGCCCGAAAGGTGGTCCCAGTGGGCGTGGGTTATGAGGAGGTTTATATTCAGCCTTTTCTCCTTCTCAAGTTTGTTGCCCAGCGCCCTTATGCCCGTGCCCGCGTCAATTACAATGAGGTCACCGCTGTTGCCTTCGATCTCAACGCAACAGGTATCGCCGCCGTATTTCACATAATCCTTTCCCGATACGGCGATAGAACCCCTTGAACCCCAACAGTGTATCTTCATAAAAACCTTTTTGTTTGTCCGGTATTTTGTCTTTTATGCCTTTTCAGGGAGGGTGTTTATTTGTTTTTAAAACAAAGAAGCTCGCAAGTCAGTGACATAAGTCCGATTGGTCCGGCTTAACCCCCTTTAAAGGCGGCCCTCGCGGCGTCGATGATTTTCTTAAGGGGCGCCCCCGATTTCGCCGCCAGTCTCTTACAGTCCTCGTACTCGGGTTGTACGTTTACCGCGCGCCCCTCATGAAAAGAGACTTTTACGCCGGCCACGCCGTAAGGGGTTTTCACCTTCGAGGTCTTTCTTTCGAGACAGTATCTTTTCTCAACATGGCTCCTCACACCGATGGTCGTTGATTCGCGGAAGAGGATTTTTAAGATATCCTCTTTTTTCTCTTCCGGCGTGAGGACGGTCAGGAGCACGCCCGGTCTCGATTTTTTCATCTGAACGGGGGTAAAGTAGGTGTCAAGGGCGCCGGCCTCGAATAACCTCTCCATGAGAAAGCCGGCTATCTGGGGGTTCATGTCGTCGAGGTTCGTTTCGAGGACAGAGACGCCGCTCGGCGCGACACTCTCTTCAGTTGAGCCTTTTATTACCCTCAGGATGTTTGCCGCCCCCTTAAAATCTTTTTTGCCGGCGCCGTAGCCGGCGGCCTCGATTGTCATGGAGGGTATGGGGCCGAACTGCCCGGCGAGGGTCTTTACGATGGCGGCCCCCGTGGGGGTGGTGAGTTCAAAGGGGACGTTTGACTTTGCCACTGGCGCCCCTTTAAGTATCTCCAGCGTCGCGGGCGCGGGTATGGGCAGGGTGCCGTGCATGGTCTTTGTCCAGCCCACCCCGAGCGGTATGGGGGAAGAGATGAATTTATCCACGCCGAGGCAGTCCGCCGCCACCGCCGCCCCGACTATGTCTATTATGGAGTCCATGGCCCCCACCTCGTGGAAGTGGACGCTCTCGGGCTTTACGGCGTGGACCGTGGCCTCGGCCTCGGCTATCGTCTTGAATATATCGAGGCTCAAGGTCTTTACCCCGGTCCTGAGCCCGCTCTCCTTTATGAGCCTCTTTATATCCCTGAAAGTCCTGTGGTGGTGCGTCTCTTTTATGCGCACCCTGAAGGTGGCGGCGCTTATTGAGTGGCGGAGCTCTTTATTCGACGTGACGTCTATCTCTTTTTTATCGATGGGGAGTTTTTTAATCTCGCGGATAATCTTTTTCAGATCAACGCCGAGGTCGATGAGCGCGCCGAGGAACATGTCCCCGCTTATCCCCATGGGACAGTCGATGTACAGGATATTCATTTTTTTATTTAAACCCGGTCAGATGCCTTGAATTTTCTCATGGCGGCAAATTTTTCCGTTTCTATTCTCTGTTTATAAGGCTCGCGGCATAGGCCGCGCCGAAGCCGTTGTCGATGTTCACCACCGTTACCCCCGATGCGCATGAGTTGAGCATGGCCATAAGGGTCGTGAGGCCCCCGAGGTTGGCCCCGTACCCCACGCTCGTGGGTACGGCTATAACGGGCTTCGCCACAAGCCCCGAGACCACGCTCGGGAGCGCCCCCTCCATACCGGCCACCACGATGAGGACGTTGGCGTCCATGATGAGTTCTTTTTTGCTTAAGAGCCTGTGCAGGCCCGCCACCCCCACGTCATAGAGCGTTGATACGGAATTACCCATGCACCGGGCGGTAACGGACGCCTCTTCGGCTACGGGGATGTCCGAAGTACCCGCGCATATAACGAGGATAGTGCCCCTGCCGGCCTTTTTTACGCCGTGGGATTTTATGAAAAAGGTGCGCGCGGCGGCGCTGTAATCCGCGCCCCGAAAGGTCCTTTTGAGCGCCGCGGCCTTGTCGGCGCCGAGTCTTGTGACAAGCACGTTCTCTTTGCTTTCCAGAAGCTTTTTTATTATCGCCCTTATCTGTGCCGTGGACTTGCCCTCACCGAATATCACCTCGGGAAAGCCGCGCCTTAAGGAGCGGTGCGTGTCTATGGTGGCGAATTCGAGGTCCTCAAAGGGCAGGAATCTCAATTTTTCCATGGCGTCGTCAATACCGACGCGACCCTTCTTTACCTCTTCGAGGAGTTTTTTTATTTCCCTTGAGTTCACCCGGTGCCTGCGTGCCTTTCTTTGAATAATTTCAAGTTGACGGCGTTAAGGTTATATCCCGCCTGTATGTTTTAAGTCACGGCCGCTTCTCTTGAAAGTATCTGTGCAATGTCTATAACGAAGACCGGCCTTCCGTCACCCATAATGGTGACTCCGGAAATACCCCACATCTTTGACAGCGGTGGCGAAAGGGCCTTTATGTAGGCGTCTATTTCCATTCCGAATCCGTCCACCCGGATACCCCTGAAAGACTTTTTCTGAGGCCCGTCGCCGGAACCCTTTTTTGCGCCGCCGGACTCAATAAGAAGAACCGCTCCTGATGCGGTCTTTTTTTTCGCTTTTATTCCCAGCACATCCCCGAGGTCTGCAAGGGGCACCCTGGAGCCCTCGTAATCGAGAGCCTCTGAAGACGGCGCGTCGCCTTCAAGGGTAATGACCTTTTCTATAATGGATATGGGTACAAGGAAGTGCTCGCCCCCCGTCTCAACTATGAGGGACTTCATTATAGATGTCGTGCGCGGCAGTTCTATGGTGATGGCCGTGCCTTTTCCGGGGGTTGATTCTATATGGAGCGAGCCGCCGTGGCCTTCCACCACGTCCTTGACGACGTTCATGCCCACGCCCCTGCCCGAGGTATCCGTTACCTCGCCTGAGGTGCTCAGTCCGGGAAGGCATATAAGGTCAAGGATATTCCCCATGGACGTTGTATTTGAAGCATCGTAGACCCCCTCCTTAAGCGCCCTGGCCTTTACCTTCGCCACGTCTATTCCGCGGCCGTCGTCGGAAATCTCGATTACGACCCGTTTCCTCTTTTCATGGGCTGTTATCACTATGTTGCCGGTGGAAGCTTTGCCGGCGTCTTCTCTCTCCTTCGGTGTCTCTATCCCGTGATCAACGCAGTTCCTTATAATGTGGACAAGGGGGGAGCCAAGGTCTTCGAGTATTGTCCTGTCGATGCTTATTCCCGTCCCCGTAATCTTTAATTCTACGGACTTGCCGCTCATTCTGGACATATCCCTTATAATCCTCGGAAGGCCTTCGGTCAAGTCCCTGATGGGGAGCATCCTGGCGTTCAGGATCTCGGCGTGAAGTTTGTCCAGGGTCTTGCCCAGTCCATATAGCCCGTCCTTGAACTCCACGTTGCGCATGGCGAGAGACAGTTCCTTCAACGAACCGATGGCCATGAAGAGCTCCCCCACCGTGGCGAGCAGTTCGTCAAATAGAGAGCTATCCACCTTTAGTGTGTTGGGCAGCTTTAGTTCCATGGCGGAAGGTTTTTTATTTTCCGCCCCTTTTTGCGGCTGTGAACTTTCAGCGGGCTCACCGGTTTCATCCGCCTCGATGGATTTTATATTCTTAAGGTCCCCGGTAATGTCAATATCGAGAGGGCGGTCTTCTTCCACGCGGCTTAAAAGCTCCTTGAACCTGTCGAGGGAATCAAAGAGAGTGGATATCATGGCGGGTGTGGCGGCCGCTTTTTTCGAGCGGATTTGAGAGAGCAGGTCTTCCTGGGCATGGGCCAGCTTCTTGATGGGCTCGTAACCCATGGACGCGGACATACCCTTCAGTGAATGGTAATGCCTGAAGAGATTGTCTATCGTATCGGGGTCGGCCGGGTCATTTTCAAGGGCGAGAAGACCCTTTTCCACGCCGGAGATGTGTCCCGCCGTCTCTTCGAGATAAAGTTTTTTATATTTTGATACGTCCATGGGGTAAGGCCTTGCTCCGCTCTGACTATCTCTTTTTATCTTTAAGGCTGTAGAGCGTGTCTATAATCTGCCCCCTGTTCAGCGGTTTGGTGATGTAGGCGTCGGCGCCGGCCCTTAGCGCACCGTCCACTACAGGTTTGTCGTCCAGGGATGAACACATTATTATACGCGGCCTGGGGGTAAGCTTGTTTATCTCGGTGGCCGCGTCAATACCGTTTTTTAAAGGCATTACCACGTCGAGTATCACAATGTCGGGCTTTAATATCTCCGCCATCTCAACGGCCTCCTCACCGTTATGGGCCTCGGCGACTACACGGAAACCGGCCCCTTTGAGGATGCCCTTGAGGGCGTTTCTGAAAAAATCCGTGTCGTCGGCTATGACCACCCGCAAGTGTTCGGGAGACAGGATCTTCTCCGCCCTGTTAAACAGGCCGGCGCAGTCCACGTCATGGACCTCTTCTGCGTTAACTTTAGCGCCGCCCGGCCCGTCAGCCGTCGATTCCGCGCCCCTGTCAGCAGGATTTTCCAGCCGGATAACGGAAACCTCGGCCCCCCCTATGTCTATGCCGATGATGTGCTCATCCTCCCTTACGACTATAATCTTTCTGGGTCTATCCGGCGGCACGGGTGAGCCCGCATCGAGCACCCCGCCGTCGATAACCGTTACGGGATCGCCCCTCAGGCTTATTATGCCTTTTACGAGCCCCTTGCCGCCGGGCAGGAAAAAGACCTTGTTCACCTCCACGACGCCGTCCACGACGCCGGTGTCTATTCCGAAAGACTTTTGCCCGAGTTTAAATATGAGTTTGTCCGGCACGGTTTTTTTAACCCTTACGCTTTTAACGTGTTTTTATACCCTGACCTTCTGAAATCAACCGAGGTTAAATGTCTCGACTACGGCCTTGAGTTCCGCGGCGAGTTTCGAGAGTTTGCGGGACGCCGATACGGTTTCGGTGATGGCTGCGCCGTGCCTTTCCACCGCCTCCTCCATCAGCTTCGTGCTCTTCACATTCTCTCCGGCGATATTCGCAATGGTTTCCGTAACGCTCACCGTCTGCTCGGCCTTTTCTTTCTGATTGTGCGTGAGCCCCAGAACGAGCGTCGCCTTTTCCGCCACGTCGGAAGTGTACATCGTTATATCGGCCAGTATCTCGCGTATCTTCCTTAAGTCTTCACGTCCCCCCTTAAGGTTGGAGGCCCCCTCGCCGGCCGCGCTCACCACGCCCTCGACCTCGTTTTTAAGGTCTTTTACTATAACGGCAACGTCGTGGACGCTGTCTGTGGTGCTGTCTGAGAACCTGCGCACCTCTTCCGCCACCATGGCGAAACCCCTGCCGTGCTCACCGGCCTTGGAGGCCTCTATGGTTGCGTTAAGGGCGAGGAGGTCGGTCTGTCTTGAGATGTGTGTGATGACATCGAGTATCTTGGGGATGTCGTTCAGCCGCTCCTTTAAACGCTCCGCGGCGGCCTCTGTATTCTCCATACCCTTGAATATGGTCTCCATCTTTTCCATTGCCGAGGTGGATGTGATGGCGCCGCGGTGGACCATGGAGTTTACCTGTTGCGAGGCGTTGGAGCTCTCGGTGACCTTCTTTTCGATATCGTCTGCGAGGTCAGCCATGGACTTCACCGTTGAAGAGGCGGTTTGAATATGGTCGGCCTGCTGCCTGGCCCCCCTGTATATGCTCGAAGTGCCGGATATGACGTCCTTTGATGTGGCGTGCCCTTTTGCTGTAATGGCATTAAACATCTCCTGGGCCCCGTTCAGGTTCTCGGCCGTCTCTTTTATGTGCTCCACAAGCCCCCTTAAGTTTTTTGACATAAGTTCTATGGCCTCTGCGAGGTCGACCGTCTCGTCCCTGAAAAAACTTGTGTTGTCGGCGAGTCCGCCGGAATCGGAAAGGTCTCCGACGCTTATTCTGCGCGCCGCTTCCGTAAGGAGGTTGAACTGTCTGGTGAAACCTTTTGTAAAGACGGAGCCGAGTATAAGCCCTATTAAAATTGCGGTAAGGAAACTCAGGGGTTGCTTGAGCCATTCCGTGACCCCGGTTTTCTCTATAAAACCGGGGACAAAGGCCGCAACAGCGACCACAGCTATGAAACCGAGGATGAATTTGTAGCCGATAGGTGTTTTCATGTCCATAGGAACCTGCGCTTAAAGGTTTTTAGGTTGCCGGTTCACGAACCCTCAAAAGAGCACCCGGCGTTAGAAATGCGCGAAGCCGGCCCGTGTTGTCTTTACCGGTCTGCCTTTTTTGTCGATTACGCTTACGCCTTCGCCGAGGCGAAGCACCCTGCCTATCCTCGTTATCCGCAGTTTTAGTCTTTTTGAGACCCTTTCTATAGCGGCCGTGTTGGAAGGCGGCGCCGTAAAAAGAAGTTCATAATCTTCCCCGCCTGAAAGGCCGAGTTCCAAAGCTTTAGCCCGGCTGCGCCCGCCATAGCGTTTCAAATTGCGGGACATGGGGAGTCTTTCCGGCTCCACCAGCGCGCCCACATTGCTCGCTCCGGCGAGTCGCGCAAGGTCGAGCATGAGCCCGTCGCTTATATCTATCATGGCGCTGGCGAGACCTTTTTTCGCGAGGGCCCTTCCGGCCTCAAGGCGAGGCGTGGGGTCGAGGTGTTTTTTCACAGCCCCTTTAAAAGGTCCCTTTTTAACGGCCCCCGCTCCGTAGTCCTTCAATGTCTTAAGGCCCAGCGCCGCGTCTCCGAGCGTGCCTGTCACATATATGTCATCCCCAGCGGCCGCCCCTTCTCTGTAAAGGACCTCGCCGGGAGGCATCTCGCCGAAGAGGGTCAGGGAGATAAAGAGGGTTTTTGAGCGGGAGATGTTGCCCCCGGCAATCGCCGCGCCGTATTTTTTAGCCTCCGCATTGAGCCCCCTGTAAATATCATTGAGAAAGAGATCTGTGGTTTCGGGGGTCAGCCCCAGTGAAACGAGAAAGAAAGTCGGATCGCCGCCCATGGCGGCTATATCGGAAAGGGATATGGCGAGGGCCTTTTTCCCTAAAAGGTACGCCGGGGTATAGTCCCTCTTGAAGTGTACACCCTCTGTAAGCACATCCGTTGTGGCGAGAAGCGTCTTGCCGGGCGTATGGGCCGCCACACATGTGTCGTCTCCGATGCCCTTGATGAGACGGCTGTGGGTCCGGGCGAACCTCCGGTGAATTCCCTTTATTAACCTGTCCTCGCCGATCTCCTTGAGACGCATCCCTCAGGGCCTTGCGCGTTTGTGGCTGCTGGGCTTTTTTCCCTTGACCGTCCCGCTCCGCCTGGCCTTTTTTTTGAATATAACTTTTATGACATCGTCCATGTGTTTTACAGGGATAAACTTCAGTTTCTTCCTCACCTCTTTGGGTATCTCTATAAGGTCTTTTTCATTCCTCTCGGGAAAGATAATTTCCTTTTTCTTGGCCCTCATCGCGGCGAGCGATTTTTCCTTGAGCCCGCCTATGGGCAGTACCCTTCCCCGGAGTGTAATCTCGCCGGTCATTGCTATATCGTTTCTGATGGGGATCCCGGTAAGCGCGGAAATGAGCGCCGCCGCTATCGTTATGCCCGCCGACGGCCCGTCTTTGGGTATGGCCCCCGAGGGGACGTGAATATGTATGTCGATGGCCTTGAAATCGCGCTCTATCTTCAGTTCATCGGCGCGGGACCTGGCGTAACTGAGCGCCGCCTGCGCCGACTCCTTCATTACCTCTCCGAGATGGCCTGTCAGGGTGAGTTGTCCCTTGCCCTTCATTATGGACGCCTCTATATTCAGGATCTCTCCCCCCACAGGTGTCCATGCGAGCCCGGTGGCCACACCCACCTCGTCGGGTTCCTTGTCCGCCTCGGGCAGGTATTTGGGAGGGCCGAGATACTCGTGAAGCTTGCCGGGCGCAATGGAGGTCTTAACGGTCCTGCCCTCGGCCACCTTGCGCGCGACCTTCCTGCACAGCGACGCCACCTCGCGCTCCAGGTTCCTGAGCCCCGCCTCTCTCGTATATTCCGAGATAATCTTCCTCAGCGTGTCGTCGGGCATGGCCATGAGTTTGGACGAAAGCCCGTGCTCCTTCATCTGTCTCGATACTATGTATTTTTTCGCTATATGGAGTTTCTCCTCTTCGGTGTATCCAGGAAGATATATCATCTCCATCCTGTCCTTCAGGGGCGCGGGGATGGGGTCTCCCATGTTGGCCGTGGTAATGAACATGACCTTTGAAAGGTCGAAGGGGAGGTTAAGGTAGTGGTCGCTGAAGGCGTAATTCTGTTCGGGGTCGAGCACCTCAAGGAGCGCGCTCGACGGGTCGCCTCTGAAGTCCATTCCTATCTTGTCTATTTCGTCCATCATGAATACGGGGTTCGAGGTGGAGGCCTGCTTTATGCCCTGTATGATGCGCCCGGGCATGGCCCCTACGTAAGTCCTCCGGTGCCCCCGTATCTCCGCCTCGTCCTTTATGCCCCCCAGAGATATCCTCACGAACTTTCTGCCCATGGACTTCGCTATGGACCTCCCGAGAGAGGTCTTGCCGACGCCGGGAGGGCCTATAAAGCAGAGAATGGGCCCCTTGGTCTTTTTCTGGAGCTTTCTTACGGCGAGGTACTCAAGTATCCTCTCTTTAATCTTTTCGAGGTCGTAATGGTCGGAATCGAGGACCTTTTTAGCCTTCTTGAGGTCCAGCGAGTCTGTTGTCTGCCTGCTCCATGGAAGTTCCACGAGCCATTCGAGATAATTCCTGATGAGCGCTGATTCAGCGGAATCCGGGTGCATCATCTCCAGGCGTTCGACCTGCTTCAGAGCCTCTTTTCCCACTTCCTCCGGCATCTTCGCCTTCTTTATCTTTGCACGGAATTCCTCGCTCTCCTCGTTCGTCTCCTCCATCTCGCCGAGTTCCGTCTTTATGGCCTTCATCTGCTCCCTCAGGAAGTATTCCCGCTGCGTCTTGTCCATCTCTTCCTTGGCCTGCGTCTGGATCTTGGCCTGCATCTGGGAAACCTGAAGTTCCTTGACAATATATTCGCCGACCCGCTCAAGCCTCCTGACGGGATCAAGCGTTTCGAGGATGGATTGGCCCTCCGCCACCTTGAGTCCCAGGTTCGCCGCCACAAGGTCCGCGAGCCTCCCGGGGTCCTTTAAGTTGTCGATGACCATCATGATCTCCTGGAAGACGACTTTGCCCAGGGTCGCGAGCTTTTCGAGCTGCTCCCTGATGTTACGCATCATCGCCTCGACCTCAAGGGGCACCTCGGTAGCGGCCTCCTCCTTTATCTTCGATATGTTCACCATATAGGAAGGCTCTGTCTGCGCGAAGCCGGCTATCTTCGCTCTCGTAAGGCCCTGAAGAAGTATCTTTACCCTACCGTCGGGCAGTTTCATCATCCTCATGATCATCGAGACCGTGCCGCATTCGTACAGGTCCCCGGGGGCGGGTTCATCCTGTGTGATGTCCCTCTGGGTGGATGTCAAGACGAGCCTGTCCTTTGAAAGGGCCGCGTCAACGGCGTTGATGGATTTTTCCCTGCCTACAAAAAGGGGCACTATCATAAAGGGGAAGATGACGACGTCCCTTATGGGCAGGAGCGGCAGGACTTCAGGTATTACCAGTTGTTCTTCGTCGAACGTTCTGTCTTCTTCGGCCATGACATTCCTCTTCCGGTTTATTTTGATTCTATGTTAACGCTTCTGGAGCGAGCGCGTTTATCCTCTACCCTCGGCATGGTAATGGTGAGAATGCCGTCTTTATATACCGCCTTTATCCTTGAGGTGTCAACGGGAAAGGGCAGGTCGAGTGTCCTGTAAAGCCTTCCGAAGTTCCTCTCCATGCATACGTAATTGACCTTGTTGTTTTCGAAACATTCGAATTTGAGGGCCGTAAGGCGCAGGGTGTTTTTTACGAGGGCAAGTTCCAGGTCCTCTTTTCTGACCCCCGGCAGTTCCACTTCTATTGTCAGGACCTCTGCGGTGGAGAACATGTCTATATTGGGGATATGCGTTATGGGCTCCATGCCGGAAAAGTCAGGCGGCCCGCCGCCGCTCTGGTGGTCTCCGGAAGCCCCGGAGCCGGAGATGTTTATAAGGAGGTCGGATTTTTTTGATATCTTGGCCATCTTTCAAGTCCTTGAATGTTTCGCGCCGTCCCCCTTGCCCATAGGAGCGGCTACGCGGTCAGGAAACCTTAAGCCCCTTTAAAAACCGCTTGAACTCTCTTTTAAGGTCAGGCCTCTTTAGCGCGAAGGCCACGTTGGCCTCGAGAAAGCCCAGTTTGTTCCCGGCGTCATAACGGGTGCCCTCGAACTCATAGGCGTAGATATCTTCAGTCTTAAGGAGTGTTTTCAATCCGTCGGTGAGTTGAAGTTCGCCGCCGCGTCCTCTTTTTGTCCTGTCCAGGGCGTCGAATATCCCGGGGGTAAGAATGTATCTCCCGATGACGGCGAGGTTTGAAGGCGGCGTGCCTTTCGGTTTTTCAACGAGGTCAACCACCTTGAATGTCCCCGGGGCCACCTTGACGCCCTTTATGATCCCGTAGAGTGAGGCCTTTTTTCTCGGCACCCTCTCAACGGCAAGCACGGAGGACTTCTTTTTTTTAAAGACACCGAGCAGTTGTTTCATGGCGGGCACCTTTGAGTCAATTATATCATCACCCAGAAATACCGCAAATGGTTCGCTCCCGACAAGGTTCTTTGTTATCTGTATGGCGTGGCCGAGCCCCATCGGCTCTTTCTGTCTCGTATAGGCGAAGTGGACGAGCTCCGAGACACGTTCTATCATCTTGAGTATCTCTTTATTATTTTTCTTCTTAAGGAGCAGTTCCAGTTCCACCGAGGTGTCGAAGTGGTCCTCTATGGCCGTCTTTCCCATGCCCGTGACTATTATTATCTCCTCAAGGCCCGACTCCTTCGCCTCCTCCACGCAGTACTGGATGAGGGGCTTGTCCACAAGGGGGAGCATCTCTTTGGGTATGGCCTTTGTGGCCGGCAGGAACCTTGTGCCGAAGCCTGCGGCCGGAAATATCGCCTTTGTTATCTTCATTGTTTAATTTTTTGGGTTCGGTACCGGGTCCCTTACGCGCCGGTTCATTATCCGTTTGATAATAATAAGTTTTTTTCAAGAAGTCAAGAAGGCGTAGGAGGGGCTTTAAGGGGCTTGTTTGAATAATTTCCCGATTAAAAGACGGGAACAAGTCCCGCGTACCTTGCGGCGAGTTTTTTCGTTCCCCCCTCGAAAAATTTTACGGTGAGTTTTATATCCTCGCCTCGCCCGCTGCTCTCTTTTATTACACCTACGCCGAACTTCTTGTGCATCACTTTCATTCCCACCATAAAGCCGCCCCCGCTCTCCATTGACGGCAAGTCCTCAATCTGGCTCTCCTCGGTGGTATAGTAGACGTCGTCACTGTCATTGTCCTTATCCGTCCCGTACCGGGCCTCTCCTTTAAGCTCTAAATGAGCGGGGTCTATTTCATCTATGAACCTTGACGGGAGCTGATAGCGCGACTCCCCGAATACGTTTCTCGACCTCGCCGAGGTGAGCAGGAGTTTTTTCTTCGCCCGCGTCATGCCCACGTAGAGGAGCCTTCTCTCCTCTTCCAGCTCTCCCTCGTCGTCCATGCTCCTCGAATGCGGAAAGAGGCCTTCTTCGAGCCCGGCGATAAAGACGACCCTGAACTCAAGCCCCTTGGCCGAGTGAAGCGTCATGAGGGTCAGCCTGTTCGGGGTCTCCTCGTAAGAGTCTATGTCGCTTATAAGGGAAATATGGTCGAGAAAATCCTCGAGGCCGGCCCCGGGCGTAACAGTCTCAAAGTCCCTTATGGCCGAGATGAATTCAAAGATATTCTCTATCCTGGCGAAGGCCTCCTCGGTATTCTCTTCCTGCAGGGCGTGTATGTAGCCCGAATCCTCAAGGAGCCTCAGGGCGAGCTCATGGATAGCCACACTGCCGAGACCGCTTCTGAAGTCCAGTGCGGCGTCTATGAACTCCTTGGCCCCGCCCTTTGTGAGGAGCCCCGTTTCACGGACCTCCCTCAGGGCGTCGATTAGGGTAAGGTTTTTCTCTCTGGCGAGGGTTATAATCTTTTTAAGCGTGACCTTGCCGATGCCTCTCGCGGGAGTGTTCACGACCCTTGAAAAACTTATGGCGTCCGCCGGGTTGGCCATGACCCTCAAGTACGCTATGGCGTCTCTTATCTCCTTACGGTCGTAGAACCTGACGCCGCCCACGACGGAGTAGGGTATTGATTCCCGTATGAGCTGTTCCTCAAAGACCCTGGACTGTGCGTTTGTCCTGTAAAAGACCGCCATCTCCCGGTATGGCGCCCCCCCTCCTCCGCCGTTATTACCGGCGAGGTCTTTTATTTTTCTTATTATGAGGCGTGCCTCGTCGTATTCGTTTTCCGCCTCTTCGTAAGAGGCGGTCTCCCCCTCGGGGTTATCCGTCCATAGGGCCTTGTCCATCCTCTGGAGGTTTTTCTCGATGACTGAGTTGGCCGCCCTGAGTATCTTTTTGGTGGAACGGTAGTTTTGCTCCAGCCTCAAGACCGTGGCGCCGGGGTAGTCGGTTTTAAAGTCCATGATGTTTTCGATGCACGCCCCCCTCCATGCGTATATGGACTGGTCGGGGTCTCCCACGGCGAGGAGGTTCTTTGTCCCCGCGCTGAGCATCCGCGTGAATATGTACTGGGCGTGGTTCGTGTCCTGGTACTCGTCTACGAGTATGTAACGGATACGGTTATTGTAGCTCTTGAGGAGCGCCGGTCTTGACCTTAGTAGCCTTATGGGCTCGCAGATGAGGTCTCCGAAGTCCAGGCAATTCATTTCGCGAAGCCTCTTCTGGTAGAGGCTGTATACCCGGTAGACCCTTTCGGCGAAAAAGTCCCCCGAGCCGGATAAAAACTCTTCGGGGTTGAGGTTCTCGTTCTTGGCCCTGTTTATCTTCCAGAGGACGCTTTTCGGGGTGAGGGACTTTTCGTTAAGCCCCGTCTCTTTCATGACCTCCTTGATGAGGGTTAGCTGCTCGTCATCACCGTATACGCTGAGCCCGCTGCTCTCAGCGCCAGTCTCTTTCCTTAAAATCCTGAGCCCCAGAGAGTGGAATGTGCCGAGCCAGAGTCCTTTGGCGCTTTCCCCTATGAGGCGTTCAAGGCGTCCCCTCATCTCTTTGGCGGCCTTGTTGGTGAAGGTGACGGCGAGGATCTCATCGGGGCGTACCTTTTTTTCACGGATAAGGTAGGCGACCCTCGAAACGAGCACACGGGTCTTGCCGCTTCCCGCCCCGGCGAGTATGAGAAGAGGGCCGTCACCGAAGGTGACGGCCTCTATCTGTAGCGGGTTAAGTCCTTTAAGTAACATGGTTTAGTCCTGTATCTGAGAAGAGACGGCCCTAAACAATACTATGGGATATTTTATCCTGAGGGCTTTTAAAACCTTTAACCGATACTATTTTTTAACATAAAAAACTCTACCCGGCAAATGGAGTTTTTTTATTCCCCCCATGGTTTTAAGGCGTGCTCTTTCCTTAAATTGCTTGCGGGCCAAAGGCAATTCTGTTAAATTCGCCCCATGGGTTTAAAAGTAGTATTCGCCGCATCAGAGGCCGCCCCCCTGGCAAAGACGGGGGGGCTCGCCGACGTGGCCGGGGCGCTTCCCCGTGCCCTTAAGAGGCTCGGAAGCGAGGTCTCCTCCTTCCTCCCCTTTTACAGGGAAGTAGCGCTAAGCGGGGCGGCCACGGAGCCGACGGGCGTTAAGGTTGAAATCCCCCTGGGGGTGAGAACGATAACCGCCGAGGTCTTCAGGACAAAAGGCGCGGGGGTTACGACTTATCTTATAAAAAGGGACGAGTTCTACGACAGGACCTATCTTTACGGCACCCCCGAAGGGGACTACTTCGACAACCTCGAACGCTACGGTTTTTTCTCGAGGTCTGTTATCGAGGCCGTAAAAGGGCTGGGGCTGAAACCGGACATAATACACACCAACGACTGGCAGACGGGCCTTATACCGGCGTACCTGAAAGACCTTTATAAAAGCGATAAAAGATTCTCAAAGACAGCTTCGGTCTTTACCATCCATAACGCCGCGTACCAGGGTCTTTTCCCCGCCGCGCTTTACGGCGAACTCGGCATCGGCCGCGCCCTCTTCGTCAGTGAAGGGCTTGAGGCCTGGGGAAAGCTGAACCTTCTCAAGGCCGGGGCGGCCTTTGCCGATATCATAACCACCGTAAGCCCGGGCTACAGCGTGGAGTTGCAGACGCCGGAGTACGGGTGCGGCCTTGACGGGCTATTTAAAAAGAGGAGCGGGGCCCTCTTCGGAGTCCTTAACGGCGTGGATTACGGGCAGTGGAACCCTGAGACCGACCCTCTCATACCCGCCAATTACTGCCCCGCCGATATGTCGGGAAAATCGAAGTGCAGGATGGAACTCCTGAAAAGATTCGGTCTTAAGACCGGGCGCGGCGCGCCGGTTATGGGCATGGTATCAAGGATTGCCGAGCAAAAGGGTTTTGATATCCTGATCGAGGCGATACCGCGGATTATGAAGATGGATACGGGAGTCGTAATCCTCGGAAGCGGTGATAAAAAGTATGAAAAGCTCCTTGGCGGCCTCGCGAAAAAATATCCCGGAAGGCTTGGCGTACAGATGGGGTTTGACGACAAACTCGCCCACCTTATAGAGGCTGGAAGCGACATCTTCCTCATGCCCTCAAGATATGAGCCCTGCGGGCTGAACCAGATATACAGCCTCAAGTACGGGACAGTCCCCGTTGTCAGGGCAACGGGGGGGCTTAAGGATACGGTGAGGGAGTTCCCTTCGCCCCGGGCCACGGGGTTTAAGTTCAAGGAGTATTCCAGTGAGGCCCTTGCCGGGAAGGTAAAAGAGGCGCTCACCCTCTTTCAGGACAAAAAGAAATGGAAGGCCCTGCAGGCCAGCGCCATGGCCGAGGACTTTTCATGGGAGAGCTCGGCGCGCAAATATATAGAGCTCTATAAGGCGGCGATAAAAAATCGTCGAAGTAAAGGGGCCCACGCCGGCTGAAGGTGTTTGTTTTAAGGGATAAGGCGGACTGGTTTTCCAAGTCCTCCCCCCTCCCCCCCGCCCAAAAAAAACTTTATTCCATCCCTCTCAACGCCTAAAATTACATCACCGCTGCCTCG
>JBHHVI010000011.1:0-39713 GCA_046754225.1 Thermodesulfobacteriota bacterium | reverse complement strand
AAAAAACCTTTTTTCGGTCCCTAACGCCCTCATTCGGACATCCCCGCCGTGGGGCTCTATGGTGTGTTATGTGTCGCAAAAAACCTTTTTTCGGCGGATAACGCCCTCTTGAGGACTTACTTTTCGTGGGGGTATATGGTTCTATTAAGTGTCAATCAAAAATTTTTTTATGGCGGATAACGCCCTTATGAGGACATCCTCGCCGTGGGGCTCTATGGTGTATACGGGGTCTGCGGCGTATTTTTTAAGGAGGCTGAAAAACCGGGGGAAATCGACCGTCCCCTCGCCGACGGGCAGGTGCTCGTCAGTGGCGCCGTTATTGTCATGGATGTGAAGTTCGGCGATAAGGGGGCCTAATTCCTTTATCCATACCTCGCTGTCCACGTTTGAAAAGACGTTCAGGTGGCCGGAATCTATACAGAGCCGGAAGTTCGGGGAGGCGACGGCCCCGGCAAGGGCCTTTAAGGGGGAGGGTTCCTTTTCAAAGATATTCTCCGCGGCGATGGTGACTCCGAGCCCTGAGGCCGCTTTCACGAACTCGGGCCATGACCTTAAACTCAACTCCACCCACTCCTCGATGCCTCCCTTGAATTTTCTTTCGCTGTACCCGCCGTGGAGCACGATATTCACGGGGCCGAGATAAGAGGCGGCCTCAAAGGCGCGCCTGTACCTCTCCACGGTATATGCCCTTTTTCCTTTGTCGGGGTCGCCGGGGCTAAGGCCGATGTAGGGGCCGTGCTGGGTTATCCTCAGCCCCCTTGAGGAGAATTCCTCCTTTACGAGTTTAAGAAAAGAGGGGTCGAAGGTATCGAGGTCGCTCCCGTCCATATAGACCTCGGGGTTGAGCCGTAGCGCCAGGGCGTCGGCGAGCCTCTCCTTTAAGATGGGGTAGGGCACGTGTACCTGTACTTTTTTAGGTTCATCTTTCATTATCTCGACATTAAAGCGTAAAGGAAAGGACTCTTCAAGAAAATAAAGAAAGTGGAGTCGTAAATTTCGTTTTAATCCTGAAGATGAAGAGGCAGGATTGGCAAGGAGGGCTTTTCTCGGCAATTCCGTAGGATTTAAGCCGATATGTACAAAAATCTTGACTTTAAAAGTGTATACAGTGTACAATAGTATAGGTTTTTCAAAGGGTTTTAGCGTCCGGGGGTTCCTCTCTGACGGTACGGGAGCCCGGGCCGGCAGCCGTAAATAATGGTTTGAGGCCGCTATTGAAATCGGTTTGAGTAAATACCCCGCAATCTTTAAGGAAAAGATATGGATAAGGTCAGGGTCCTCGACTATCCCGTGGAAAAGCCTCTTACGCTGAGGGAGAGGATAGTCGAGTTTATAAAGGACGCCGTTATAAGCGGAAGGCTCAAGCCCGGCGAAAGGGTGCCGGAGCAGGAGATAGCGGAGAACTTCGGAATCAGCAGGACTCCCATCAGGGAGGCCTTCAGGCAGCTCGAATCAGAGGGGTTCATCACGGTCGTGCCCAGAAAGGGCGCCGTGGTGAGCCCCATTACCGACAAGGACGTAAGGGAGTTTTACGCCATAAAGAGCCTCTTGGAGGGGTATGCCGCATGTATGGCCTGCGCCAAGTTTACGCAGAGGGATATAGCGAGACTGGAAACCCTCAACACCGGCATGGCCATATGCGCGGAGAAGAACGACTTCAAGGCTTTTTTCAGGCTCGACAACCAGTTCCACGAAACTTTTTTAAGGGCCTGCGGGAACGAGAAACTCTCAAGCCTCGTCCATAACCTCGTACAGCAGTTCGAGAGGTTCAGGGTCACGGCGCTTTCACTTCCCGGCAGGATGAAGGAATCGGTAACTCAGCACGAGGAGATTGTAAACGCCTTTAAGAACGGGGACGGCGAAGTAGTTGAACGTCTCGTAAGGGCCAACGCCGACAAAGGCAGGGACGTGCTTGTCCATAAGATATCCACGGAAAAGCCGGAGGGGGAATAGGCTTTTTAACGGGTGTATTTTGGCCGGTCTTTTAAAAAACCGCTCTCTATCAAAGATTTTTAATCTCCACCGCTCCTTTATAAATTAAGAACAAGAGCTTATATGGACGGGCCGCGTCCGTCTTTGAAGAAGACCGGGGTTTTACCCTTTCGCCGGTTCATCCGTTATACCGTTATCCCGTTACAATGACAAAACCCATGCATACCGGCAGAAAAACAACTTTCATCTCAGAGGGTGAGGCTAAAAGGCTCGACCTCTACATCGCCGGGCATATCCCGGACCTGACAAGGTCGGCGATAAAGGGCCTTGTTGAAAAGGGGCTGGTCCTTGTAAACGGCGTAAGAGCGAAGGCGGGCGCGAGGCTCAAACCCGGCGACGCGGTGAGCGTCACCGTCCCGGAGCCCCCGGCCCATGCTCTTAAGGCCCTGGAGCCCGAAAACATACCCCTTGATATAATCTACGAGGACTCGGACATTATAGTCGTTAATAAAAGCGCGGGCATCGCCGTCCACCCCGGCGCCGGCAGGCGCTCCGGGACCCTCGTAAACGCCCTCTTAAACCATACAACGAGACTTTCTTCGGCTGGAGGTGGGCAGAGGCCGGGTATCGTGCACCGCCTCGACATGGACACCACGGGGGTGCTCGTGGTGGCGAAGAACGACGCGAGCCACGCCAACCTCTCAGAGCAGTTCAAGGAGCACACCACAACAAGAAAGTACACCGCCCTTGTCTGGGGCGTTATGAAGGACGACACGGGCGAAATAGACCTGCCGCTCGGCAGAAGCCCCTCGGACAGGACGAAGATAAGCCCGAGGGCGCGGAGGAAAAGGAAGGCTGTAACGGCGTTCAGGGTCCTGAAGAGGTACCCGGGTTTGAGCCTCCTTGAACTCATGCCGCGTACGGGACGCACGCACCAGATAAGGGTCCATCTCTCGGCCATGAACAGGCCCATTGTGGGGGACAGGACTTACGGGGGGGTGAAAAAGCTCATACCCTCGGCCCTTGAGGGCCCACCCGCCGATGGGCTTAAAAAGGCCGGGAGGCAGTGCCTCCACGCCGGGGTCCTCGGCATAAAACATCCGAAAACAGGCGAGTACATGGAATTCAGCGCTCCTCTTCCGCCGGATATGGGGGACCTTATAAAATCACTTGACGAAAAGTTTTCATAGGTTTTTACAGGGGACGCTCCGGAAATGGACGACAGGGGGCGGTTAAAAAGGGGCGTGAAAAATTTGGAAAGCACCGGGATACTTATAAGGGATGCATTAAAATAAGGATGGCGGAGGAGTAGTTAAAGAGGGTGTAAAAAGGCATGGGAAAGTCTGAAATACTTACAAGGGATGCATTAAAATATTTGAGCGCGCCCAACCTCGCCGGCGTCGAGGGTCTTGTTCACGGTTTTCTTACGAGGGTTGGGGGGGTGAGCGAGGCGCCTTTTTCTTCGCTTAATTTTGGTGTGGGGCGGGGTGATGTCAACGGCGACGGTCCTGAAAAGGTCGCCGCCAACAGGGAGGTACTTGAAAAGGCCTTTAATCTCCCGGCTAAAAGACTTTTTACGATGAAACAGGTCCACTCCTCTTCAGTCCTTGTATTAGACGGGCCAGTGCGGCGTGATGATAATAAAAAGCAAGAGGCCGACGCCGTTATAACTGTAGAGTCAACGCTGCCCATAGGGGTACTTACCGCCGATTGCGTGCCGGTGCTTCTTTTCGATCCGGCCGCGAGGGCCATAGGGGCTCTGCACGCCGGATGGCGCGGAGCCGCGTCAGGGGTGATAAAGAACGCGGTGGAGAGAATGCGCAGGGAGTACGCGGCGGAGCCTGGCCGGACCCTCGCCGCCATAGGGCCCCATATAGGCCCCTGCTGCTATCATGTAGGGGAGGACCTTTTTGAGGAATTCACAAGAGAAGGCCCGGAGATGGAAAGGTTCTTTTCCGGAGCTAAGGGCTCGCTCTCCCTTGACCTCGGAGCGGCGGTTGCCAATGAATTGACGGCCGCCGGTCTCGTTCGTGGTAACATTGTCTCCATCGGCCCCTGCACCTCATGCACTACGGACCTGTTCTTCTCATACAGAAAAGAGGGTTTGACGGGAAGGCAGTTGAGTTTTATTATGCTCATGTAAGGTGCTTTAACTGAAAATTTTTTTTACGGGGCGCGGGTGGTGGTTATGGCGGACAAAAGATGGTCGTAGGGCTTACAGGCGGGGCGGCGACGGGCAAGAGCCTTGTTTCAGAGGAACTCAAAAGGCTCGGCGCGGCGGTCGTCGACGCCGACCTTATAGCGAGGGAGGTCCTCAGTAAGGGGACGCCGGCTTATAAGGATACAATAGGCTCCTTCGGCGAGGGGGTCAAGCTCGCCGACGGCTCGATAGACAGAAAGGCCCTCGGCGAGATAGTCTTTTCATCCCCGGAAAAGCTCGCCCTTCTGGAGTCCATAACGCACCCGAGGATAAGGGAGATAATACGTACAAGGGTGGAGGAACTAAAGGAGAAGAGGAAAGGCTCCCTCATCGTAGTGGACGCGGCGCTCCTTATCGAGAAGGGGCTTTATAAGGAGATGGACGCCGTCATAGTAGTCTATGCCGACAGGCCGACTCAAATCGCGAGGCTTAAGAAGAGGAACGGTTTGAGCGAGAGGGAGGCGGCGTTGAGGATATCGGCGCAGGTACCGGTGGAAGAAAAATTAAAGTACGCCGACTACGTAATAGACAACTCCGGGGCCCCCGCCGAGACTCTAAAGGCGGTAGGGGAACTTTATTCGGCCCTTGTCAGGGGAAGATGTTAGACCTTCAAAAAAGTGTTGACAGCGTTATTAAGCCGTGTTAGATTCAGAGTACCTTTCAATCAAGAGGAAATTCTCATACCTGAAAAAATCAATTCGGTATATTTAAGCCCAGAGGAATAAAACCTTATATTGGATTTCTCGTAAATTAGTAAATACGTATGACGCCGGGGGGGCGGGCTTTCCTGTCCTGTCGCCGTCTATAAATTAACATTACAGGAGTATTTTATGAATCTCAAAGAACTAAAGGAAAAAAAGATTAACGAACTAACAACTCTCGCCAAGAATTATAATATAGAAGGCGCGTCGAGTATGCGCAAACAGGACCTCATATTCGCCCTCCTTCAAGGCCAGAGCGAGCAGAACGGGATGATTTACGGCGAGGGAGTGCTTGAAACGCTGCCCGACGGTTTCGGGTTTTTAAGAGCGCCCGATTATAATTATCTTCCCGGCCCCGACGATATATACGTATCTCCTTCCCAGATAAGAAGGTTCAACCTGAGAACCGGCGACATCGTCTCCGGGCAGATAAGGCCGCCCAAGGAGGGTGAGAGGTATTTCGCGCTATTGAAAGTTGAAAACGTTAATTACGAAGACCCCGAGATAGCGAGGGAGAAGATACTCTTCGACAACCTCACCCCCCTCTATCCGGAGGAGAAGATACACCTCGAGACGAAGACCAAACCCGCGCTCTCCATGAGGATAATGGACCTCTTCACCCCCATAGGCAAGGGGCAGAGGGGTCTCATAGTCTCCCCTCCAAGGGCCGGAAAGACGATGCTGCTACAGAAGATAGCGAACTCCATCACATCTAACCACCCCGACGTCGTGCTCCTGGTCCTGCTTATAGACGAAAGGCCCGAGGAGGTTACGGACATGGAAAGGTCCGTAAACGGCGAGGTGATAAGCTCCACCTTCGACGAGCCGGCGCAGCGCCACGTGCAGGTCTCAGAGATGGTGATAGAAAAGGCCAAGAGGCTCGTGGAGCACCAGAAGGACGTTGTCATACTCCTCGATTCCATAACGAGGCTCGCAAGGGCCTATAACACGGTCGTGCCCCCCAGCGGGAAGGTACTCTCAGGCGGCGTCGACTCAAACGCGCTCCATAAACCCAAAAGGTTCTTCGGCGCGGCGAGGAATATCGAAGAAGGCGGGAGCCTTACCATCCTGGCCACAGCCCTTATAGACACGGGCTCGCGGATGGACGAGGTCATATTCGAGGAGTTCAAGGGCACGGGCAACATGGAGATAGTCCTTGACAGGAAACTCTCGGAGAGGAGGATCTTCCCCGCCATCGACCTGAACAAATCGGGCACGAGGAAAGAAGAACTCCTTTTAAAGAAAGAGGAGCTTAACAGGATATGGATATTGAGGAAGGTGCTCCAGCCCTTAAACCCCATAGAGAGCATGGAGTTCCTCCTCGGCAAGATTAAAAACGCCAAGACGAACAAGGAATTCCTCGATTCCATGAGCCAGTAGGCCCGCATCAATACTCCTCCATAGAAGGTTTACCCCTTTTTATCGTACCGGCGTCACCCCATGCTCCTGAGAAATTTGCGCCGGAGCTTTGATTGTGATGCTCCTTCAGGGACCTTCAAACCGTCTCTCCCATGACACTGTGCCGCATGGCCGGTCTGTACCGTAACCACCTTGTCGTCCCTTCCTTCATTCCTTAACGGCGGCGTGGCGGTTTTCTCGCCCCCCGCCGTCACGATACGGAAATTCCCGTTCCTTTTTTCCTTTTTAGCCTGCCACGGGTCCATGGAGATGTCTTAAGGAGAGAAGCTGTTCACATAAGAGCCCCTCTATGGTATGATTCCCGGAAAAACTCAATCCTTTGACGGAATGACTTTTCTTCGCACCATAACAAGACTGCTCCTCTTAACGGCCCTTCTCGCCGTCCCTTCCGCTTCTTACGGCAGCGGCGCATCTTTTCAATTCAAGAATGTCAATGAGATAGCCGACTGGCGTTTTGTTAACGTAGAGAGCGCCTCCGTCGCTGATGACGGCCTTCTTCTAAGGGGCAGCCGGTCCGTGATAGTCCTGAGCCCGCCCGGATTCAAGGCCCCCCCCGGCGCAAACGTATTGAGGCTCAGGTTCAGGAGTTCGAAGGGCCTCGCGTGCAATATCCGTGTGAATACTTTCACTGGCGGTGTCGTCGAAAAGAGCATAAGGGTCAGGGGGTCGGGAGAGGTTCAAGACTTCAGGTTTTATCTCGGCAGCCTTAAGGGGGGCGATGATTATATAAATAAAGTTGAGATACAGTTCTATACCATAGAGAAGGTCAGGGTGGCCCTTATATCCGCCGGGTTTTACAGGCCGACGCTGCCGGGGCTTTCAAGGGTCCTCTGGGAGGAGTTTTTAAGACCCGACATGATAACGAATTTTACCGTCGCCTCCGTAACCACTCCCATGGTGGGAGGCCTTACCTTCCTTTCAGCACTTTATATCCTTATAATCCTCCTTCTTGGTACGGCCTTCGGAGTCGTTTTTTTTACAAGAAAAGGGGCCCGGAGGAGGAGGTCTTTCCTCAAGGCCTTTATATTGGTCTTCCTCGTCGGGGGTTTTGTCTTCGCCGTAAGGATGGACTATAACTGGCTTATGATTTGGAGGGGCGACGCCGCGGCTCTCCATGGTGAGCCTGTGGGGGTACGGATTAGAGAGGTCAACAACAGGGACCTCGATAATTTTCTGGATTTTATGGATTTCATGGAGTCAACGGTGCCGGCCGGTAAAACGATTGCGCCCGCCGCGCTTTCCGCCGACTCTCCGCTGGCCGCCATGGCGCGGTACTATCTGCTCCCCATGGAGGTCTCATCGGAGCCGGATTTCCTGTGGTCATTCGCCGATAAGGACCTCCGCCTTGACGCTTCTTCAGGCGTACTTTACAGGGGAGGCAAGAAGGCCTCCGCGCCTGTGAGGGTCTTTAAAGAGTTCGCCGCAAACGCCGTCATCTTTGAGGTTTTAAAATAGGAGGGGCCTTGGACTTTATCCTGATATTCTTTGCCATGGCGATACCAACTCTGACGGGTTTCGCGTTTACGCGCTACCTTTTGAGGGGGGCCGGGGTGACCCTCGCGGAGACGGTCTTGTTCGGTTTCGGAGTGGGCACGGGTTTTTTAACCTACGAGATATTTTTACTGGGCCTTACGGGTGTGCGGTTCAGTATCACGGGCCTCGCCGCCCTGCCCGTTATCTTTGCCCTGTTTTTCTTCTTTCTCTTATACCGGAGCCGCGTGAGGGCCCTGCCCGGCCCTGTAGCGCATATAGACGGGAGGGAGATAAAATTTTATATTTCAATCTTTCTCGCCCTCTGGCTCGCGGTGAAAATTTATTTCGTCTTCGATGAGAACTTCACGCGCCCCATCCATTCAATCGATTCCTTCCTTAACTGGTCGGTGACGGCAAAGTTCTTTTTTTATAGAAGGGGTCTGGCCCTGAACCCGGGGGACGAACATTTTTTCGGCGCGGGCTACAGGTTCTTTCTCGGCCATCCGCTTCACTATCCGCTTGTACAGATGTGGACCTCGCTGTGGCTCGGAAAGTTCCACGAGGTTTACGCCAAGGCGCCGAGCTTTTTCTATTTTTCAGGCCTTCTCGGGGTACTCTACTACGCCGTAAAAAGGGAGACTGGCGCCTTTTACGCAATTGTCACGGTGTTTTTCATGGCGAGCGCTCCCATATTCACATATCACGGCATTGACGCCTACGCGGACCTTCCCTTGAGTTTCTACGCCCTGGCGGGTATGGTAACCTTCTGGAGGTTTTTAAGGACGGAGGACAGGAGGTTCTTAATCCTTTCGGGTATTTTTCTGGGCATGGGGATATTCGTTAAAAACGAGGGGGTCTTTTTTGCCGCGGCGGTTTTTGCCGCCCTCTTACTCTTCCTCCTCTTAAGAAAAAAACCCGTGGCGGCGAACCTCGCCTGTTTTCTCGCGCCTCTCATCCTGGTTTCGGCGCCGTGGCTCCTCTTCAAGGCGTCTCACGGTTTCGGTTACGGGCACAGCGGTCATGGTTCGGGGTTGAAATGGCTGAGCGACCCCTGGTACTCGGAGAGCGCGGGGAGGGGCGTCCACTGGGAGGTCATCCCAAAGGGACTCAAGGAAATATTCTTCAGCGCCAACTATAACATCGTTTTCCCCTTCTGGCTTCTCCTCTCAGCGGCCGGTTTCAAGGCCGTTATACGGAGTGAGTTAAAATATCTATATATGGTACTCTTCCTTGTTATAGGGGTCTTCTTTTTCGTCTACCTTACGTTTGAGGCTACGGCGGTAACAGAGGTTACGGGCATACACAGAAATACCCTTACATATCTTCCAATGGTCTTTTACACCGCGGCGCTTCTTCTAAGCAGTCTGCTGCGCGCGCCGCCCTCAACTGAGGCCGTTTCTTCCGGCGAATAATTTTGTTTGCCATCTCTTTAAGTACAGGGACCTCGTCTCAGCCCTCTTCGTAATAGCTGAGGACGCTCCTTTCCGACAGGCCGCCCATTAAGAGCCAGATAAAGAATGGGCCGCCGAGGAGCGCCGTGACGACGCCCACGGGGACCTCCGCCGGGGCGATAATCGTCCTCGACAGGGTGTCGCAAAGAGTCAGGAACGAGCCTCCGAAGAGGATGGTCGCCGGGGTGAGGTGGCGGTGGCCCGGGCCTATAAGGAGCCGGCAGATGTGAGGGGCCATCATTCCGACGAAGCCTATGGGGCCGCAGACGGAAACGACCCCGCCCACCATAAGAGAGGTTACGAGGAAGAGGATTGTCTTCGTCCTCTTGACGTCGACGCCCCGGCTCAAAGCTATCTCCGTGCCCGTAGTCATGAGGTCGAGTTCGTTGGTGAGGTAAAAAATGACGGCGCTCCCGCCCACGACAAGGGGGAGCATGCTCTGGACGGGCTTGAAACCCACGACGGCGAGCCCACCCATGAGCCAACGCAATATGCGTAGAGAATTGGTGAAGTCGCTTAAGTACTGGGTGAAGAGTATGACGCTTGAGAAGAAAAGGCTTATGGCCACCCCGGCAAGGAGCATGGTGGAAGTAGAAAAGCCCCTCTTTGCCCGGGTAATCCCGTAGACGAGGGTTATTGAGGCGAGGGCCCCGATGAAGGCGAAGAGGGACGAACTTGAAATGCCGAGGAGAGTGAATGTGATCCCCAACCTTATGGAGAGGGCCGCCCCGAGGGCGGCGCCGCTCGATACACCGAGGGTAAATGGTGTGGCCAGAGGGTTACGGAACATGGCCTGGAAGACCATGCCGCTTACGGCAAGCCCCGCCCCGGCGAGAAAGGAGGTGAAGACCCTCGGCATCCTGAGCCTCCACAGTATCTCCGAGGCCGCTCCCGGCGAGGGATGAAAGAGAGAACTCAATGGCACCCGCTCCATTCCCGTGAACTGGGCGCCGAAGAGAACTGCTATCGTGAGAACGGCGAGTACGGCGAGTACCGCGGTCTTTTTATTTTGTACGGCCTTCATTTCATTGCGCGCCTCCGGGCAGGACGAGTGGTATGCCCGTTACAGGGTGTGTTACGAACAGAAATTCCTTGCCGTAGACCTCCTTAAGGACGTTGTTGTCCATTACCTCAAGGGCGCCGCCGCAAAACTTTACGGCGCCGCCCCGAAGGGCCACCACGCGTCCGCTCCAGACGGCGGCGCTGTTAATGTCATGGGTGACGGATATGATGGTGGTATCTGCCTCGCGGTTAAGGCGCCTTAAGATGGCGTGAATCTCGTCCTGATGCTTTGGGTCGAGAAAGGTCGTGGGCTCGTCAAGCAGGAGTATGCCGGAGCCCTGCGCTATGGCCGCGGCGATATAGACCTTCTGGCGTTCGCCACCGCTGAGCGTGGAGAGAAGACGCCCGGAGAACTCCTCCGTCTCCGTAAGCGCCAGGGCCCTTTCGACAATCTCGACGTCCGCCTTCTTTATAGAAGATAGGGGGCTTAAATGGGGATAGCGCCCCATCATTACGAACTCGCGAACTGTGAAAGGCGCGGGAGCGCCGCCTGACTGGGGCACATAACTCAGGACCTTAGCCAGTTCTCTCTGGCTGAAGTCCTCAATATTTCTACCCCGCACCCTTATCTCGCCCACCCCGCCCCTCAAGATCCTGTTCAGGCATCTAAGGAGAGTGGTCTTGCCTGCGCCGTTGGGCCCTATTATGGAGAGGTACTCCCCGTCGTTTACAGTAAGGGAGACGTCGGTGAGGATATCCTTGCTTCCCACGGAGAAGGAATATCCCTTTATTTCTATGGCGCGTTCAGTCATTTTTCTTACCGCCTACCATTTACCATTGAATCTCGGGATGTATGGCGCGCGCCATATCCTCGAGGATGAGGATAAAGCGCGGCCCCGGTCTCGCCACGTAGTTCCCGCCGAGGAGATAAACGCGACCCGTCTCGGCCGCCTTCAGCCCGGGGATGCTCCGCCAGTCTTTGAGGGCCGTCTCTACATTTACACCCCGTCCCCTGAAATCAGGCACCACGTCGATAATCACGTCGGGGTTGAGGCTGACCATGCCCTCGCCGGAGACGACGGGGTACTTTACCAGAGCTCCGCGGTAGACGTTTCTGCCTCCGGCAAGGTTTACCATCTCGTCGTAGAAACCGTCCCTGCCGGCTATATAGACATCCTTCAGCGTCCCGGAGCTTATATCCCTGTTTATTGAGACCATTACACCGGGGCGCTTGAGTCCCGCTGTCTTTTCCTTTATCTTTTTCATCCTCGATTCTATCTCCGAGGTTATCTCGCCGGCCTTTTCCTCCGCCCCGCAGAGCCGCCCCATGGCCGCAGCGGAATTGAGAATCCCGGAGATATTCCCGTGATTGACTGTAAAGGTATTAAGGCCGAGTTCTTCCATGTATTCCCTTGCCTCCCTGTGCTCCGGCAGGAGTATGACGATGCCGGGCTCTAACGCCAGGATCGCCTCGTAGTTGGGGTCGAAGTATCCGCCCACCCTCTTTATCTTAAGGGCGGCAGGCGGGTAGTCGCAGAAACGTGTCACACCGACGACCTTTTCTCCGAGGCCCAGGGCGAAGACCTCCTCGGTAATACTGGGGGCCAGCGATACTATCCTGTCGCATGGCGGTGTAAGGCTCTCCGGCGGGCCGATTTGGGCGTGCAGGGGGACGGCCCTCTCTACGGCGAGAAAAGCCCTTCCGCCGAGAAGGCTCACGGCGAATGCCGCGAGGACTACCGTCAAGAGGATGAGTTTACGCGTCATCTCTTTACCCCTCCGGGTATGTCCACGGCAGACCCGGGACCCCCGACACTACCGGGTGTCTCCCTCTTTGAGTTTAAAGGTGAAGGCGATTCGTTTTGATAACACGGCGCGCCCTCTAACTCTCCCCGGTATTGCAAATTCGGCCCCTCTGGCGGCCTTTAAGGCGGCGCGGTCGAGGCGCGCGTAGCCGCTTGACCTTGCGACAAGGACGCTTTCGGGACTTCCGCCGCCCCGGAGGTTTACTTGAATGATGACCGTACCCTCCTCGCCGCGTATCCTCGAATACCGCGGGTATTTCGGGGCATCGAGCCCTATGATTGTAATTGACCCACCCGGCCCCATCCCTCCTCCCATGCCCGCCGCCGGCCCCTTGTTGGCGGGCCCGTCCTTAGGAAGACCCGGACCCGGACCCCCCGCACCCTGTGCCCCGTCAATTCCTCCCCCCATTGAAACAAGGGCAGGGCCGAGGCCGGACGCCTTTGAGTTTACATCCAAGCCATGCGTTTGACGGCTCTCTTGCGCCTCTACGGTCTCCCGCCTTTTTATATCCCTTTTGGAAAGCTCCGCCCCGGCGCTCCTTACGGCCTCTTTATCTCTCAGGGTTAATTCGACTTCAACGGGGGGGGCGTCCGGCCCCTTTATAACCTTTTTTTCTTTGCCTTGCGGCGCCATTACGGCCTTCGGGGATGAAGCTTTTTTGGCGCCAATTTTCGGGGTAATGGTTCCAGCCGCCACCCGGCCTCCCACACCGGCGCCCGCCCCGGAAAGCGAGACTATCGTGACGGTAACGGACGACGGATAGCCGCCGCCCCCTCCTCCGGCTCCGTAATAAGCGGCGGCGAAGGCAAAGAGGCCTATATGGACAATCAATGACAGGCCTATCGGTAAAATGAGATTAAAGCGCCCCATGGAACACCATAGTTTATGTCCTTACGCGTTATAATGACACCTTTACTCCTGCGAAGGCGCTTATACCGGCGGCGCCGAAGCCGAGCACCTCTTCATAATCCTCGTCGAGGAGGTTTTCTATGCGCCCGTGGAGCCGGACGTGTTTCGAGATATCATAAGACGCGGCGAGGTTTACGAGCGTGTAACTTCCGAGCCTGACCGTCGTGGCGGGGAATGTGCTGAAGTCGAGGTCGTCCCTCTCACCGGTGAACTTGACGCCCAGGTTCACGTTCCCCTTTTTGAGAAAACGGTAGCTCAGATCAAACCCGAACTTGTTACTGGCCCTCCTTAAAAGCTCGGCCCCCGTTGTCTTGTCCTCCGTATCCGTATAAGTATAGTTCGCGCTGAGCGTGAGTACGTCGACGGGCCTTAAGGACGCCGAAAGCTCCACGCCCCTGGTCCACGCCTTTGATATGTTCTTGTACGTCGAGGTAGAGCTGTCGAAATCTATAAGGTCGTCGAAGTCGTTCCTGAAGTACGTGGCCTCGATGGCCGCCTTTTTATTCAGCAGGGTCTGCTCGAGCCCAATATCCCAGCCGGTGCTCTTCTCGGGGGTCAGGTTGACGTCGCCGTATTGTGAAAAGAGCTGGAAGAGAGAGGGCGCCTTGAAGCCGGTGCCGAAAGTACCCCTTACCTTTGTTCCAGTGCCTTTAAGGATGTAGGCCGCGGCGGCGTGGTAAGTGGTCTCGGAGCCGAACTTGCTGTGGTAGTCGGTACGCACCCCCAGTGTGGTGAATAGGCTGTCAAAGAGTTTTATCTGGTCCTGTAAGTAGACCCCCCTGGTCCGCGCCTTTTTGTTGTCGAAGTCGCTCGTAAAGGGGCCGAAGGCGCTCTCGGAGTGGAATCTTGATTCCCCCTCCTCCTCCTCGTACTCGAAGCCGGCGGTAACGGTGTTGGTCTTGTGGAGGTAGAGGTCGTGCTGCCAGTCGAACTTGACGATGTTGCTGTTAAAGGTGCTCTCTGTGAGGTCGCTTGGGTGGGATGGGTCTTTGCCGTTGTTGTTCTCCTCATCCTGGTCGCTCAGAGAGAACCCGAACCTTTGAACCCAGAAGCCGTCAAAGAGGTTAATCCGTGCCACAGTCCTTAAAAAGAGTTGTTTGTTCTCGTCGGTGTTGTTGGGGTCGTCGCCTCCCGCCCCTCCCGCGTTGTCAATGTCGGCGCGGCTGTCGGTATAGCGCAGAACGAAGTCGACCCCGAGTTCGTCTGTCGGGGTAAACCCGAGCCTCGTTGAGACGGTGGTGTTTTGATAGCCGTCTCTTTCCGTATTGCCGTCCTTTTCATTGGCCGCGGAGAAACCGACGGCGTCTTCGCGGGACAGGCTCAGGGAGTAGTTGAAAAGGGCGTCGGCTCCGCTTAGCGCGGCGTTTTCCCTGTAAGTGTCGAAGGAGCCGGCCTCAGCGGAGATACTAATATGCGGCCCCCCCGTACCCTTCTTTGTAATGATATTGATGACCCCGCCCATGGCGTCGGAGCCGTAAAGCGTACTCTGGGGGCCGCGGATTATCTCTATCCGTTCGATATTATCGGTGGTCAGGTTGGCGAAGTTAAAGGTGCGCCCCGTGGATATGGGGTTGTTCATCTCTATGCCGTCTATAAGTACAAGGGTATGTTCCGATTTGGCCCCCCTTATAAAGACCGAGGTAGTCCCTCCCGGCCCTCCGGTGCGCGCCACGTCGATTGAAGGCGCGTTTTTCAATACGTCGAGGACCAGGCTCTCCTGCGTTTTTTCAATTTTCGCGCCGCTTATTACGGTCACCGAACTCGCAACCTCTCTTGCGGGGGTCTCTATCCTCGTGGCCGTGACAACTATCTCCTCGACATCCGCGTTATCCTCTTCTTCTACGTCTTCAGCCGGTGCGAGGGCCGGTACTGCAATGAATATCAGAAGTGTCAATAAAAATAATATCCGCCTCATCAGAGTTGAACCTTTCTCCCCCCTCGGGGATTGTGGATTGTTATGCGGCCCGGCACCAGGTTTCCTGGCTTTCGTTCATCCTACTCGCCGCGCCTTCCCGTCCTTTAATGACAGTGGCTCTTAAAGCGGCTTTCGTCGCGATTACAGTCGCGGGGCGGCGGGGGCCTTGAACCCCCTTCCCTTTATGCCGGTCCACGTTTTTTAAATTGTCTTTTTAAAACCCCCCGTTATCCCTCCTTTCCTTTATGTATAAAAAACGCACAAAAAAACCCCGGACCTTATGAAAAGGTCAGGGGATGCCGTTTTTCATCCTCTTTTTATTGGACCCCGGTCCGCGGGGGTCGGACACACAATACGTACTTCAGGGCAGGTCTTCTGGCTCCCGGATTATCCTACTCGCCGCGCCTTCCCGTCCTTTAGTGACAGTGGCTCTTAAAGCGGCTTTCGTCCCCGGTTACAGCGGCGGGTCCGCGACGGTCTCACACCGTACTTCCCTTTCAAGGCCCCTTTAGGGGCCGCCCGTGATTAATTGTAAGGCTACAATAGAAGCGTGACCCCTGTCAAGGCATTTGTGGGGCGATTGGGGTAGATTTCACTTGAGCGCTCTACCATTAAGTAGCGGATTGTGCTAAATTAATTCAGTTATTCGGGGGGGTTGGAATTTAGCCTTGCTTAAAAGAGAAAATTCGGCAAAAATCTAACTAACGGCGGACAAATCCGCCGAAAAATTCTAAATATCCGCAAATCAGGTCAGGCAATGCCCTTTAAATCAGGTTTTGTAACTATAATAGGAAGACCCAACGCCGGTAAATCCACGCTCTTAAACGCCTTTCTCGGCGAAAAGATTTCCATCGTCACGGAGAAACCCCAGACCACGAGAAATACGGTAAGGGGGGTCAAAAACCTCCCCGACTGCCAGATTGTATTCGTGGACACCCCGGGTATGCACAGCGGTAAGGGCCTCCTTAACAGGTTTATGCTCGCCGAGGCCCGCTCCTCCCTCGACAACGTTGACGCGGTCCTCTATCTCATCGAGCCAGTGACGCCCGTCTCAGAAGGCGACCTTTTTATCATCGAGGGGCTGAAGACCGTCAAATCCCCGGTGGTACTCTGTATAAACAAGGTTGACAGGGTTGGAAAAGACAGTCTCCTTCCCCTTATTAAGGATCTGAGCGGACGCTTCCCCTTCAAGGATATTGTGCCCGTCTCCGCCCTTACAGGCGAAGGCGTGGACCTCTTGCTGGACCTCGTCAGGGGGCTCCTGGCCCCGGGCCCGAAATACTTCCCCGACGACATCATAACGGACCAGCCCGAGAGGTTTATAGCCTCGGAGATAATCAGGGAGAAGGTATATTTGTTCACAAGCCAGGAGATACCTTATTCCGCGGCCGTCGTAGTTGAGAGTTTCAAGGAGAAGAGGGGGCTTATTTCCATAGGCGCGGTCATAAACGTTGAGAGGGATTCCCAGAAGGGGATTATCATAGGAAAAGGCGGCGCCATGCTCAAGAAGATAGGCACGTCGGCGAGGCGCGATATTGAGCGTTTGCTCGCCGCGAAGGTCTTCCTGAAGCTCTTTGTGAAGGTAAGGAAAGACTGGACGAAGAAGCCCGGGGCGTTAAAAGAGTTCGGCTATTAGTTTTTCATAGCTTTTTTCAAGCGGGAAAAAAAGGATTTATACCTTTATATCATTACGGATTTATACCAATGAGACCTGTAGTCGCCATAGTGGGGCGCCCCAACGTGGGCAAATCAACGCTCTTTAACAGGCTTCTCGGCAGAAAAAAGGCCATTGTCGCAGATATGGCGGGCCTTACAAGAGACCTTAACTTCGCCGATACCGAGGAACTGGGCCGTCCCTTTACCCTTGTGGACACCGGCGGTTTTGAGCCCGGCACGGAAGACGATTTGATGGCTCAGGTGAGGCTCCAGGCCGAACTCGCCATCGAGGAGGCCGACGTGATAGTTTTCCTGATGGACGGTAAAATCGGGCTTACGCCTCAGGAAAGAGAGATAGCCGGGGTGCTCAGAAAGGCGCGTAAGCCCGTGGTCTACGCCGTGAATAAGATCGACTCCGGGCGGCGCGAATCGGAGCTTATGGATTTTTACACCCTCGGCGTCGAGAGTATCATCGCCCTCAGCGCCGAGCACGGCAGGAACATAAACGAACTTGTCGACGCAATCCTCAATTCCCTTCCCGAAGCCGCCCCCGAAGAGCCGGCCGAGGAGAGGACAAGGGTGGCCATAGTGGGACGCCCGAACGTCGGCAAGTCGTCCATACTGAACCGCCTTATTGGCAGGAAAAGGGCCATCGTAAGCGGCATAGCCGGCACGACACGGGACGCCGTGGATACCCCCTTTGACCTCCCCGATGGAAGAAAATACCTTTTTATCGACACCGCCGGCATCAGGAAGAAAAACAGGATTAGTCTGAAAGTGGAATCATACTGCGTAATGGACGCTATAAAGACGATTGAGAGGTCTGACGTGGCGGTCCTTGTTCTGGACGGGAGCGCGGGGCTCAAGGGCCAGGATGAGAGGATAGCGGGAATTATAGAAGAGAAGAAGAGGTGCTGCGTCATAGCCGTCAATAAATGGGACCTTGTGGAAAAAGAGACCAATACCGCCGCTTTTATAAAAGAGGCGATTAAAAAGGAGATACCGTTCCTGAACTTCGCCCCCGTGGCTTTTATCTCCGCCCTTACGGCCCAGAGGGTGGACAGCCTCTTCGGCTTTATCGACGGGGTCACCGAGGAGGCACGCACGAAGTTCGCTACGGCGAGGCTCAATGCGGCATTGAAAGAGGTGACGACGGCGCACAGGCCGGACCTTTACAGGGGCAGGCCGGTAAAATTTTATTACACCACGCAGATAGGCGCCTCGCCCCCGTCCTTCATCGTCTTCGTAAACCGTCCCCAGGGGCTGAAGGAGTCTTATAAACGCTACCTCGTAAAAGGTCTGAGGAGTTCTCTCGGCCTTTCCACGGTGCCCATAAGAATTGTTTTCAGAGAGAGGCGTTAGAGGCCTTATGACAAGGATTCACAAAATATTTCAGGACAGCGTGCGTATCTTTAAAGAAAACAACTGCTTTAACAGGGCGGCGGCCATATCCTTTTTCGCCTTCTTTTCTCTTATCCCCATACTCTTTCTCATTATCTCGGCCCTCGGTTTTATTCTCGGCGCGAGAGGCGACATCCTTGAAAGGGTGGTGAATATGGCGGGGACAGGCCTGCCCTACTTGAGCGGCGGGATAATCGCCGACCTCGAAGGGCTTGTGGCCGCGTGGAAGACCTTCGGTTGGCTCAGTATAGTGGCACTCGTACTCTCAGCCGAGCTTGTGCTTAACGCCGTTGCGGACTCGCTCATAACGATATTCGACGTGCATGAGAATTACGGGTTTTTCAGGAAACGCATTACCAACGTAGCCGTGGTCCTGCTCGCCGTATTTTCCGCCTTTGTCTCCATAATCGTAACCACGGCCATCAATATAGTCGAAAGGGTCGATATGACGGTGCTGGGCTTTGATTTAACTCATTACATCTTTGAGGGGATTGCCGTGAAGTATGTCTTTCCCTTCGTCGTCGTCGTCGCCGCCGTTACAGTGGTCTACAAGATATTTTCAGGCCCCAACCTCGTTTTCCGTTACGCCTTTTACGGGGCCGTAATCTTCGCCTTTTTATGGGAGGCGGCAAAGCAGTTCTTCGCCCTTTACCTGTACTACTTCCCATCCTATAATCGATTTTACGGGTCGCTGGGGACGATTATGGTGCTCCTTATATGGATGTTCTTTTCGGCCGCCATCTTCCTTTTCAGCGCCTCCGTGGCCAGGGCCGCCTTCAAGAATTTTTATTGGAAAAAGCTTTAGGCCCGGGGCCGGCTTTTATTATTCCGGAGTCTTTTTTTACGCGAAGGATAAAAACCCGATGTTAATCGAATGGATAAGACCTCGCCGCGCCCGGAGCGCGCTAAAGTTTTCAGTTGTAAAAAAACGAAATCTGTGACAGAATATTTTATTGATTTGCTCTTTTAGTCCGCATGCCCTAATGAAAGGAATATAGATGAACCAGTTATATAAGAATATAGCGCTCTGGCTGATAATCATAGCCACCGTTATCCTTGTTTTCAACCTTATAAGTTACAAGCGCTCTTCCACCGAGGCGATGAGCTTTACCGAGTTCATCGAAAAGGTTGAGGGGGGCCAGGTCGCGGATGTGACGATGGAGGGCAACTCCATTGACGGGAAATTAATCGGCGGCAAGACCTTCAGCACCTACTCCCCGCAGTATCCAGGGCTCGTTGAGAAGTTGAGGGCCAATAAAGTCACGATCTCAGCCAAGCCCGTCGCCGAGACCCCTTCGTGGGGCACTATCTTTGTCTCATGGTTCCCCATGGTCCTCCTCATCGGCGTCTGGATATTCTTTATGCGCCAGATGCAGGCCGGCGGAGGCAAGGCCATGAGTTTCGGCAAATCAAAGGCGAGGCTCCTGGCCGAGGACCAGCATAAGGTCACCTTCAAGGATGTGGCCGGCATAGAGGAGGCCAAGCAGGAGGTAGAGGAGATAATAGACTTCTTAAAGGACCCCAAGAGGTTCACGAGGCTCGGCGGGCGTATACCCAAGGGTGTGCTCCTTGTCGGTTCCCCGGGAACGGGTAAGACGCTCCTGGCAAGGGCCATCGCGGGCGAGGCCGGGGTCCCCTTCTTTTCCATCTCTGGAAGCGACTTCGTCGAGATGTTCGTGGGAGTCGGGGCTTCGAGGGTGAGGGACCTTTTTGTCCAGGGTAAAAAACACGCCCCGTGCCTTATCTTTATAGACGAGATAGACGCAGTCGGCAGGCACCGGGGGGCCGGACTCGGCGGAGGTCACGACGAGAGGGAGCAGACACTTAACCAGCTCCTCGTGGAGATGGACGGTTTTGAGAGTAACGAAGGGGTTATTATCATCGCCGCTACAAACCGCCCCGATGTTCTGGACCCGGCGCTTCTTCGTCCCGGAAGGTTCGACCGTAACGTAGTGGTGCCCAAGCCCGACGTAAAGGGCAGGGAAAAGATATTAAAGGTACATTCCGTTAAGACGCCCCTCGCGGAGGACGTCAATATGGAGGTTATAGCGAGGGGCACGCCGGGCTTTTCAGGCGCGGACCTCTCCAACCTCGTCAACGAGGCGGCGCTTCTTGCCGCGAGAAGGGGCAAGGAGACGCTGGAGATGGTGGAGTTCGACAACGCCAAGGACAAGCTCCTCATGGGCAGTGAACGCCGGAGCATGATAATAAGCGATGATGAGAAGAAGAACACGGCCTTCCATGAGGCAGGGCACACGCTCGTGGCCAAACTCATCCCCGGGACCGACCCCATACACAAGGTCTCTATAATCCCCCGGGGCATGGCGCTGGGCCTTACCCAGCAGCTGCCTATAGACGAAAGGCATACTTACAGCAAGGAGTATCTCCTGAATAACATAGCCGTGCTCATGGGCGGCAGGGCCGCCGAGGAGCTGGTCTTGAAGCACATGACGACGGGGGCCGGAAACGATATTGAGAGGGCCACGGATATAGCAAGGAAGATGGTCTGCGAATGGGGGATGAGCGAAAAACTCGGTCCCCTTACCTTCGGAAAGAAAGAAGAACATATCTTTCTCGGCAAGGAAATGGCCCAGAGCAGGGACTTCAGCAGTGTAACGGCCGATATCATAGACTCCGAGATAAAGGCGATAGTTACGGAAAATTACGACAGGGCCAGGAATATTATAGAGACCCACAGCGAGGTGCTCAACAACCTCGCGACGGCGCTCCTCGAGAGGGAGACCCTTGACGGCGACGAAATAGACGGTATCGTATTCGGCGCCGCGGCACAGGAGAAGGCTTCTTCGGACCCAGCCCCCGGCGAGGAGAAAAAACCGGAAGGGCTCAAGCCCGAGGCCGCGAAGAAAAAAACGGACGAGGAGAAGAAACAGGGCGGTACGCGGGGCAGGCTTGATTTCGCCGTTGAATAAAAGGCCCCGTCTTTAACCAGGCTCAGTATCGCTGCACATGGGTGTATAAAAAGTTCTTTCCCGGGCAGCGTTTTTTTTCACTTTTCCCGAAGAATCTATCCCTGCGGAGACCCTGTTGAGGTTGCCTGTCGGATGCGTTGAAAAAACCTCGGAAGAAAGAGCGCACTTCGAGATCTATAGGATCGGGGCGGCCTGCGCCCGACCCCGGCTCATGACACCAGAAAAGAACCTCTACAACATGAAGACCGATGCCCCTGACCTTACAGGGGGCGATATTCTTGAACGGGAATTTTTGCCGGCTGAAGGCAAAACGCCCCTTGCCGCAAGAGAGGGCTCTGTGGCCGGGGTTCAGCCAGAGCCGGTATCTTACGCCCATCTTTTGTTTAAAGGTGCCGAGTGGAGAAATTGAAGGAAGGTGCGATGGACTCAGCCCTCTTTGAGCGGCCTTCCCCTTCCCCTTCCGATGATGTCCGGAAAGATGATGTCCGGAAAGATGTTGAGGGCCGGAGTTTTGTACTGAAGGCGAGGGCGAAGAGTTGGGTTGTCGGGCCGCAGACCCTCATCATGGGTATACTGAACGTCACCCCCGATTCCTTCTACGACGGCGGGAGGTTTTTTGAGCCGGCCGCCGCGGTGAAGAGGGCGCTTGAGATGGTTGAAGAGGGCGCCGACTGGATAGACGTGGGGGGGGAGTCGAGCCGGCCCGGCGCTTCGAGCGTGGATACGGGAGAGGAGCTGAAGAGGGTCGTGCCTGTTATCGGGGAGCTCGCCTCCCGGGGCGTCACCGTATCGGTGGACACGACAAAGTCGGAGGTGGCAAGGGCGGCCCTTGAAGAAGGGGCGGAGATTATAAACGACATAAGCGCCTTTTCCATGGACACGCGTATGGCCTCCGTATGTGGGGAGTACGGCGCGGCCTCGGTACTCATGCATATGCGCGGCACGCCGGCGACGATGCAGAATGACGTCCGGTATGAGGACCTCGTTGGGGAGGTCTTTACGTTCCTTAAGGCAAGCTTAGAGCGCGCCGCTGAATCGGGGATTGAGATCGAGAGAACGATTATAGACCCGGGCATAGGTTTCGGCAAGTCGCGTGAGGGTAATCTCGAGATTATAAGGAGGCTAAGGGAGTTCACGCCACTCGGCAGGCCCATACTCGTAGGGCCGTCGCGAAAAAGCTTTATAGACAGGGCTCCCGGCGGGGATCTTCGAGAGAGGCTCGCGGGAACGCTCGCCGCCTCCACGGTCTCCATTATGAACGGGGCTAATATCCTGAGGGTGCATGACGTTAAGGCGGCAAGAAGAGCCGCAGATATGGCCGACGCCCTGAAAGAAGGGGGCTCGTAAAAAGGCGCGGGCCGGGGCGGGGCGAAGGTTTTTCTGGACTTTTAAATGGACGGAGCCGTGTTGGAAGCGATATTCAGGATTAAGAACTTAATCGCCGTTTTAGACATATTTATTGTGGCCTTCTTCATCTACTGGCTCATGGTCCTGGTGAGGGGCACAAGGGCTGAAAGGATGTTGTGGGGGCTCGGGGTGGTTATTATAGCCTATTTCGTTTCCCTGAGGGCGCAGCTTATAACGTTTCACTGGATACTGAGCAACTTCCTTGGCTCCATAGTAATCTTTGTTATAGTCGTATTCCAGCAGGATATAAGAAGGGGCCTTGTGCATATGGGAAGGCCCTTTATCGCCCGCGAGGCGCACCGCTCGCGCGAGGTGATAGACGAGGTCCTTACGGCGGTAAAGCGCATGTCGACGAACAGGACGGGGGCGCTTATAATCTTCGAAAGGTCCGTGGACCTCGGCCCCACGCTCGAGACCGGTGTTGAGGTGGACGCGAGGGTGAGCGCCGGGCTCCTGCTCGCTCTTTTCGACACAGGCTCCCCCATGCACGACGGGGCCGTTATTATAAAGGGGCCGAGGATATTCAAGGCCGGCTGCATACTGCCGCTCTCTACCCGGCAGGTGGTGGAGTCCATGGGCACGCGGCACAGGGCCGCCCTGGGTCTCGCCGAGGAGACGGACGCCGTGGCCATAGTGGTCTCTGAGGAGACGGGCGAGATAACCCTCGGCTTCGACTATGAACTGCACAGGGGTATTAAACCCGAAGAACTGCTGGGCGGCTTGAGAGATATCCTGCCCTCTGAAGAGGCTTCGAAGGCGACTTTTTGGGACCTCTTCCCATGGAAGATAAGGCCATGAAGAAGAGGCTTACCAAGAACCTCGGACTTAAGCTGCTCGCCGTGGTTTTCGCCTCGGCGCTGTGGTTCTTTGTCGCCGGACAGAGCAACACCGAGGTCGGTTTCGTTGTGCCTCTGGGGGTTTCGGGGATACCTAAGGATATGGCGATGACGAGCGCGCCTCCCGGAGAGATAGAGGTAAGGCTCCGTGGATCGAGACTGGTTATAAACAATCTCACCGCCGGCCAGATAAGCGCCGAAGTCAATTTGAGCAAGGCGAAAGAAGGGCTCCACAGGTACAGGTTGCTGCGGGAGAATATAAGCACGCCGACGGGCGTGGAGGTTGTGAGGGTAAAGCCCGTCTCCGTGGCCATCCGTCTTGAAAAGATTGTAAAGGGAAGTGTCCCGGTAAAGGCGCGGTGGAAGGGTACGCCGGCCCTGGGCTACAGGGTTATCTCCGTGAAGGTGGACCCCGAGAAGGTCGACGTAGAGGTGTTGAAGAAAAAGATGAGGACCTTGAAAACCATATATACAAAGGCCGTCGATATAAACGGACTGAAAGAGTCCAGGGGTTTTAAAGCGGAACTTGACATAAATGAGTCGGATATTAAATCAATAAGCGCCAAGGAAGTGGGCGTAACGGTACTTATTGAGAAAAAGAAGAAGAAGGGGAAGAGGTAGCCGCCCCATCTATCTTTCATACATGGTTTGGGTATGCCCCGGCATGGCCCGGGTGGAAACAAGGCAGGTATACTGTGGAGAATAAAAAGAGGCTTTTCGGAACGGACGGCGTAAGGGGCGTGGCTAACGTGGCGCCCATGACCGCGGAGATGGCATTGAAGCTCGGAAGGGCCATAGCCTATGTATTCAAGAAAGAGCCCCGGCGCCATAAGATTGTTGTGGGTAAAGACACCCGGCTTTCCGGGTATATGCTCGAAAGCGCCATGATGGCCGGGATATGCTCCATGGGCGTAGACGCCCTTATGGTGGGCCCTCTGCCCACTCCGGGCATATCGTTTATTACTTCGAGCATGCGGGCCGACGCAGGGGTCGTGATTTCCGCTTCCCATAACCCCTATCAGGATAACGGCATAAAATTTTTTTCACGGAGCGGCTTTAAGCTCCCCGACGCCGTTGAGCTTGAGATAGAGCAGTTTATCTTCGAAAACAGGGACCCGAGCCACAGGCCCACGGCCAGGGAGGTCGGCAAGGCCTACAGGGTCGACGACGCCATAGGAAGATACATAGTCTTCGCAAAAAACACCTTCCCCGATGAACTGACTCTTGACGGCTTGAAGATAGCAGTTGACTGCGCCAACGGCGCTACTTACAAGGTGGCCCCGGCCGTCTTCGCGGAACTCGGCGCCGAAATTATAACGGAGGGGGTGGAACCTGACGGTGAGAATATAAATCTCGGATGCGGCTCTCTTTATCCCGAGAAGATAGCCGGGGCCGTAAAAAAGAGCGGCGCCCATATAGGCATCGCCTTCGACGGCGACGGCGACCGCTGCATACTGGTGGACGAGAGGGGTGAGATAGTCGACGGCGACCACATCCTCGCCATCTCGGCCCTCGGCATGCTGAAGGAAGGCAGCCTTAAAAGAGAGACCCTTGTGGCGACGGTAATGAGCAACTCCGGGCTTGACGAGGCCTTGAGGAGCGCCGGAGGACGGGTGGTAAGGACGAAGGTGGGCGACAGGTATGTTGTGGAGGAGATGCGTAAAGAGGGGTACAACCTCGGCGGCGAGCAATCCGGCCATGTCGTATTCCTTGACCACACAACTACGGGGGACGGGATTATAACGGCCCTGCAGGTGCTTAAGAGCATGGTGAGGGAAGGGAAAAAATTGTCCGAACTCAAAGCCGTCTTGCGGTGCTATCCTCAGGTGCTTTTGAACGTGAAGGTTAAGGAGAAGAAGAACCTCAATGAGATTAAAAATGTTAAGGCGGCCCTTAAGTCGGTTGAGAAGAGGCTTAAGGGGCGCGGCAGGGTCTTTATACGCTATTCAGGCACGGAGCCCCTTGCGAGGATTACCATCGAGGGCGAGAAGGAAAAGGAGATAAGAGATATGGCCGAAGAGCTCGCCTGTATCCTCCGAAGAGAGATAGGGGAGGGATAGCCAGGGACGGCTTCCGGGGGGCTGCCGGTTCAAGGCCGGGTTCTTTAAAATATCCAAAACAAAAATTCTGTGAGGCGATCAAGGTTATGGCAAGATTAACTGTAAACGTAGACCATGTGGCCACGGTGAGGCAGGCGCGGCTCACAACTGAACCCGACCCAGTAACGGCGGCCCTCAAGGCAGAACTATCCGGCGCCGACGGCATAACGGTGCACCTGAGGGAGGATCGCCGCCACATACAGGACCGCGACCTCTTTGTCTTGAGAAGGACACTCAAGACAGGGCTGAACCTCGAGATGGCGGCCACCTCGGAGATGCTTTCCATCGCCCTTGAGGTAAAGCCCGATATGGTTACCATCGTGCCTGAAAAGCGCAGGGAGCTCACCACCGAGGGGGGGCTCGATGTAAAGAAAAACTCCGAGGCCCTTAAAAGGTTCGTTACCACGCTCAGGGACGCGGGCCTGCCCGTTAACCTCTTTATAGACCCCGAAACGGAGGGCGTAAAGCAGAGCCACAGGATAGGGGCGAGCGGAGTGGAAATTCACACCGGGCGTTACGCCGACGCTCGAGGCGGTAAAGAGAGGGACGAGGAGCTTAAAAGGGTCCATGACTCAGTGCTTTTAGCGAATAAATTAGGCCTCCGGGTCCACGCGGGCCACGGCCTTGATTACCATAATGTAAGGGAAGTGGCCGGGATTAAGGAGATTGAGGAGTTCGCCATAGGCTTCAGCATCATCGCGAGGAGCATTTACACGGGGATAGATGAGGCCGTTAAGGAGATGAAGAGGCTTGTGGGCTGAGCCTCCACGGTGGAATTATGATATACGGCATAGGCATAGACATAGTGGACGTTGAAAGGTTCCGGGCCGCCTCTTTTCGCCGGGGAGAGGGGTTTTTGAAGAGGTTGTTTACGGAGAATGAACTCGGTTATTGCCGGAGAAAAAGGTTTCCTGAACGCCACCTGGCCGCGCGCTTCGCCGCCAAGGTAAGTCTTTTCAAGGCCATTGGAAGGTTTAAGAGGTTCAAGGACGTAGAGGTTATGCGGGCCAAAAGCGGCAGGCCTTTTTTCAGGGTCTCTACAGAAGCCGAAGGGGCCTTCAGGTACAGCCTTTCCATTTCACATACCGATAAATACGGGGTAGCCGAGACCATGGTGGAGAAGGATATATGAAGGTCGTCGACAGCGCGACAATGCGCTCCATAGACAGGTTCGCCGTGAAGGACTACGGTATGAAAGGGCTCCAGCTCATGGAGAACGCCGGGAGGGCAGTTGCCGATTTTATCATTAAGGATTTTTTCTCCTCTCCCCCCAAGTGTGGAGGTGTGCCCGGCGTGGCCCTTGTGGCCGGCAAGGGCAATAACGGCGGCGACGCCTTTGTCGCCGCGCGCCATCTTAAGAATTCCGGGATAGGCGCAGCGGTCTTTTCCCTCGCGAGGCCCGATGATTTGAGGGGGGACGCGGCTCGAAACAAAAGGATATGGTGTGAGATGGCCGGGGACATCTTCCCCATACTCTCAAAAAGGGATTTAAAGAAGTATGAATCGAAAATAATACATTCCGCCGTAATAGTCGACGCCCTTTTCGGCACGGGACTCAGCTCCCCCGTAAGGGGCCTATACGCGGATGTGATAAATTTTATAAACAGCACGGGGAGGAAGGTCGTCTCCATAGACGTGCCCTCGGGCATCGACGCCACGACGGGCCGTGTGCTCGGTACGGCGGTGAAGGCCCACGCCACTTTGACGCTGGCTCTGCCCAAGACCGGCTTTTTCCAGTTCCCCGGTTTTTCATACGCCGGGAGGGTGGAGGTGGCCGACATAGGCGTGCCGCGCGCCCTCCTTGCAGACGCCGGCATAAAATGGAATGTTATTTGTCCCGGTTATGTGCGTGGTATTCTGAAGGGGCGCGAAAAGAATTCGCACAAGGGCACTTACGGCCACGTGGCGGTCCTCGCCGGCTCTCCGGGTAAGACGGGCGCGGCGCACATGACGGCCATGGGCGCCATGAGGGCCGGTGCGGGGCTCGTTACCATCGGGCTTCCCGAAAGCCTCGCTCCCGTAATGGAGACGAAGACGACGGAGGTTATGACACGCGCCCTTCCCGAGTCAGCCGAAAGGACCCTCGGAGCTCTGTCCTATGATATGGTGAAGGAGTTTATCAAGGGCAAGTCCGCCCTTGTTGCGGGCCCTGGCCTCGGTACCTCTCCTGAAATTTTAAGGCTCATGGAGAAGGTCTTAATGGGCGCCGCCCCGCCGCTCGTTATCGACGCCGACGGCCTTAACTCTCTGGCGGGACATCTGAGGGTCTTGAAGGAGTCGAATAAAGAGATTGTCCTTACGCCCCATCCCGGCGAGGCGGCCCGCCTTTTAGGCGTAAAGGCCGCGGACGTACAGAGGGACAGGTTCGGGGCCGCCGAGGAGATTATGAGGAGGTCGGGGTGCGTCGTTCTCCTGAAGGGCGCCTTTACGGTCATAGCCGATTTAAAGGGCAGTCTCTATATAAATCCCACGGGCAACCCCGGGCTTGCGACGGCGGGCACGGGCGACGTCCTTTCAGGCATGATAGGCGGGCTTATGGCCCAGGGCCTTTCGGCCGTAGAGGCGGCCACGGCCGGAGCGTACCTGCACGGGCTCGCCGCCGACCATGTTGCCATCGATGCCGGCACGGCCGGCATGATAGCCACGGACATCCTCGGGGCCGTTCCTGGCGTTTTGAATTCTTTTCTCTCCTGAGGGGCGGGGGTTAGGTGAGGAAAAAGACCACCACCATCAGGAGGGCCGAGTCAAAATCTCCCGAGGAGACGGAGAGGCTCGCCGAAGAGCTTGCAAGGGGGTTTAAAGGCGGGGAAAGGGTGGCCCTTGTCGGAGAACTCGGGGGAGGCAAGACGACCTTTGTGCGCGGCATGGCACGCGCCCTTGGGGTGAAGGGTTATGTAAAGAGTCCTTCCTTCGCCATAATAAATATTTACGACGGTGGTCGTCTCCCCCTTTATCATATAGACCTTTACAGGGTTGAGGGGCCGAGAGACCTTTATGAGACGGGAATAGAGGAGTATGTTTACTCAAAGGGGGTCTCTGTAATAGAATGGGCCGACCGCGCGCCGGAGGTTGTTGAGGACTGCTCTCATGTGGTAAGGTTTTTGTTCCGTTCCGAGAAGGTCAGGGGCATAGAAATAGAAAAGAGACAGGATCTTTAAGTATAAAAAAATCGGGGATACGCATGGAGACTTTGATATGAGGGAATTTGATGTTGTTATTATAGGGGGCGGCCCAGGCGGTTATGTCGCCGCCTTAAGGGGGGCGCAATTAGGCGGTCGTGTTGCGCTTGTGGAAAAAGAGAGCGTCGGGGGGACTTGCCTTAACAGGGGATGCATACCCACGAAGGCCCTTTACTATTCCGCCAGGGCCTTGACCTCCATAAAAAAGGCCGCTCAGTTCGGCGTAACCACGGGCCCCGTAAGTTTCGACCTCAAAAAGGCCGTACAGAGAAAAGACGGCGTGGTGGCCAAACTCGTAGGCGGCGTGGAGCAACTATTAAAGGCCGCGGGAGTTGTGGTCATAAGGGGCGAGGGTTTTATTGAGGGGGCGGCAACGGTCAGGGTGACGGGGCCGGAAGTGGCCGAGGGTGCCGGGGGTGCCGAAATCTTAAACACGAAGTCCGTTATAATAGCCACGGGCTCCGAGCCGGCCCGGATACCGGCCTTTAATATTGACGGGGAGAACGTAATAACCTCCACCGAGGCGCTCTGCCTCAAGAAGGTCCCCGAGAGCCTCCTTATCATCGGCGGCGGCGTTATGGGATGCGAGTTCGCCACCCTCTTTTCCGCATTCGGGAGCGGGTGCATTATCGTGGAACTCCTGCCTGAGATACTCACCCTTGAGGACAAACAGGTGGCCAGGGTGATATTAAAGAAGTTTAAGGAGACGGGCGTTAACGTCATGACGGGAGTGACCGTTGAGGGCGTGGAAGTCGTTGAAGGCGGGGTCAAGACAACGCTCACCGACAAAAGGACCTTTATAACGGAAAAGGTCCTCGTCACCATAGGGAGGAGTTTTAATTCCGCCGATATAGGCCTTGAGGCCATTGGCGTGGAGGTGGAAAAGGGCAGGATAACGGTGGACGAGAAGATGGAGACCAACGTTAAGGGGATATACGCCATAGGCGACGTGACGGGTAAGATGCTTTTAGCCCACGTGGCCTCTGTTCAGGGCATAACGGCCGTCTCGAACGCCCTCGGCAAGGTTAAAAGAATGGACTACTCGGCCGTGCCTTCGGGGATATTCACCGACCCGGAGATAGCGAGCGTGGGTCTGCGTGAAAGGGAGGCGAAGGAAAAGGGGATGGATATAAATATGGGCAGGTTCCCTTACGCCGCGAGCGGCAAGGCCCTCGGCATGGGAGAGACGGAGGGCTTTGTGCAGATTCTGGCCGAGAAGGGCTCGGATAAGGTAATAGGGTGCTCCATCGTCGGCGCCCACGCAACGGACCTCCTCGGGGAGGTAACTCTGGCCGTAAGGGCGGGGATGAAGACCTCCGATATCATAGAGACGATACACGCCCATCCAACGCTTCCCGAGATAGTGATGGAGGCGGCAGAGGACGTGCACGGCATGGCCATACACAAGGCGGGCCGGAGAAGGCGCTGAGTTTTTTATCGGGCCGGGGAATTCAACGGGAAGAGATTAAAGATATATGGCGCTTATAGTACAGAAATTCGGCGGCACGTCGGTAGCGGATATTGAACGCATAAAAAACGCCGCCTCGAGGGTGGCGGGGGCAATAAAGGCCGGCAGCGGCGTAGTGGTGGTCTTAAGCGCCATGGCCGGCGAGACAAACAGGCTCATCGCACTTGCAAAAGAGGCGGGCGGAGAGGCCGGCATGAGAGAATACGACGTCGTCGTCTCGAGCGGCGAGCAGGTGAGCACGGGGCTCCTTGGGCTTGCGCTTAAGGAGATGGGTCTAAAGGCGAAGACCTTTCTCGGCCACCAGGTTCCCATTATAACCGACTCAACCCACGGCGCCGCGCGTATAAAGAGTATAGAGGCGAAGAATATAAAAAAGGCCCTCGCCGGGGGCGCCGTAGCCATAGTGGCGGGTTTTCAGGGCGTGAACGCAGAAGGCGATATTACTACGCTCGGCAGAGGCGGCTCGGACACCACGGCCGTGGCGCTGGCCGCGGCCCTCAAGGCCGACCTCTGCGAGATATATACCGACGTGGAGGGCGTCTTTACCACAGACCCGGGTATGTGCAAGAAGGCAAGGAAGCTGAAGAAGATATCCTACGACGAGATGCTCGAGATGGCGAGCCTCGGGGCGAGGGTCCTTCAGACGCGGAGCGTGGAGTTTGCCAGAAAGTTCTCCATACCCGTGCTTGTAAGGTCGTCTTTTACGGATTCCGACGGCACACTGGTTTGCAAGGAGGATAAGGATATGGAGAGTGTGGTTGTTTCAGGCATAACCTATAACAAGGACGAGGCGAAGATATCCATTGTAAGGGTCCCTGACAGGCCCGGCATAGCAGCGAGGCTTTTCAAACCCCTCACGGAGGCCGGGATAAACGTGGACATGATAGTGCAGAACATAAGCCATGACGGCTTCACCGACCTTACCTTCACCGTATCGAACACCGCCTTTAATAAGGCACTTGAACTTACAAGGAAGACCGCGAAAGATATAGGGGCCGAGGACGTCATCGGGGATACGGGCATAGCCAAGGTCTCGATAATAGGCGCGGGCATGAAGAGCCACGCGGGGATCGCCTCGAAGATGTTCGAGCTTTTGGCAGGAGAGGGCGTGAATATAGAGATGATATCCACCTCGGAGATAAAGATATCCTGTGTGATGGACGTCAAATACACCGAGCTCGCCGTGAGGGTCCTCCACGAGGCCTTCGGCCTCGGCGAAGAGGATGTGGGCGAAGAGACGGCGGCAGAGGAATAAAATTTTTCATGGGAAGATAAAAATGGCGAAAAGGAAAAAGAGAGTAGAGCTCTACGACACGACGCTCAGGGACGGCACGCAGGCCGAGGAAATCTCCTTCTCCGTTGAGGACAAGGTAAGGGTGGCGCTCCGCCTCGACGACCTCGGGATCCATTACATCGAGGGCGGCTGGCCCGGCAGTAACCCCAGGGACATAGAGTTCTTTCAGGCCATGAAGGGGCAGAGACTCAAGAATTCCACCCTCGTCAGTTTCGGTTCCACGAGGAAGGGCGGTATAAAGGCCGCCGGCGACGCCAATATCAAGGCGCTCCTCAAGTCCGGCGCACCTACCGCGGCCCTTGTGGGCAAGACGTGGAAGCTCCACGTGCATAAGGCCCTGAGGGTCTCACTCGCCGAGAACCTCGATATGGTCTACGACTCCGTCAGTTACCTTAAAAAAAGGCTCGACAGGGTCTTTTACGACGCCGAGCATTTTTTTGACGGTTATATGGAAGACCCGGAGTACGCTCTGAAGACGCTCCAGGCCGCGATGGACGCGGGGGCGGATTTCATCGTTCTCTGCGACACCAACGGCGGCACGCTGCCCTTTGATATCGAGCGCATTGTGGGCGAGGTCGTTACGGGTACTGGCCGCCCCATTGGTATCCATGCCCATAACGATATCGATACCGCCGTGGCCGCTACGCTCGCGGCTGTAAGGGCGGGGGCGGTCATGGTGCAGGGCACTATAAACGGCTTCGGCGAGAGGTGCGGCAACGCCGACCTCTGCTCCATAATACCGGCGCTCAGGCTCAAGATGGGAATAGACTGCATTACCGGAGCGAGGCTCACGAGGCTCCGCGGGGCGTCGAGGTTTGTTTATGAGATGGCTAACGTCTCGTACCGTAAGCACCAGCCCTATGTGGGGGAAAGCGCCTTTGCCCACAAGGGGGGGCTGCACGTGAGCGCAGTCAGCAAAAGCCCCGAGACATACGAGCATATAACGCCGGAGCTTGTGGGAAACCGACAGAGGGTGCTCGTGTCGGACCTCTCGGGCAGGTCGAATATACTATACAAGGCCAGGGAGTACGGCGTCGATATAGAGAGCAAGGCCCCGGCGGTCCGTGAGATACTTGAGCAGTTAAAGACCCTCGAAAATCAGGGTTTCCAGTACGAGGGCGCCGAGGCATCCTTCGAGATACTGATGCAGAAGGCCCTCGGTAAAAAAGAGCGCTACTTTAAACTCCTCGGCTTCAGGGTCATAGACGAGAAAGAGACGGACACGGAGGCGCCCCACTCAGAGGCGACTATAAAGCTCGAGGTGGGCGGCGAGGTGGAGCATACGGCCGCCGAGGGCAACGGGCCGGTAAACGCCCTCGACATGGCGCTCCGGAAGGCACTTGAGAGGTTTTACCCGTCCCTTAAAGAGGTGAGGCTACTTGACTTCAAGGTAAGGGTCCTGGCGGGTATGCAGGGCACCGCCGCCAAGGTGCGGGTCCTTGTTGAGTCGGGAGACGGCGTGGACAAGTGGGGCACCGTCGGTGTATCTGAAAACGTCATACAGGCGAGCTGGCGCGCCCTTGTCGACAGCCTGGAATATAAACTCTACAAGGACAAAAAAAGGGGTAAAAGGAAAAAATCGCCTTGAATGTTGAAGTAGCGAAAAGGGATTCAAGGTTTTTAGCCTTTCTTTTTCTCGCCGGTATCCTGCTGACGGGGTTTTTTTTCTCAAGGACCTCTCTACTGTCCGGGTCCACCCCGGCGCGCTTTCCTCAGCCCGGGGCCTTTAAAGGCGCTAAGCCCTTACACGGTTTTCCTGTCGATATCAATAGCGCCAGCGCTGAGGAGCTGCAGCTCATACCCGGAATAGGCCGGAGGCTTTCTAAAAGGATAATTGAGATGAGGGGCCGGAGCGGCGGCTTCAGGGAAGTAGGCGACCTTAAAAAGGTCGTCGGCCTCACCGGGTCTAAACTTGAAAGGATGCGGCCGTTCATAAGAGTATCAGAAGGCCGCGGCGCAGATGAGGGGGAGAAGGCCTCCCATAGGGGAAAATAATTTTTTTTACAAAGGGGTGCTCTTTTTGATATAAGTAGTCTTCCATTTTCAGGGGGGTTAAAAGGTGATAGAGAGGTATACAAGGGCCGAGATGGCGCGGCTCTGGAGCCCGGAGGAGAGGTTCAATAAATGGCTCGAGGTGGAGTTAAAGGCCTCGGAGGCCTGGGCGCGCCTCGGGCGCATTCCGGAGAAATCCCTTAAGAGGATTTTGAGGCGCGCGCGTTTCGACATTAAGAGGATCGACGAGATAGAGAGGGAGGTCAAGCACGACGTTATCGCCTTCCTTACGTCGGTGGCCGAGTTCGTGGGCCCGGACTCGCGTTATATACACATGGGACTTACCTCTTCCGACGTCCTCGACACCTCTCTTGCGCTTCTGTTAAGAGACGCGGCGGATATCATAATAGACGACATAAAGGCCCTCATGGCGGTCCTTAAAAAGAGGGCCTTCGAGCATAAAGGCACTGTCATGATGGGGCGCTCCCACGGGATACACGCCGAGCCCGTTACCTTCGGGCTGAAACTCGCCCTCTACTACGGCGAGATGGGCCGGAACCTCGAGAGGATGAAGAGGGCGCGTGAGGCCGTCAGTTACGGGAAGTTATCGGGCGCGGTGGGGACATTTTCGAGCATCGACCCGAGGGTCGAGAAGTACGTCCTCAAGGAGCTGGGCCTTAAACCCGAGCCCGTAGCCACGCAGATAGTTCAGCGGGACCGCCACGGCGAGTACTTTACGACGCTCGCCATTATCGCCTCGTCAATAGAAAAGTTCGCCGTGGAGATAAGGCACCTGCAGAGGACAGAGGTCCTCGAGGTTGAGGAGCCCTTTACAAAGGGACAAAAAGGGTCTTCCGCCATGCCCCATAAACGTAACCCCATACTCTCAGAGAACCTCACGGGGCTCGCGAGGCTCGTAAGGGGGTACGCCCTATCTTCGATGGAGAACATCGCCCTATGGCACGAGCGCGACATAAGCCACTCTTCAGTGGAGAGGGTCACGGCCCCCGACGCCACCACGCTCGTTGATTTCATGCTCGTCAGGAGCACGGGGCTTATCGGCGACCTCGTCGTCTACCCCGAGAATATGAAAAAGAATATGGAAAAACTCGGCGGCGTGGTCTTCTCTCAGAAGGTCCTCCTTAAACTCGTAGAAAAGGGGCTTACCCGCGAGGACGCCTATAAGATAGTCCAGCGGAGCGCCATGAAGGTCTGGAGGGGCAAGGGGGATTTCAGGACGCTCCTTATTAAGGACAAAGAGGTTACGGCGAGGTTGAGCGAAAAGGAATTGGACAGTTGCTTTGACCTGAAACCATATATCAAGCACGTCGATTATATCTTCAAGAGGGTCTTTATTGATAAGAACAGTAAGAGGATAAAAAAGAGGCGTTAACCCAACATGAAGGGGAGTTGATTGAAAAAATGAAAAGACTTGAAAAGATTTATGAGGGAAAGGCGAAGGTCCTTTACGACACCGACGACCCCAATCTGATAATACAGTATTTCAAGGACTCTGCTACGGCCTTTAACGCCGCCAAGAAAGGGGTCATAGAGAAGAAGGGGGTCATCAACAACAGGATATCGACGCGTATCTTCAGGTATCTCGAAAAAAACGGCATAAAGACCCACTTCGTGGATATGCCCGACGAGCGCGAGATGGTGGTGAGGAAATTAAAGATATTTCCCATTGAGGTGGTCCTCAGAAACGTCGTCGCCGGGAGCCTCTCAAAGAGGATGGGCGTCCCTGAGGGCACGCCCCTTAAGGAGACGGTCTTTGAGCTCTATTACAAGGACGACGCCCTCGGCGATCCAATGATAAACGGCTACCACGTGAGGGCCTTCGACCTCGCCGGGCAGGAAGACCTCACGAAGATAAAAGAGATGGCCTTTGAGATAAATGAGATTTTAAAGGAGTTCTTCGACACCCGCGGAATAACCCTCGTGGACTTCAAACTCGAATTCGGAAAGGACGAGAGCGGCGAGATTTTCCTCGCCGACGAGATTACCCCCGACGGCTGCAGGCTCTGGGACAAGGAGACGAGCGAGAAGATGGATAAGGACAGGTTCCGTAGAGACCTGGGTAAGGTCGAGGAGGCCTATGAGGAGGTACTGAGGAAGGTGATGAAGTGAAGCGGCTTCGTGGTAAAAAAGTTTGATTTATAACAATTCAAATGATGCCGGCGATAAAATAAAGGGAAGTTTTTATGAAGGCTAAAGTTTACGTGACGCTCAAAAAGGGCGTTCTCGACCCGCAGGGCAGGGCCGTATTAGGGGCCTTAAAGTCCATGGACTTTAAAGAGGTAAAGGGCGTCCGCATAGGCAAGTTCATGGAGGTTGAGCTCGACGGCGCCTCAAGGGAGGCGGAGGATAAGAGGCTCCGTGAGATGTGCGACAGACTTCTCGCGAACCCCGTCATCGAGGATTACAGGATTGAGTTCGATTAAAGGGCCCGCCACTGTGCTACTCAGGTAAAGTGCTCTGCCGGTATTTTAAAGACCCGCGAAAGACGGGCACGGTTTCAATTTCAAGGGCCGCCCACCGCGCGGCTAAAGAGGTGTTGCTTTGAAGTTCGGCGTTATAGTCTTTCCCGGTTCAAACTGCGATCACGATTGTTACCACGTCCTGAAGCACGTCATGGGCCAGCCCACCGAGTACGTCTGGCACAAGGAGACGGAGCTCAAGGGGTTTGACTGCCTGGTTCTTCCCGGGGGTTTTTCATACGGCGATTATTTGAGGACGGGCTCCATCGCGAGGTTTTCTCCCGTGATGAACGAAGTGATAGAGTTCGCGAAGAAGGGCGGACCTGTACTCGGGATCTGTAACGGCTTTCAGGTCCTGACCGAGGCAGGCCTCCTTCCCGGGGTCCTTATGATGAACAGGGGTTTGAAGTTCATCTGCGAGGATGTCCATCTCAGGGTGGACAACTGCGGGACTCTCTTTACGGGAGGATATAAGAAAGGACAGGTCGTAAGGATACCGATAGCCCACGGCGACGGGAATTATTTCGCCGAGCCCGACACGTTAAAGGCCCTTGAGGAGAGGGGCGGCGTTGTGTTCAGATATTCAACCCCCGCCGGTGAGATTACCGGCGGCGCCAACCCCAACGGCTCCGTGGATAATATAGCGGGGATTATAAACGAAGGCGGCAACGTCCTGGGCATGATGCCGCACCCCGAGAGGGCCAGCGAGGAGATACTCGGCTCTTCCGACGGTAGAATCCTTTTCGAGTCCCTCATAGGCGGCCTTGTCTCAAGTTGAATTTTTTTAGCGGCCCCACTATGCGCCTCCCGGCGGGGCACAGCCTTACATGGTCTTGATACCCCGCTCTTTAAGGCGGGTAGTTCATTTAAAAACATCTTAAACATGGTTAAAAAATGTCAGAGCCGAGTAATCTAAAGAGAGAGATAGACTCCGGGAAGTTTGTCATAACGGCGGAGATATGCCCTCCGAGGGGAACGGACGTAGAGGGCTTTCTTGAAAAGGCGCGGCTCCTCAAGGGCAGGATCGCGGCCGCCAACGTCACGGACAACCAGAGGGCCGTTATGAGGCTCTCGTCACTTGCCTGCTCCGTCCTTCTTTTGCGTGAGGGCGTTGAGCCTGTCTTTCAGATGACATGCCGGGACCGAAATCGGCTGGCCCTTCAGTCGGACATCCTGGGCGCGTGGGCCCTCGGTATAAAGAACATCCTCGCCCTCACCGGAGATCACGTATCCTTCGGAGACCACCGCGAGGCAAAGGCCGTATTCGACCTCGATTCCGTACAACTCGTTGACGCCATAACAGGGCTCAATAACGGAAGGAACCTGAAGGGCAAGGAGCTTAGAGGCGGCACCGGTTTTTACATAGGCGCGGTAGTCGCCCCCGAGGCCGAGCCCCGGGAGCCCGAGGAGATAAAGTTCGAGAAGAAGATAGACGCCGGGGCAAGTTTTTTCCAGACCCAGGCCATATATGACATGGACAGGTTCAAGAGGTTCTTTGAAGGGGCGAGCCGCTTTGACGTAAAGATACTGGGGGGGATACTCCTTCTAAAGTCCGCCAGGATGGCCAATTTCCTCAATAAAAACGTTCCGGGCGTTAGTGTTCCGGCTGAGTTTATTGAGGAGCTCGAAGGGGCTCCGGACCAGCTCGAAAAGGGCATAGAGATTGCCTCAAGGCAGTTGAGGGAATTAAGGAAATTCTGCCACGGCGCACATATTATGGCGATAGGCCAGGAAGAGAGCGTAGTAAGGATTATCGACGGGGGCCTCGGCGACTGAGCCGGCGCGGTCTGTGAAAAACGCGGTAAGAGATAAATGGAAGGAGGGGGAGGGGGATAGACCTGCAAAAACTATTCCTGTTCTTCGCCGCCGCGCTCTTGTTCATTCTCTTCCAATGGCGGCGTCACGGCTGCAACGCTCCCCTTGACCTCTTCTCCCCCGGCACAAGGAACTCCTGACGGGGAACGTCCGCATGCGGCGATGTAGACTACTTCCCTGTCACCGTTGTTTTCAATATAGACAGGTTCCGTCGCGATGAAGGCCTCGCCCGCGGAGGCGCAAAAGGTTGTGTTTCCGTGTCTTAACTCGGCCGCGCCTTTTATTATATGTACGATCTGGTCGAACCCCTCGGGCGCCGATATCGGGCGTGCCTTTTCACGAGGTGCCAGTGTCCCGTAAAGGATACGCACCGCACCGCTTTCCACAGAGTATTGCCTGTCATGGGTGGACTCCAGGAGTTGGTCAAGTTTGTATATCTTCATGCCATTGTTTCCATCGTCTCTTTAAAATGCTCCAGAAAATCCTCGCCGTGCAGCGGCCTTAATATTATCCACTTCCTCTTTTTGTCGAGTTTGAGCTGTACCTCCGCGCCGGGGATGAGTTCAAGGTGTCTCAAAAATTCTTCGGGCAGCTCAATACCCTCTTTGCCCTTTTCAATACGCACTATTTTTGTCTTCATCGCGACTTTTCCTTTCTTTACGTTAAGGAGGCGGCAGGAAAACGGGCTCTCCATTTATTATATACTAAGTATACAGAGAAGCGTAGTCAAGGCAATTTGTACTCTCTTTTGTGATTCACATTACGGCATCGCCCTCCTGGTGTGTGCTAAAGTGTGGTTATCTTGACAAATTAAAAAGGGAGTGTATTATATCACATGGATTCCAAAGGCTTAGAGATGACAGGCGGTAACGTGACCACACCGGGAAGAAGAAAATGGAAAGGGGCTTTCGTCACAAGGCAACTTCAGTTGTCCCTGTCCATTCTTGTAGTCATGGCGCTCCTGGCTGGCCTCATCCTCCAGACCGCCTCCACGGCGGTTATCGAGCGTTACAGCCTCGGGACCCCTGTGCTCGGCCTCATACTCGTAATAGGGTACATCATTATAGTGCTCTTCATTTCCGTTTTTTTCGCCAACAAGTTCGTAGGCCCTTTCAAGAGGATTGAATACGAGATGAAACTTATTTCCTCGGGGGAACTGTCAAGGAGGATTTCCTTAAGGGACGGAGACGATCTCCATGTGAGGCATTTCGTCTCCAAGGTGAATGACTTTATAGGAAACTTCGAGGATATAAGTAAAAGGTACAACGAGCTGAACAGCGTGATTGACGGCAAGCTCGATGAGATAAACATGGAGATATCAAAAGAAGATTTAGATTGTGAGAAGGTAATGAAAGATATAATGGCCCTGCGTGAAGAGGTGCATAAGATGAGAGAGGTCTGGTAAGCCGCTCTTGCGGCCGTAGCTATCGCGTTTCCGGCCGGGGCCTTTTAGCCTGTATTTCGCCGGCATTTTAACTGCTGCAGGTAATTTCCCCTTGAAACACACCGGCAAAGTTTTCCTTGAGAATAGCCCCCCCTTTTTTTATTCCAGGCAGATATCCATTAAGGTTCTTAAAGAGAGATTTCTTGCCGTCCCCATCCCCGTTCTCGTCTTTCTGGCCTTCTTCATCGTATCCTGCAGTCCTGGCGTTTGCTACGCGGAGGGCAAGGACGGTCCGGCCCGTAGCGCCTATGTCATTAAGGTCGTCGACGGCGATACCGTAATCCTCGCGGGGGGAGAGACGGTAAGGTATATAGGCATTGATACGCCCGAGTTCGGGGAGCCTTTTTATTTGGAGGCGAAGGAAATGAACGGGAGCCTCGTAAAGGGCTCGAAGGTAAGGTTAATCGAATGCAGGGGCGAGAAGTTGGATAGATACGGCCGGACCCTCGCCTGGGTCTATGTGGATGGAAGGTTCGTAAACGGCGAGTTGTTGAGAGAAGGGCTCGCAAAGGCCCTCATCATCCCGCCCTGCGGCCTTGAAAGGTTGAGGGAGGTTAGAGCCCTTGAAGAGGAGGCGAAAAGGGCCGGAAAGGGAATATGGGGGGCCGGGGTCAATAGGGACGACTTCAAAAAACTCTTTAAATAAACTTTTTGACGGCGTTTTTATTATGTGAAGATTCCGGGCGGAGCCGGCTTGTTTTTCGATAACCCCTCGCTATCCCTTATACATAAAACTCTTGACTTGGACAACTGGTAGGTATTAGTATATTTGTTTAAATTTACCGTAAAAATTCCCGGGTAGCTCAGCTGGCAGAGCAGGTGGCTGTTAACCACCCTGTCGGGGGTTCGAATCCCTCCCCGGGAGCCAGAATAAAAAAAAGGGATCCCTTGTGGGTCCCTTTTT
>JBHHVI010000010.1:0-45406 GCA_046754225.1 Thermodesulfobacteriota bacterium | reverse complement strand
TGACACATGGCGGACTCCCCCGGCCCCCGGCCGGTTTTTTCCCTTTAGCGGCAAAAATTTTCTTGCGGTAAACCCCGCCCGCTCTTGCCCGTCGCCGTCGGCCCTCGAGAACCATCATGCATCCATACTTCCCGCCCCGACACGTCCCTTCCACAGGGCGCCCGTGCCCCTCATATGGCGCCGCGCCGAGTCAAGGGTCATTATGCCGTAAAGGAGAGCGGCTATGGGAAGAAAAGGCGCCAGGAGGCGCGACCTTCCGTAGAGGGCGAGGGCCGGCATGAATGAAAGGGCCGAGATGAACCACGCGGCTCCCCCCATGAGCGCGGCAGGGGCGCTTCCGTGCAAAGGCCACAGCAGGAAGGCCAGAGGCCCCGCCAGGTAGCATAGAAACATGGCCGCGAGTGTCGCAGTTAGAAGGGTGGGCGAACAGTTGAGCTCCGTATAGGCGCTCCTTACGACCATCTCCCATATTTCATTGAGACCAGAATAGGGGCGCACACTCCTTTCCGTGGCCGTAAGGCCCAGCCATACGGGGCCTGCCCGCTTTATGACCCCGGCGAGGGCGCAGTCGTCGATTATCTCGCCCCTTATCCGCTCAAGACCCCCCGCGCGCTCAAGGGCGTTTTTTCCTACGAGCATACAGCCGCCGGCCGCCGCCGCCGTCCTTCTGCTCTCGTCGTTTACCCACGAGAAGGGATATAGTTGCTGAAAAAAGTATACGAAGGCGGGTATGAGGAGGCGTGTCCATCCCCGGCCGCATCGGAGGAGCACCATGAGGGAGACGAGGTCAAGCCGTCCGCTTTCGGCCTTTTTGACGAGGCTCCGGAGGTTGCCGGTGGAGTGGGCGATGTCGGCGTCGGTAAATAAAAAATATTTTGTTTCGGGTACAAGCGCCTTCGCCGCTCTGACGCCTGTATCGAGGGCCCACATCTTCCCCACCCACCCGGCGGGACGGTCCGCTGTATGCTCTAAATGGAAGCGCTCCTTCCGGGCGTGGGCTTTCGCGGCCCTCAGGGCCGCTTGGGCCGTATCGTCACCGCTTTCGTCGTTTACGACAATGATGTGAAGCTCTCCGGGATAATCCTGGTTAAGGAGGGTCGGTAGGGTGGATTCGATGATAGGGGCCTCGTTACGCGCCGGTATAACGGCGGTGACGACGGGCCAGCGGGCCGGCTCTTCAGGGGCCCCGTCGAGCCTTTCGGAGCACCTCCAGAACCTGCCATGGAAAAATAAAAGATATATCCAGCCGGCCGCAGATACTCCGGCGGCGAGGGTTAGAAGAAAATTCAAGGTTGACACGGGAGCGGGCCCCTCCTTTACGCCGCTTCTTTCCTGAAGGTCGATTTAAGGACGTCGGGTGAACCGTAGACCACAAGCCTGTCGTCTTTTTTTATCACCTCCCCGGCCCTTGGTATGGACATCCAGTGCTTGTCCCGCTCGATGCCGAGGACGAGCATGCCTTGCTCCGTTAAACTGGCGTCCTTAAGGGACTTGTCGACGAAAGGGGAATCTTCCTGGATTATTACCCTTAAAAGCACGTGTCCTTCGAGGAGATGAAGGAGGTCCTCTGTGGCCCCCTCTTCAAAGGCCTTTGATTTGACGAGTTTATTCTCTATAAAACTCTCCCATCTGCGCACGAACCCCTTGAGGGTCGCTATCTTGTATATTATATAAAAGCCGGCTATGAGGAGCACAATATTAAGGGGCAGGTTGTAGCCCTTGCTTGTGACGAGCGACGAAGTGGCTGTTATGATAACTGTAACCACTCCGGCGTTGCCGAGTATCATGAGCCATGTGGTTATCTTCCGCCTCATGGGGTTATTGACCACCGACTCGGCTTCCTTTGTTGTAAACCCCGTTCCGGAAAAGGCCGAGAGGGCCTGGAACTGCGCCTTCCTGGACTCCATCCCCGTCATCATCAGCGCTATGGTCGCCGCCTTTACAACGAGGAAGGAAGTGAATACCACAAGAAGAGTAGGCAAGAGAAAATAAAATCCACCCATATCCGTCTCCTTAAATAAATTTTAATATTATAATATTATTTGATGTCATAAGAGCCGTGAAGATCGCCTCTTCAAATATAACGCGCACCTTTAACGCCAAAGGGGTTTTAAAGAGGGCCTGCAAAAAAACGTTTTTTAAATTTCGCATAAAAAGATAAATAAAACAGTGATTTTAATTACGGGGCCGGGGCCGCGGGTCAAGGCCCTTCAGGGGCCGGCGGCTTGCCCGATTTATTCTTTTCCGCCATCCTTTTAAATTCCTCCTCGTCTATTATCTTGATGCCCATCTTTCGCGCCTTTTCTAATTTGCCCCCCGGCTCCGTGCCCTCGACTACGTAATCCACTTTTTTACTTATTGCCGAGGCCGCGGCCCCGCCTTCGAGCAGAACCATATCCTTTGCCTCATCCCTTGTAAGGGTTTTTAACGCGCCTGTAAAAAGGAAAGTCAGGCCCTCGAGCTTGCCCCTCTTCCTCATGGGCTTTCTGTATTCCACCCCGGCTTCTTCAAGTTTTTTGAGGACGCTCAGGTTATGTCCTTCAGCAAAAAAATCCCCGATGGCAAGGGCCGTCTCAGGGCCAACGTCGGGGATCTTGAGGAGCGTCTCTTCATCGGCCTCCATGAGGCTCTTGAGGTTGCCGAATTTCCCGGCCAGCACTCCCGCCATGTGCTCGCCCACGCCGCGGATGCCGAGGGCGTATATGAATTTTTCAAGGGGAGGGTTTTTGCTCGCCTCTATGGCCCCAAGGAGGTTATCCACCGATTTTTCAGCCCATCTTTCGAGTTTGAGTATATCATCCTTTTTAAGATAATAGATATCGGCGACGTCTTTTATAAGATCCTCTTCAACGAACCGGTCTATGTGCTTGCCCCCCAGCCCCTCTATATCCATCGCCCTCTTTGAGGCGAAGTGCCTGATGGACTCCTTTAACTGCTTCGGGCATGAAAGCCCCCCCGTGCAGAAATGTATCGCCCCTATCCTTTCCACCTTCGAGGAGCAGACGGGGCATTTTTCGGGCATCTTGAATTTTTTAAGCACACTACCTTGGGGCCGTTTTCCTTTCTCCACATAGGCAACCTCCGGGATAACGTCGCCGGCCCTCTCAACGACCACATAGTCGCCAACGCGGACGTCCTTACGTTCCACCTCGTCCTCGTTGTGGAGCGTGGCGCGCGCTATCGTTACGCCCTTCACCTCCACCGGTTCGAGTATTGCAACGGGTGTAAGCGCGCCTGTCCTCCCCACTTCGACCTCTATACTTATAAGGCGCGTCGATTCCCGACCAGGGGCGAATTTGTAGGCGAGCGCCCAGCGGGGATTGCGGGTTCGCACGCCGAGCCTCTGCTGTAGTTCGAGGCTGTTGACCTTGATGACTATGCCGTCAAGCTCGTAATCGAGCTTTTCCCTGGCCGCCTCCATCTCATCGTGGTAGCCCATGACCTCTTCCATGCCGTGGACGACCCTTACATGGGGGTTCACCTTGAGGCCCAGCACTTTTATGTACTCAAGGGTCTCAAAGTGCGTCCTGAATGAAACGCCCTCCACTGTACCCACGCCGTAACAGAAAATATCGAGGGGCCGCGTGGCCGTAATCCGCGGGTCCAGTTGTCTTAAAGACCCGGCGGCCGCGTTCCTCGGGTTGGCGAAAGGCGCCTCGCCCTTTTTCTCCCTCTCTCTGTTAAGTTTATCAAAACTCTTTAAGGGCAGGATTACCTCGCCGCGCACTTCTATGTACCGGGGAGGGTTCTTGCCCATTGAGGATACAAGTTTAAGGGGGATGCTCCTTATTGTCCGGAGGTTCAGAGTAACGTCCTCGCCAGTGTAGCCGTCGCCGCGCGTAGAACCCCTTGTGAGGACCCCGTCTTCGTAGATAAGGGCCACGGCGAGGCCGTCCATCTTGGGCTCCGCAGCGTATTCAATTTGAGCCGCCGCGTCCATCTTTAAAAACTTTTTTATCCGCTCGTCGAACTGTTGGGCCTCGTCGCGGCTGAAGGCGTTAGCGAGCGAGAGCATGGGCGTGGTGTGCCTTACCTCTCCGAATTTTTTAAGGGGCTCTGCGCCTATTCTCTGTGTGGGGGAATCAGGGGTTACGAGGCCGGGGTGTTTGTTTTCAAGCTCTTCGAGACGCCTCATGAGACGGTCGTATTCGGCGTCGGTTATCTCCGGGCTGTCGAGGACGTAGTAGAGGCGGTTGTGGCGGTTTATCTCACGCCTCAGGGTTTCAATCTCATCTTCGGGGGTTTTTTTAACGGGCCTTTCCGGCATATGATATCTTTAGCATAGAGTCTTTTTTAGGTCAAATACTCCGGGGCCTTTAAAAATTGATTTTAACTCAGGAATTGATATAATGGATTTAGTAAAATAATCAGGAGGTCTTTTATTATGGGTGAGTGCGGATCATGCGGCCCCTCGGGAGGCGGGCCTTTTTCAGAAGGGCGTGAACTCGTTGAGTTCGTAAGCAACGCGCACGGCGGGTCCATAGCCAAGACGGAGCTTCCCAACGGCGGGATAAATACGAAGTGCCAGGGTTGCGGCGCGGAATTTATGTTAAAGACTTTTGTGGACAAGTGCCCCGAATGCGGCGGCGTGCACGCCGTATCTCCTCCGAGATGCGACGACCCCGGAGCCGTCCAGTTCGCCGGAGAGGATTACAAACCCTCGGGACAGTGATTTTTTACGCGTACCTTTGCCGGGACGCCCTTTACCCGGGTGTGGTTTTCACATGCCGGAAGTTATGTAAGCCGGCGTATTTATCGCTCACGATGCTATGTAATAAAAATGTTCTTCGTTTGTATAACGACGCCCGTGCGTTATTGCTCACGGGCGTTTTTTTGTTGCACCGGAGATTACGTAAGAGGAATGCACATTTTTTATGTTTATGTCCGACTCCTGAGTGCTTTTGTTAGCCGTCGTGTTTTCCGCCATGAAGATTACGTAAGAGGATTGCACTAAAAAATCAGATGGGGCAGCTTATCTTCAGGAGTTCAATGGCGCTGTTAAGCTCTGCGTGGCTCCCGAGGAGTACGATAATATCGCCTGCCGCAATCTTAAAGTCCGCCCGTGGGTTCGTCTGAGCCTTTCCCTTCCTTATAACGGCTATGATGGTGGCACCTGTTACCTTTCTCATATTTAACTGATCGATGGTCTTGCCCTCGACGGAGCATCCGCCCTCCACGTAATATGTGTCCATGAGGCTCGCCTCAAAAATGGCGGTGAGCCTCGTGAGGCGTTCGCTCGCGGGCGCGGGTGAGGGGGCGCGGAGCATGGCGTACCCCTCCTCTCTTATGAAGTCAATCTGGTTCTGGATAATATTGGAGGGTATGCGGTAGTCCCTCAAGACCCTCGCGAATATCTCCACAGAGGTCTCGAATTCCTCGGGTATGACCTGGTCCGCGCCGAGCTTGTAGAGTTCCTCCACCTCCCTTATGTACCGGGTCCTTACCACTATGGTCAGGGCCGGGTTAAGGTCCCTTGAAAGCCTTAATACCCTCCTTGTGATAATGGGGTTTGCAATGGAGACGACCACCATCTTGGCCTTTTCTATACCCACGCCCTTGAGTATCTCCGGGTGGGAGGCGTCGCCGAAAAAGGCCTTGTGCCCTTCTTTTTTAGCCTTGTTGACGCGATCCATATTGACCTCGAGGATGGCGTGGGGGATGGCCGTCTCCTTTAAGACCCTGGCGAGGTTACTGCCGTTAATGCCGTAGCCTATAATTATCACGTGGTTCGAGGGGGCCGGCCTTTTGGGCTCCTTCCTCGAGGCTTTTTTGCCCAGGAGATGTCCCGCTTCGAAGGCCAGCCTTGAAGACCTCTTGTAGATGAAGGGGGTTACGGCCATGCTGACTATGGACGCGGCGAGGAGCGATTGATAGAGCCACCTGTCCATAAGGCCGTAGTCCTGTCCCATCTTTATAAGGATGAAGGAGAACTCTCCGATCTGGGCGAGGTTCAGCCCCACGACTATGGAGAGCCTTAAAGGGTATTTAAGTATCTGCCCCACGCCAATGATGGTAATGGTTTTAAGGATGATAATCCCGGCGACGAGGGCGAGGAGCCAGGGGATGTTGTACATAAAGAATTTGAAATCGAGGAGCATGCCGATGGATATGAAAAAGAGGCTCGCAAGGGTATCCCTGAAGGGTACGACCTCGGCCACTATCTGGTTTGAGTACTCGGACTCCGAGACGGCGAGCCCGGCGATAAAGGCGCCTATGGCGAGAGAGAGACCGAAGAGCGAAGTAAGCCAGGCCGTGCCCATGCAGACGAGTACGATGGTAAGGATAAAGACCTCTCTGTTTCTGAGGCGCACCACGTATTTGAATATCCTCGGGATTATGTAGGCCACGGCCACGACGATTGCTCCGAAGGCCCCGAAGGAGATTGCCAGCTTTTTCGCGGCCTCGAGGGGGGGAGCCCCCGTGCCGATGCTCTGTACGACCATGAACATGAGCACCATGCAAATGTCCTGGAAAAGGAGCACACCCACGGAGAAGTAACCGTGGGGCGAATTGAGTTCACCCTTTTCTGTAAGGAGTTTCAGGACAATGGCCGTTGAGGAGAGGGATATGACAAAGCCGAGGAGCAGCGCCGTGGGCAGCATCTTGCCCCAGTAGAGTCCTATGAGGAGCACTATTGTCGTGGTGATGCCGACCTGAAGCCCCCCGCCTATTATTCCGATGCGCTTCAGGTTCAGGAGCCTCACCACGGAAAACTCGAGGCCTATGGTAAACAGGAGTAGTACGATGCCTACCTGAGAGAGCACCTCCACGGAGTGCATCTCTGTTATTAGGCCGAGCCCGTAGGGGCCTATGATAACGCCGGTAAGGAGAAAACCTATAATCGTCGGGAGGCCGGCCCGTGTAAGCAGAATGCTTATGGGCACGGAGACGGCCATGATGATTACGAGGTCTTTTAGTATGGGTATGTTTTCCATTATATTATTAAAGATAGCACCATGAGCTGAATAATCAATATTAAGCGGGGTTTTCGGGTTGCCGCAGGGCATGCGGGGGTGGATGAAAAACGGGCCTTAAAAAAGATAAAATTTTTTGGCGCCGCAGATGGGGGAAGCAAAAACCTTATGGGGAGTTTTTTACTTGTGGCGCTTCCCGGGTTTATGAGCCTCTTTTGTCTTTACAGGCCTTTCCTCTTCCCTGTCTTTTGGCGCGGCAACGCCGTCTTTGTGCTTTATCTTCGCTATCTCTTCCTCGACAGAGGCTATATCCGCCTCAACACTCTTTATCTTCTCTGTAATCTTCAAGACGTCGGGGCGTGAGAGAGGGTTTTCATAGGGGGGCTTGGCCATGTCGTAGACGATGCCGCCGATCTCGGCGAAGAGTTTTTCGGCCTTTTTGTGCAGGGAGTGAATGTCGTAACGCTTCTTGCCGGTGATTGCGCTGCCCCTTACAACATCCCATCCTTCCTTTGCGTATTTTTTAAGTCCGTCGTTTACGGTGTCCCAGAAAGCCATTGGAACCTCCTTTCCTTTAATAGGAGTATATCAAAAAAAGGCGTCAGGGGGAAGAAAGGGGGAAATAGGGGCGGGAAATGCCCGGGTGATATGTTGAGGGCCGGCAGGCGCGATAGAAAAATCCGTTAAAAGACTTTGAAATGAGCCTTTTGTTAAAGTATACTGATTTTTATGACCATTAAAAATGAAAGGCAATTAAAGGCCGCAATAATAGACGGCAAAGAGATAGCCCGTGAGGTGAGGGCCGGGGTCAGGGAAGGCGTCGAGGCCCTGGTAAAAAAAACAGGGCTGAGGCCCGGCCTTGCCGTGGTGCTCATCGGAGAGGACCCTGCCTCAAAGGTCTACGTGAGGAACAAGACACGCGCCTCGGAGGACGCGGGCATCCGTTCCTTTCAGCACACGCTGCCTGAGACCACCTCTCAAGAAGAACTCTTAAGCCTCATTGAAGAACTGAACGGGTCCGATGAGGTTCACGGCATACTGGTGCAGTTGCCTCTGCCAGCCCATATGGACGCGGAGGTTATAATTGAGGCGATAGCGCCGGACAAGGACGTTGACGGATTTCATCCCTACAATATGGGCAGGCTCCTCACGGGAAACCCGTCCATCGTCTCATGCACGCCACTTGGAATAATGAGGCTTATAGACTCAACGGGAGTGAGTATAGAGGGAAGGGAGGCCGTCGTTGTGGGCAGGAGCAATATCGTGGGAAAGCCCGCGGCCCTTCTCCTCCTTGAGAGAAGCGCCACCGTGACAATCTGTCATTCAAGGACGCGGGAACTCGCAGAGAGGGTGCGGGGCGCCGATATAGTAATAGCCGCCGTGGGAAGAGCGGCCTTTATAAAGGGCGGCTGGATAAAGGAGGGGGCCGTTGTTATCGACGTGGGCATAAACCGCACCGAAGATGGAAAGCTCGTGGGCGACGTGGATTTTGAGGGCGCCTCTTTAAGGGCCTCCTTCATAACGCCCGTGCCCGGCGGGGTCGGCCCCATGACGATAGCCATGCTCATGCAAAATACGCTCGGCGCGGCGGAGCGGATCCTTAACGCGGGATAATCGAAGGAGAGTTAAGTTTAAGATGATAATAACGGAAAAGAAAAAAAAGGAAGAGGTCCTCGGGGCCCTTGCCGGGAGCAAGAAGGTATACCTCTTCGGCTGCGGCTCCTGCGCCGAGCAGTGCCAGACAGGCGGCAAAAAGGAACTCGATGAGATGGCCGACTTTCTGAATAAAAAGGGTTTCAAGGTTACGGGAAGCTCCATGGTCGACGAGACGTGCTACAGGCAGCTCGTTTTAAAGGAGTTTAAACATAAAAAAGAGATAAAGGGGTCCGATTCCATACTCGTTCTCGCCTGCGGGGCCGGGGTCAAGACGGTGGCTGATATCGCCGAAGAGACTCAACCCGTGCTCGCCGCCCTCGATTCCATCTTCCTCGCCAGCGTCGAGAGGTACGGGAGGTTCTTCGAGGGGTGTTCGCTTTGCGGGGAGTGTCTCCTTTCCGATACCGCCGGGATCTGCCCGCACACCGATTGCCCCAAGGGCCTTTTGAACGGCCCCTGCGGCGGAGTGGTCGACGGCCAGTGCGAGGTGGATACTGAAAACGCCTGCGCCTGGGTGAGGATATATAAAAGGCTCAAGGGGCAGAACAGGCTCCATCTAATGAAGAAGAAGCGTCCCCTCAAAGACTACTCAAAGGCTGTGCGTCCCCGAAGCCGGCTCCTGAGAAACCCCGGCGGCTCCACGGGGCTTGAGCGGAAGTAACCCCTTTTGTTCCGCCGCCGTCTTTTTTGACATCAGGCAGACCCTTTTACCCGGTCCCTTTTCGGCCTTTTAACCTACGTCGGATTTTTTCAGAAAAGTGAAGACCGCTTTTATCTATAGCGATAAGTTCGGGGCCTTCAGTTACGGCCCCTCACACCCCATGAGGCCCGTCAGGCTCCGGCTCACCTACGAGCTTATCTCGGCGCTGGGGCTTAAAGACCTTCCCGGCGCGAAGTTTATAGAGGCGAGAAGGGCGAGTGACGCTGAGATTCTTTTAATTCACACTCCGGAATATCTTGAAGCACTTAAAGAGGCGGACAGCGGCGCGGCTCCTCCAGAGGGGGCCGTCTTCGGCCTCGGCTATGGAGACAACCCCGTATTCGAGGGGGTCTTCGAGTGGTCGAGTTACTCCGCGGGGGCTTCCTTGCAGGCCGCCGAACTCGTTGCCGGGGGCGGTGCGGATATCGCCTTTAACATGGCGGGAGGGCTTCACCACGCCATGGCGGCGCGCGCCTCGGGTTTCTGTTATATAAACGACGCGGCCCTGGCCGTAAAATATCTCGTCGACCTCGGTCGCCGCGTCGCCTACGTGGACGTCGACGCCCATCACGGCGACGGCGTTGAGAGGGCCTTTTACGGCACCGACAGGGTACTTACCCTCTCCATCCATGAGAGCGGCCGGACCCTTTTTCCGGGCACCGGCTCTGTAAGTGAAACGGGCGAGGGCGCTGGTGAGGGTTTTAGTGTAAACCTGCCGTTGCCCCCGGCTACGGGCGACGGGATATACCTTCGCGCATTCGAAGCCCTTGTGCCTGATGTAATAAAAACCTTCTCGCCCGACGTACTCGTCACCCAGCTCGGAGTGGATACCTTCGCCTCTGACCCCATAACTCACCTGGACCTGACGACAAACGTCTTCGAGAAGGTAATAAAAAATTTCCGGTCTTTCGGACTGCCCTGGGTGGCCCTGGGGGGCGGGGGTTACGACCTCTCTAACGTCTCCCGGAGCTGGACGCTGGCGTGGGCCATAATGAACGGCATAGATGCGCCGGAAAAGATCCCCGAAGAATTTTTATCAGGACACGGGAATATCTTTGGCTCCCCCGCGCTCCGTGACGGTCCCGGAAAAACGCCTGAAATGGGAGAGGGGGCGTGGGCGGAGATTGAAAAGGAGATAGACTTCATAAGGGAAAATATTCTTCCCGTCATTAAGGCGAGGCGGTGATTTTCCGGAAGATCACCTTTGGTATTTCCCCGGGGTAGTTCAAGTGACGCTGTTGACGGGCCTTTATAAAGTTGATATTTTAAGTTTTTTACGGCCGCGCTCAAGGCGGGGTTTTTCGCGCCGTTAGCTTACGGCCCTTAAGGCCGGTATTTTTCTCTAAAACCATATATTCAATACGAAAGGTTCTGCCCGGCCATGAACATAGGCGTACCAAAAGAGATAAAGGATAACGAGTTCAGGGTGGCCCTCGCCCCTTCGGGCGCAAGGGCCCTCACCGACGCCGGCCACATGGTCTACGTTGAAAAAGGGGCCGGAATTGAAAGCGGTATCTCCGACGAAGAATACGCCGTGGCCGGGGCAAAGGTCATGGACGGGGCAGAGGGGGTTTATAGAAGGGCCGACCTTATAGTCAAGGTGAAGGAGCCGCTTACCGGTGAGTTTAAGCTCATGCGCGACGGGCTCATGATCTTCACCTTCTTTCATCTCGCGGCCAATAAGCACCTCGCTAAAATGCTTTTAAGGAGCGGCTGTACGGCCATAGCCTACGAGACCCTCGAAACGGAAGAGGGAATACGTCCCGTGTTGACGCCCATGAGCGAGATAGCGGGAAAACTGGCCGTGCAGATAGGGGCGCATTACCTCTTGAAGTCAAACGGCGGCGAGGGCGTGCTCCTCGGCGGGGTCGCCGGAGTAGAGAGGGGGTCCGTGGTGATAATCGGGGCCGGTAGCGTGGGCTCTAACGCCGCCATGGTCGCGGCCGCCCTCGGGGCCCATGTGACCGTGCTCAACAGGGAGGGCGGACAGTTGAAGCCCCTTGACGGTTTGCCCGTCTCCAGGATCAATACCCTTGTCTCCAACGCCTCTAACATCGCTCTCGCCGTAAAGGACTCAGACCTCCTCGTGGGCGCGGTGCATATAACCGGGACAAGGCCCCCGAAGCTCGTTACCCGCGAGATGGTATCGACCATGAAGAAGGGCTCTGTCATCGTTGACGTATCCGTTGACCAGGGCGGGTGCGTGGAATCTATTCACCCCACGACGCACTCCAACCCCACCTACGAGGTTGACGGCGTAATACACTACGGTGTGGCCAATATGCCGGGGGCCGTGCCCCGTACGGCTACCGCCGCCCTTACCGACGCCACCCTCCCCTATGTATTGAAGATAGCGAACCTCGGGCTTAAAGGCGCCGCAATGTCGGACGCGGACCTCGGCCGCGCCGTAAATATCCACAAGGGCAGGGTCACCCACCGGGACGTGGCCGGAGCCCTTGACATGGATTTCGCTCCCCTCTCATTTTAAATGTTTTTATTAAAAAAGGGTCTCTGTTACCGTTAAAACCTTACGGGCCTATCCCCTTTTCCCTTGACTGAGTAGTTCAAATAAGATAATTTTAAATATTCTTTTGCGGTTTAAGCATCGGATTTCACTGTGAAATTCTTTGCCGGGGCCGTTTTTATTTAACTTTTCAAGTTTTTATCCGACGAAAGTCCGAGGAAAAAAGAAGTGGAAGAGAAGAGCGACGAGTACAGGCAGCGCCTCGAGAGGCTTAAATCCCTGAGGGAGAGCGGTATAAACCCTTACCCCAACGACTTTAAGCCCGGCTCAACCTCATCGGCGATTAAGGAAAAATACGGCTCCCTTGCAAAAGAGGAACTCGCGGAAAATACAGGTGAGGTCTCAATCGCGGGAAGGATTATGGCCAAGAGGGACTTCGGCAAGGCCTCTTTTGTACAGGTCCAGGACAGGTCCGGCACGCTTCAGGCCTATGTAAAAAAGGACGTCGTCGGTGAAGAGGTTTTCGCGCTATTCAAAAAGTGCGACACAGGGGATATCGTGGGTATCGAGGGGCCTCTTTTCAGGACACGCACAGACGAGTTGACGATTGAGGCGAGGACTTTCAGGATGCTGGCCAAGGGCTTGAATTCGCTTCCCGAGAAATGGCACGGCCTCAAAGACGTTGAGGCGCGCTATCGCCAGCGTTACCTCGACCTTATGGTCAACCCCGGCGTGAGGGAGGTCTTTTCAAAGAGGACGGAGATAGTCAGTTATTTGAGGGGGTTTTTAAGCTCGAGGGATTTTATAGAGGTGGAAACCCCCATGCTCCAGCCTGTCTACGGCGGCGCGGCGGCCAAACCCTTTACAACATACCATAATACCCTCGGCATGGACCTTTTTTTGAGGATAGCTCCGGAGCTCTATCTTAAGAGGCTTGTTGTGGCCGGCCTCGAAAGGGTCTTCGAGATAAACAGGAACTTCAGGAACGAGGGGATATCCACCCAGCATAACCCGGAGTTCACCATGCTGGAGTTTTACCAGGCCTACGCCACCTTCGAGGACATGATGGACCTTACCGAGGAGATGATAAGCTCCCTTGTTGAAAAGACTCGCGGCACGATGAAGATAGAGTACCAGGGCGCGCCCATAGACTTTACCCCGCCGTGGCAAAGGATCTCGGTCAGGGAGGCGATACTCAAATATTCCAACGCCGAAGAGAAGATCTTTGACGACAAGGCGGAGGCCTTGCGGCTCGCTCGCGAGCTCGAGCTCAATATCCCCGAGGAACTGAGCCACGGCAAGGTCCTTGCCGAGATATTCGAGAAGGTGGCCGAACCCGAGTTCATCGAGCCCACCTTCGTGACCCATTATCCCGTAGACGTATCCCCCCTCGCCAGGAAGAACGACACCGACTGTAGCGTTGTGGACAGGTTCGAACTCCTTGTCAGGGGCAAGGAAATAGCCAACGCCTTTTCCGAGTTGAACGACCCCGTTGACCAGAGGGAGAGGTTTTTAAAGCAGGTCGAGGAACGAAGGGCCGGAGACCAGGAGGCCCACCCCATGGACGAGGATTTCCTGAGGGCCCTTGAGTACGGAATGCCTCCCACGGCGGGCGAGGGGATAGGAATAGACAGGCTCGTTATGCTCCTTACCGATTCACCGTCAATACGCGACGTTATCCTCTTCCCCCTCTTGAGGAGTTCCTGATTTTCCGGGAGATTTAAGGAGATATTTTCAGGGGCTTAGTTAGGGCCGCCCTTTTTTCATCTTTTTATGGTATGCGTAAAAAATTATGTTTCCCCCGGGGGGCTTTGTTTTTAATCAAGTTGGCTGAATATTGAGAGAGAACTCTTTCATGGTTTGCATTAAAAATGTCTTATGAGTTTTTTATAGGGCTCAGATACCTGAAGGCCAAGAGAAAACAGACCTTCGTATCCATAATATCGTTTATTTCCATACTCGGCATCACGGTGGGCGTTATGGCGCTCATTATCGTTCTGTCCGTGATGAGCGGTTTTGAGGATACGCTGAAGAGCAAGATCCTCGGCTTGAACGCCCATGTCGTCGTCACCAGCCCCGGCGGCGGTATAGGGGACTACGACAGGGTTACCGAAAAGGTGAGAGGCGTCGAGGGGGTCGAGGGGGTAAGCCCTTTTACATACAGTCAGGCCATGCTCTCTTCGAGGTCCTCTGCCGTGGGCGCGGTTGTAAGGGGGCTCGATGTCGCTACGGCCGGAACGGTTACGGTCCTGCCTGAAAAGGTTGTGGAGGGCTCCATAAAGGGGCTCGATGAGGTCCCTGAAAAGGGTAAGGACAGGGGGCTTGGCGGCGTGGTTATAGGAAGGGAACTCGCCAGGAGGATATCGGCGGGCGTCGGGGACCGCATCAACGTCATATCTCCCACGGGCACCATGACCCCCGCGGGGCCCATGCCGAGGATGGCCGCCTACAGGGTGGCGGGTATATTCGAGATAGGCATGTATGAGTACGACTCCTCGCTCGCCTTTATGTCCATCTCCGCCGCCCAGAAGTTTTTCAGGCTCGGCGATACGGTAACGGGCATCGAGGTGAGGGTGAAAGATATCTACGACGCCGACAGGGTGGCCGACAGGATAATGGTGGAGCTCAAGGGAAACTACTGGACGCGGACATGGAAGGATATGAACAGAAACCTCTTCTCGGCTCTGAAACTCGAGAAGGTGACCATGTTTATAATCCTTACCCTTATAATCCTTGTGGCGGCCCTGAATATCATAAGCACCCTTATCATGGTGGTCATGGAAAAGAACAAAGACATAGCCATACTCAAAAGCCTGGGGGCCACCTCGGGCGGCATAATGAAGATATTCATGGTCGAGGGCGCCGTAATAGGGATAACGGGCACTTTTCTGGGCGCCGTGGCCGGCGTTCTCGTCTCGTTGAACCTCGAGGCGATAGTGGGCCTTATCGAAGGCGCCTTCCACTTCAAGGTACTGCCTCCGAGCGTATATTACATAGACAAGCTGCCGTCCAAGGTGGAGCCTTTGATGGTGTTGGTAATCGTGGCGCTTTCGCTTGGGATAAGTTTTTTAGCGACCGTCTATCCCTCGTGGCAGGCTTCAAAGCTCGACCCGGCGGAGAGCCTGAGGTATGAGTAAATCTTTTGACGCGCTTTTTTCAGGACTTATTGGATGGACCTCATTACGGTAAAAGACATCTATAAGAGTTACGGCAAGTCCGGCGACAGCGTGGAGGTCCTTAATGGGGTGGACCTTAAGGTCGTCTCGGGCGAGACTGTCGCCATCGTCGGCTCCTCGGGCGTGGGCAAATCCACGCTCTTAAATGTTATGGGGGCCCTCGACAGACCCACGAGAGGCGAGGTCTTCTACCGCGATAAACTTATAACAGGCCTCGATGACAGGGCGCTGGCCGCTTTCAGGAACAGGTTTGTGGGTTTTGTCTTCCAGTTTCACCATCTGCTGCCCGAATTCACGGCCCTTGAGAACGTGATGCTGCCGGCCCTTATAGGCGGCTCGGGCGCGGGCGAGGCGGGAAAAAGGGCCGGGGAGCTCCTTGAAGAGGTGGGCCTTAAAGACAGGTTCGGCCATAAGCCCGGGGAACTTTCGGGCGGTGAACAGCAGAGGGTCGCCATAGTGCGCGCGCTCATACAGTGCCCCGAGGTTGTGCTCGCAGACGAGCCTACGGGCAACCTCGACACAAAAACGGCCGCCGAGGTCTTCGACGTCCTGTTGACCTTGAACAGAACGAGAGGCACGGCCCTTGTGGTTGTGACCCATAACGAAGCCCTTGCCGTAAGGATGTCTCAAAGGCTCGAGATGGTGGACGGAAGGATTGAAGGGACTGCTAAAAGCGACTTGGAAAGGGGCGCCGAAAGACTTTGAGATTTAGAAGAGTTGCTCTGATTATTTTTTTGCTGGTGCTCTTTTGCCAGGGTAGGGCCGGGGCCGGTGGTTCGCGCATAAAGGTTATTATACTCCCTTTTGACATGCACGCCGGGGCCGATATCTCCGGCGAAAGAAGGGCGCTCATGGACGCGTTGGCGACGGGTCTCAAGACCGAGGGCGCTGATATTGTAGGTATTGAAAAGATCAAGGAACTCGTCTTAAAGGGCAAATCCACGGGGTATGACGAAAAGGCGGCCATTGATATCTCAAAAAGCGTGCCCGCGGACTTCGCGGTATTCGGCTCCGTTACAAGGCTCGGCGCGAAGTTGAATTTGGACTTAAGGGCCTTTGATATCAAGGGGCGCAGTACCGTCGTATTTTACACCAAGTCGGCGCCGTCTCTACCTGTCCTTTTGGGTATGATAAGGGACGCGTCCACGTCCCTTTACGAAAAGTTGGGCTCCGCCCTTAAAGAAAAGCCCGTGGTCAAAAAAGGCATCGTTGAAAGGGTGGAGGTCTCGGGCAACAGGAGGGTTGACACGGCGGCGATAAAGAAGAAACTCACCTCAAGGGAGGGAGAGCCCTTTTCGCCGGATAATGTTAAAGACGACATACGCACCCTTTACGGCATGGGGTACTTCGAGGACATCTCCGTCGACCTTTCGGCCACGGCCTCGGGCAAGGTCCTGACTTTCAATGTTAAAGAGCGGCCATTCGTTAAAAATATTATCTTAAAGGGCAACAAGGAGGTGGACCGGCAGAAGATAATGGACGCCGTCACCATAAAGGAGAGCGCCGTACTCGATCGCGCCGCCGTGGGGGAAAATACGGAGAGGATAAAGGCCGTTTACGCCAGTGAGGGTTTTTATCTCGCAGAGGTCACCCCGGAGATAAAATCAGACGGTCTTGAGGCCACCGTAATATTCAATATAAAGGAGGGGGACGAGGTCAAGGTCAAGAGGATAACCTTTATAGGCAACAAGGCCTTCAGCGACAGAAAGCTCAGGGGTGTGATGAACACCAAGAGGACGTGGCTTTTTTCCATTATTACGCAGTCCGACAGGTTTGACGAATTCCAGTTTCAGAACGACCTGGCCCTCGTCCTCGGAAAATATTATGATAACGGTTATATAAACGTGGAGATCCTTGACCACAGGGTTCTGCTTGGAAAGGATAAAAGGTGGTTTTACATAACAATAGCGCTTAAAGAGGGGGAGCAATACGCCTTCGGTGATATTGACATAGACGGGGACATCCTGGGGACGAAAAAAGACCTCCTGGAGAAACTGAAGATAAAAAAGGGCGAGACCTTCAGCAGGGCGAAACTTACAAGGGACCTCGACACCATCGGTGACGTGTACGGTGACAAGGGCTACGCCTATGCGGATATAAAGCCCCTCACGGCGGTGCACTCCGAAACCAAAACGGTTGACATTACCTTCGACATCAAGAAGAACGAACTCGTTTATATAGAGAAGATAAACATCGCCGGTAACACAAGGACGCGCGACAAGGTCATAAGGAGACAACTCGAAATCGAGGAGGAGAAGCTCTACTCCTCTTCGGCCATAAAAAGCAGCAGGGGCAATCTGAAGAGGCTCGGTTATTTCGACGACGTGAGCATACGCCAGACACGGGCCGGGGCACCCGACAGGATCGATCTGAATGTGTCGGTCAAGGAGAGGCCCACGGGGTCCATCTCCGCGGGAATAGGGTACTCCTCTGTTGATAACCTCATCGGCACGGCCTCCATTTCGCAGTCGAATTTTATGGGCACCGGTATAAGTCTCGATCTCTCCGGGACGGTAAGCTCAAGCTCCTCGCGCTTTATCCTCGGTTTTACCCAGCCCTGGCTTTTCGACAAACCCATCTCAGCCGGTTTTGATATATATAATACGGAAAACGAGTTCCAGGATTTTACTACGAGGAAGAAGGGTTTTGACGTGAGGTTCGGTTTTCCCCTCGTGGAGAAATATACAAAAGGTTTCCTCGCCTATACCCTGGAGGAGGTAAATGTCTTTGACGTGGATGAAAACGCCTCAACCGTTATAAAGGATCAGCAGGGTTTTAACACCGAGAGCAGCATAAAGTTCACTGTGAAGAGAGACAGCCGCGACGACGCCTTTTTCCCCAGACACGGCTCTGTTATAACATACTCGTCAAAGTTCGCCGGAGGCTTCCTCGGCGGGACTATCTTTATGATTAAAAACGAACTGGACGCCGTCAAATACTTTCCTTTGCCCTGGGACACCACCTTTTCCATGCGCGGGGCCGTTGGTTATTTACAGGGTTACGGCGGCAGGGAACCGCCCATCTATGAGAGGTATTTTCTCGGGGGGATAAATTCAATAAGGGGTTTTGATACGAGGACCATAAGCCCTAAAGACCCGGACACGGGGGACCTCATAGGCGGAAATTCCATGATACAGGCAAACCTGGAGTTTGTCTTCCCCCTCGTGAGAGAGCAGAAACTGAGGGGGCTGATTTTCTTCGACGCGGGCAACGCCTATAAAGGGCGTATAGACCTCGCCGATTTGAGGAAGGCGGCCGGGTTTGGGGTCAGATGGTACTCGCCGGTAGGCCCCTTGAGGATAGAGTTCGGCGTGAACCTGGACAGGCGTGACGACGAAAAGAGCACCCAGTGGGACTTCACCATAGGCAGCGCCTTTTAGCCCGGCCGTTGAGAGAAAAAAAGGGGTTTGCCTTATGCGGCCCCGAGGGGTTATTATTTAGTAACGCCGGGCATGCGTTCAAGACCAAAACGAAGAAGCAACCATAAAAAAAGGAGTCGAAACATGAGACAGGTAAAATTTCTCGCGATGGCCTTGCTGGCCTTTTTTCTCTTAACCCTTCCCGCCGCCGCAGGAGAAGTTAAGATAGCCTATGCGGATTTGCAAAAGGCGCTTAACGTGTGCGAGGCGGGGGTCAGCGCAAAGGAGTCGCTCAAGAAAGAGGCGGATAAGCTGGAAAAAGAGCTGGACGTCAAGCAGGAGAAACTAAAGAAATTCAAGGAAGAGATAGAGAAGAAAAAGAATGTCTGGAACAAGGACACGCTCAGGGCAAAGGAGAAGGACTTCAACGAACAGAGCAAGGACTTCCAGAAGCAGTTCATGGCGTCCAACGACAAGTTGAACAAGATAAAACGTGAAAAAGAGTCAAGGATAATAGATGAACTGAGGGATGTGGTGAGAGGGCTGGCGAAAGACAAGGGGTATGCCTTTGTCTTTGAAAAGTCGACGGGCGGGCTTCTTTACGGACCACCTGAAGCGGACCTTACCGAAGAAGTTATAAAGACATACAATAAAAGGTTCAGGGAACGTGGCGAGTGAAGGGCCGGTAAAAAAGAGCGTTAAGGAATTGGCCGGACTCCTGGGGGGCGTTTTCTCCGGAGACGGCTCTCAGGTAATCTCAGGCGTGGCCTCTTTGGAGGGGGCCCTGGAGGGTGACGTCACATTCGTATCGGACAGACGGGGTTTGAAACTTCTGGCGGCGACAAAGGCATCGGCTGTGATAGTGAAGGATAGCGGGCTCTTTCGAAAGGCCGGCGCGGGTTTGAACCTCATCCTCGTCACCAACCCGCCCCTCGCCTTCGCCGGTGTCATAGGGATTTTCCGGCCGCCCTTTCGCCCGGCGCCGGGAATAGACTCGAAGGCCGCTGTGCACCCCGGGGCCGTTATCGGAGAAGGCGTCTCGATACAGGCCTTCGCGGTGGTGGAAGATGGGGCGCAGGTAGGCGACAGGGTTGTCTTATACCCCGGCGTTTATGTGGGAAGGGGGGCCAGTATAGGGGAGGATACGGTTATCCATGCGGGAGCGGCGGTAAGGGAGAAGTGCGTGGTGGGCAGGAGGGTTATAGTCCATTGTAACGCGGTCATAGGGAGCGACGGCTTCGGCTACGCGAGAGAAGGCGACGCCTATCGCAAAATTCCCCAGACGGGCATAGCGAGGGTCTCCGACGATGTTGAGATCGGGGCATGCGCTACCATCGACAGGGCTACCCTCGGCGAGACGGTGGTGGGTCGCGGCACAAAGATAGACAACCTTGTACAGGTCGCCCATAACGTCACGATAGGAGAGAATACCGTTATAGCCGCCCAGACCGGCATCGCGGGCTCTACGACTATAGGGAGCGGGGTCCAGTTCGGCGGGCAGGTGGGAGTGGCGGGGCATATAAAGATAGGGGACGGCTCTCTCGTGGGGGCAAAGTCCGGCGTGGTCCACGACGTGCCCGACGTCTCGGCCTTTTCCGGCATACCGGCCATAGAGCACAGGAGGTGGCTAAAGGCCCAGAACCTCTACGCCAAGCTCCCTGAGATAAAAAAGAAGATAGAAGAGCTGGAAAAGATTTTAAATGGGCTGGAGGAAAAAGAGCGGAAGAGTCCATGAGTTTTTTCGTATAAGGCGCTTTAGATTTATGTCACATATAAAAAGGAGAGGCCATGATAGATATTAATGAGATACAGGCCATACTCCCCCACCGATACCCCTTTCTCCTCGTGGACAGGATTGTGGAACTGGAAAAGGGGAAGATGGCCAGGGGGCTTAAAAACGTGACGATAAACGAGCCGTTTTTCCAGGGGCATTTCCCCGACCATCCCATTATGCCGGGCGTTCTGATCATAGAGGCCATGGCGCAGGTGGGCGGCGTGCTCGCATTCAAGAGCGCGGGGGTGAACAACCAGGTCGTTTATTTTATGGGCATTGACTCGGCGAGGTTCAGGCGCCCTGTGATGCCCGGCGACACGCTCGATATTACGGTGAATGTGACCAGGAGGAGGGGGCCCATATGGGTCTTTAAGTGTACGGCCGGTGTAGGCGGCGAAGTGGCGGCTGAGGCCGAACTCATGGCGACGATAAAAGATAAGTGACCCTTGAGGTTTTTCTCCTTAATTATTAACGCAGGCAAAAAAACATAAAACGTAAGAGGTATGAAGAGATGAGCAATATCGCCGGAAGGATAACAGAGGTCCGTATCGACCCCACCGCGTCGGTCCACCCTACCGCCGAACTCGATACCGGGGTGGTAGTCGGCCCCTATACGGTTATAGGCGAGGGGGTGAAGATAGGCAGGGATACGAGGATAGCGTCCCACGTCGTTATAGATGACTGGACCACGCTCGGGGCCGGATGCTCTGTCTTCCAGTTCGCTTCCGTCGGAGCTCCTCCGCAGGACATAGGGTACAGGGGGGAAAAGACCGAGGTTATTATGGGGGATAACAATATTATCAGGGAGTTTGTGACTATACACAGGGCCACCACAAAGGAGACGCGTAAGACCGTTAGCGGCGATAACAACATGTTTATGAACTATGTCCATGTGGCGCACGACTGCCGCCTCGGCAACAACATCATTATGGCCAACGCGGCCACGCTCGCCGGACACGTGACCATAGAGGACCACGCCATAGTGGGCGGGCTCGTGGCCGTGCACCAGTATGTCCGCATAGGCAGCCATTGCATCATAGGCGGGGCCTCCGCCGTAAGTAAAGACATACCGCCCTATGTGATGGCCGTGGGAAATAGGGCGAGGCTCTACGGGCTTAACAAGGTGGGGCTCAGCAGAAAGGGTTTTTCCCGCGACGACATAGAGGATATAAAACAGGCTTACAATATAATATTCAAATCCGCGCTTAATATCCAGGAGGCCTCGGAAAGGCTCAGAAAAGAAATGCCCCATTCCGTGCATGCCGGGAGGTTTCTCGATTTTATAAGGCAATCGAGAAGGGGTATTACCAGGGCAAGGACGAAGAGAAAGGGTGACGGCCACGATGAAAAAGATTAGGGCCGGTGTGGTCGGGGTCGGCCATCTCGGGCGTTTTCATGCCGAGAAATACTCTGTCCTTGAAGAGGCCGAACTTGTAGGCGTAGTTGACCTTTCCTCCGAAAGGGCCGCCGATGTGGCGCTGAAGACGAACTCAAAGGCCTACGGGGATTATTCGGACCTCTTCGGCCTCGTCGACGCCGTGACCATCGCCACCCCGACGGAGAGCCACTTGATGGTGGGCCTTGATTTCCTATCAAGAGGCGTGGATTGCCTCATAGAAAAGCCCATTGCCATGAACCCGGCGGAGGCCGACAGGCTCGTAAAAGAGGCCGAAAGGACAGGCGCCGTACTTCAGGTCGGTCACCTCGAAAGGTTCAACCCCGCTGTTACGGCCCTCGAGGGCAGGGTTGTTGATCCCATCTTCATAGAGGCCGACAGGCTCTCGCCCTTCCCGGGCAGGAGTGTGGATATAGACGTGATACTCGATTTGATGATCCACGACATCGACATTATCATGAACCTTGTCCGGGCCGACGTGGTGGACGTAAAAGCGATGGGCATACCCGTAATAACGGATACAGTTGATGTGGCCAACGCCAGGCTCAGGTTTTCCAACGGCTGTGTGGCAAATGTTACGGCGTCGAGGGTCTCGGAAGAAAGCGTGAGGAAGACAAGGCTCTTTCAGCGGGACTCTTTCATCACCATAGATTACGCCCGCCAGCATATCTCCATTACAAGGGCGGAGCACGACGGGGCGGGCGGCATAAAAAAAATGGTTGCCGAAGAACTCGATATTGTAAAGGGGGACGCGCTCCTTGAAGAGGTAAGGTCATTCCTGAAGAGCTCGGCCTCGGGCGCCGCTCCCCTTGTCAGCGGAAGCGTGGGGAAAAAGGCCCTCGATGTGGCCGAGAGGGTTCAGCGGTCCGTAAACGCTTCCATGGAGCGTTTTAACGCTGAAATGGGTTCTCTTTCCGGCGCATAAGGACGCTTTTTAACCAACATCTATATATGGAAAACGGTTTCAGGCGCTTTCCTCCGGCGGCCGCCTCAGGTGAAGCTTCGCACGGGCCGGCGCGGACCATCTTTTATGCCTAAAAAAATATTTATGATAAGCGGTGAGGAATCGGGTGACCTTCACGGCGCATCGCTTATAAGGGAGCTTAAAAAGATAATCCCCGACATCACCATTAAGGGTATGGGCGGGGTTCGGATGAGGGAGGCCGGCCTTGTAGGCCTTGACTCAAAAGAGGTCTCCGTTGTGGGGATAGTGGAGGTCCTTGAGAAGACCCCGAAGATACTGGGCCACCTTAAGAGACTCAAAAGGCAACTTGCCGGCGAAAGGTTCGACGCCGCCGTATTTATAGATTTCCCCGACTTCAACCTGAGGCTGGCGAGTGCGGCCAAGAGCCACGGTGTGCCCGTCATATATTACGTAAGCCCCCAGGTATGGGCCTGGAGAAAGGGCAGGATTAAAAAGATAGCCCGCCTTGTGGACAGGATGCTCGTCGTGCTGCCCTTTGAGGCGGCTCTTTACAGGGAGGCCGGGGTGGACGTGGAGTATGTGGGCCATCCCCTCGGTGACGTGGTCCGCTGCGCCCTTACGCCTTCCGAGGCCCGTAGCGCCCTCAGCCTCGGAGAAAAGACGACCGTCGTCTCTCTTCTTCCCGGAAGCAGAACGGCGGAGGTAAAGAGGCATCTCCCCACGATGATCGAGGCCGCGGCCCTTATTGAAAAAGGGATGGACGGGGGTGTTGAGTTTTTAATCCCCGCGGCCGGCAGTATCGACACAGGCCTCTTCGAGGGTTTTTTAAAAGGGGCTTCTATTAAGGCGAAGGTCGTCCATGGTATGATGTACGAGGCCCTCAGGGCCTCTAAAGCGGCCGTTGTCGCCTCGGGGACGGCTACCCTTGAGACAGCCCTTATAGGCACGCCCATGGTTATAATTTACCGCATGTCACGGCTCAGTCACGGCGTGGCCAGGGCCCTCGTTGAGGTGGAGGACGTAGGGCTTCCCAATATCATAGCCGGCAGGAGGGTGGTGGATGAGCTTATACAGAATGACGCGACGGCGGAAAAGATCTCAGTCGCCGTACTCGATATATTGAAAGATTTTAAGAAGAGAGATGATATAATAAATGGCTTTAAAGAGATAAGGGACCGGCTCGGCAGCGGCGCTTCAAAGCGGGCCGCGAGGGCGGTCGCCGCGGTTATCTCGTAAAGGATTTTTTAAACGGCCGCGCCACGGGAGCTGGAAATCAAGGGCAGGGGAATTTGAAGAAAACAGGTTCGGGTAAATAAAAATGAAAACTTATTTAAGGGTATTAAAACTCCTTTTGCCCTATAAAATTACTTTTGCCGTCGCCCTCTTATGCATGTTCCTCTTCGCCCTCACCAACGGCGCCATGGCATATCTTATCGGGCCTGTCATGCAGTTCCTCTTCAGTGGCGGGAGCGGCGAGGGCATAAAGATAATACCCTTCGATCTCTTTACAATCCCAAGGGATAAGATGCTTCTCTCCATACCCCTCGCCATAATGGTCGTCGCCGTGGTCAAGGGTGTGAGCTCTTTCGGTCAGACTTACTTCATGGGTTACGTCGGCCTCGGCGTCGTGAGAGACATAAGGAAAAATCTATATGAGAATGTTCTCGCCATGCCCGTAAAGTTCTTCAGCGACACTTCCACGGGAGTTCTCGTCTCGAGGCTCACCAACGACGTGAACCTCCTGCAGATGGCAACCTCCGATACCCTGACCACGCTCCTTAAGCAGGGGCTCACGCTCATCGTCCTCGCCGCGGTGATCGTCGCCCTGGATTGGAAGCTGGCCCTTGCCGCTTCGGTTGCGCTGCCGCTCTGTTTTTACCCGATGAGGAGGTTCGGCAAGAAGATGAAGAGGGTATCCACGAGGGGCCAGGAGATTATGGGCTCAATGATGGCGCTCTTGAATGAGGCGATAAGGGGGGTGAGGATAGTAAAGGCCTTCGGCATGCAGGATTATGAGGTGAAGAGGTTCAGTGATGAGAACGAAAAATTTACGCGTTACAGGCTCAAGTCCATAAAGGTCAGGAGCATCTCCTCGCCCCTTATGGAAACCTTCGGGGCGGTGGGTTTCGCCCTTACCATATGGTACGCGGCTTTCAGGATAGGAAACGGGACCTTGAGGCCCGAGGCGTTCATCTCTTTTTTCGCCGCCGTACTCATGTTCTACCAGCCTGTAAAGGCCCTTAACGGGGTGAACCTGAACATACAGAGCGGGCTTGCCGCCGCTGTAAGGATATTCGACCTCCTTGACATGGAGGGGGAGAAGGCCGAGGGGGCGATAGAGGTTGACGGGGTGAAAGAGTCCGTAGCCTTCAAGGGCGTATCTTTCAGGTACGGCGGCCAGTGGGTCTTAAAGGACATAGATTTGACGGTAAAAAAGGGCGAGGTGGTGGCCATAGTGGGTAGCAGCGGCGCCGGAAAGACGACCTTCGTAAACCTCATTCCAAGGTTCTATGACGTTCAGGAGGGCGCGATACTCATAGACGGAAGGGACATACGCGAGATTACCTTGAGGAGCCTGCGCTCCCTGACAGCCATCGTCTCGCAGCAGATAATTCTCTTTAACGATACTATTAAGGGCAATATAGCCTACGGCGATAAGGAGAGAAGCGACGAGGAGGTAATAAACGCGGCGAAAGCCGCCAATGCCCACGGGTTTATAAAGAGGCTTCCCGACGGCTACGATACGGTAATAGGCGAGTCCGGGGTGAGGCTATCGGGAGGCGAGCGCCAGAGGCTTTCCATCGCCAGGGCCATGCTGAAGAACGCGCCTCTTCTTATCCTTGACGAGGCCACGAGTTCACTCGATACGGAGTCGGAGATAGAGGTACAGGAAGGGATCGAGAACCTTATGGAGGGTAAGACCACCTTTGTAATCGCCCACAGGCTTTCAACCGTAAGGAACGCGGGGCGCATCATAGTGCTCTCCGGTGGCAGGATAAAGGAGATGGGGCGCCACGAGGACCTCCTTGACAGCGGCGGAGAATATTCAAGGCTCTATTCCATGCAGTTCCGTTGATATGGGGCGTGAAAATTTTTATTTGTGGAAGGGTTTTTTGAAAGAATGATAAAAAAACTTTTAAACGGTATAGGTCTCGCGCTGGGGCCTCCCCTCGCCGCCATGATGATAAGGGTCATCGCCCTTACCATGCGCATCGAGTACGTCAACTGCGAAGATTACAGGAGGCTTGTCGGGGAAGGGAAGAACCACATCCTCGCCTTCTGGCACGGCCGCCTCTTCATGATGCCGCTGGGCTACTTAGGCAAAAAGGGCGTTACCATACTGGTGAGCCAGCACCGCGACGGGGAGCTCATCGCGAGGACTGTGAAGCGCTTCAATATCTCTTCAGTAAGGGGCTCTTCCACGCGCGGGTGGTTCGGGGGCTTCAAGGGTCTTATCAGGGCGGCCAGGAGCGGGGGCGACCTCGCCATAACGCCAGACGGCCCACAGGGGCCGGCACGCAGGGCTCAAACCGGCGTCGTGCAGCTCGCCTCAAAGACGGGCTTTCCCATAGTACCCATGACCTTCGCGGCGTCAAAAAAAAAATTTTTGGCAGCTGGGATTCCTTTATAATACCACGTCCCTTTTCAAGAGGCGTCTTTGTCTGCGGCGAGACGCTTTATATAAAGGGCAGGCTCAGCCCCGATGAGATGGAAAGGGAGCGGGCCAGGCTCGAAACAATCCTCAACAATATAACCGACGAGGCCGACGCCCTCGCTGAAAGATAATATCAGCTTCACCCGCCGCCGTCCTTCGCTTTAAGGACTGAAGCCCTTTAAGTTTTTACGCGGCGGGACCTCCGGCCTTTTTTCGTCTATCTTCCGTTAAATGAATTATCTCCTTTATGACATCCTCATACACGGCGCCTTTATGGCCACGCTCCCCTATTATCTCGTGAAGAGGTTCACGACGGACAAGTACAGGGAGGGGGCGGCCGAGAGGTTCGGTTTTATAGACGCCGGAAAGATAAAGAAATTGTCCGGGGGGGGCGGGGGGCCAGTCATATGGGTTCACGCCGTGTCAGTGGGAGAGACAAAGGCGGCGACGGCGCTCCTTAAAGGGCTCAGGAAGGCGCACCCCGGGGCGCGGATATTCTTTACGACTACAACGCTTACGGGCCAGAGGGTGGCGGAAAAAGAGGGGGCGGGCCTTTATGACGCCCTCGCCTACTTCCCGTTGGACTTTTCGTGGGCCGTTAAAAGGGCAATAAAAAAAGTCAGCCCCCGGATCTTCATCGTCGTTGAAAAAGAGGTCTGGCCAAATTTTTATCATACCCTTCACTCCCTTTCCATACCCATAGTCGTCGTCAACGGGACCATCTCGGAGAGATCGTTCAAGAGGTTTTTGAGGCTGAAGAGTTTTTTCCGTTCCGTCTTCGCGGAGGTGACGTGTTTTTGCGCGAGGACTGAAGGCGACCTTGAGAGGGCGCTGTCGCTGGGAGTGGGAAAAGACAGGGGGGTGCTGACGGGCAACATGAAATTCGACCTTAACGCGGAGTTGGATAAAAAGACGGTGGGTTCGCTGAAAGAGGCGCTGGATATTTCAGGGCGCGACAGGGTAGTTGTGGCCGGAAGCACGCACGCCGGTGAAGAAGAGATTTTTTTGACCCTTTTTAAAAAACTTCTGAAGGAATTCAAGGGTGTCAAGCTCGTTATCGCCCCGAGGCACCCCGAGAGGTTCTCCGAGGTGGAGGCGCTCATTAAAGGCACGGGTATGGCTTATTCAAGGCGCAGCTCCGGAGGGGGCGGGGGCGGCGAAGTAACGCTCCTCGACACCATAGGGGAGCTCATGGCAGTCTACTCCCTCTCCGACATAGCCTTTGTGGGCGGAAGCCTCGTAAAGGGCGTGGGCGGGCATAACCTCCTCGAGCCCGCGGCGTACGGAAAGCCCGTTCTCTACGGCCCATTTCTTTCGACTTATCTCTCCATGGCCGAGATGCTCGAGGTGGAAGGGGGCGGGATAAGGGTCAGCGACGGCGGCGAGCTTTCAGCCGTCCTTAAAAGGCTTTTAACCGATGAGGATTTGAGGTTAAATACAGGTTTGGGCGCGAAAAGGGTTGTCGACAGGAACAGGGGGGCGGTGGATAAGACCCTGAAGATTATAGACGGCCTTTTGCGTTGATACCTATTGTCTGAAGGAGTCCCCTCGTGTTTTTCAGGTTTTACAGGCGGCAAGGTAAAAATGAGAAAAAAATTTGAAAAGTGGATTAATATGGAAAGCTGCGGCGCTATCGGGGGCTTCCTTTATCCCCTTTCCCTTTTGTACGGGGCCGGTGTGGGATTGAAGCTCGCCATGTACCGGACCGGGCTCTTGAAGCAAGAAAAGGTCCCCGCTGCCATAATCTCCGTTGGTAATCTCACGGCCGGAGGGAGCGGCAAGACGCCCATGGCGATATTGCTCGCGCGGTTTTTGAGGGGAAAGGGCGAGAAGGTCGTCGTCGTGAGCAGGGGCTATAAGGGGACGGCCAGGGGGGTAAGCGCAGTATCTGACGGTGAGAAGGTGTTGCTCGGCCCCGCCCGGGCCGGAGACGAGCCGTACCTCATGGCGAGGCTCTTAAAGGGGGTGCCCGTTGTCGTGGGGGCGGACCGGGTAAAGGCCGCCCTTTTTTGCGTAAAGAATTTCGCCGCCCGGTTTATTATACTCGACGACGGTTATCAGCACATAAGGCTCTTTAGAGACCTTAACATACTCCTCGTCGACTCCGGGGCCGGCTTCGGGAATATGAGGCTCCTTCCCATGGGGCCGTTGAGAGAGCCCCTTGAAGGGATAAAAAGGGCGGACCTCGTCATGGTGAAAGGCGGGCCCTTGAGTAAAAGAGAGAGCGCAATAATCAGGAGATATGGGAAACCGGTCCTCGGTTTTTGTTATAACCCTGTCGGCCTTATCGACATAATAAAAAAAAATATTTTGAGCCCCGGGGAGTTCAAGGGCAAAAAGGTCCTCGCCGTGGCCGGTATAGCGAGGCCGGAGGGATTTTTAAAGACCCTCAAGGGGCTCGGCGTTGGGGTCGCCTCCACGCTTTTGTACCCCGACCATCATACTTACATGCCGGGTGATGTTGATGATATAAAAAAGACGTTCACCTCCACGGGCGCACAGGCCGTTATCACAACTGAGAAGGACGGAGTAAAGCTCGAAGGGCTTTTAAAGAAGGCGAAGGGGCTAACGGTTTACGCCCTCTCAATAGAAGCCGTTATGGAAGATCCGGCGGCCCTTGAAAGGGTCATGGCCCCCCTTTTAGAGGGGAGGTAATGACCTCTTTGTTTTTAATTTGCGCCGCCTTTAACCAAAAGACCCGTTACTTCCCGGCGGAATAGAAAAAATGATTTTTTTTCTCCTGAAAATAACAGCCTTCATAATAGGACACCTGCCCTTGAGTATCGTCGTCCCGGCGGGAAAATTTCTCGGCCGCCTCGCCTTTCTCCTCGATAAAAAGCATAGAAATATCGCATTGGAAAATTTAAGGAACGCCTACGGAGAAAGCCTTACCGCCGGGGATATTAAAGGGACTGCGCAAAAAGTCTTTGAGAATTTGGGGATAACGCTCCTTGAATTCATGAGGATACCCTGGCTTAAGAGAGACGATTTTCCCGGCTATGTGGAGTGCGAGGGGCTTGAAAATCTCGACGGCGCCCTCGCTAAAAAAAAAGGCGTTATCCTCTTTACCGCCCATATGGGGAACTGGGAGCTTATGGCCGCGTGGTACGCTCTCATGGGTTATCCCGTTGACGTGGTCATAAGGGAGCTGGACAGCCCCCTCTTCGAGAGGTTCGTGGACTGGGTGAGGACGCGGCCCGGCAACAGGATGGTCTCAAAGGGGAGGGCCATGAGAAGGCTCTTGAGGGTACTGTCAAATAACGGCATAGCGGGGATACTCCTTGACCAGAACGTGGCGGAGAACGAAGGGGTCTTCGTCGATTTTTTCGGCACCTTGGCCTGCACCAACAAGGGGCCGGCCATGGTCGCGGCGGTGAGCGGCGCCGCCGTTGTACCGACCTTTATCATAAGGGAAGGGAAGAAACACAGGATTATCGTCGGCCCGGAGATTACGCTTGCAAGTACGGGGGATAGAGAAGGGGACGCGCTTGAAAATACCCGGAGGTGCACAAAGGTCATAGAGGATATGATAAGAAAGGAACCGGGCCAATGGTTCTGGGTCCACAGGAGATGGAAGACGAGGCCTGAGTAGAAACAGGTTGAAAGAGGGTTTCCGGCGATTGCCGGCCCGAGGCGTAGCCGGTTTCTTTAATTAAGGCCCGTGGACAACTGGACAAAAAGATAGTATTATATAATTGAAGGGTATGTGAGGTTGTTGGGAAGATAATGTATATCGCTCAAGGAGGGGCCCTTCCGGAGCGGGGTGTGCAAGCCGACCGCAATTCGCGAAGCCGGAAGCCTGAACCGCTTCTCTGGGTTGCCACTTTATAAAAGAGCTTCTTCTTCAAGGCCTTATATGCCCTTGTTTATTCCCGCCGCCATAAAAATTATAAAAATCAAATAGTTATGCCGGGATCACGCCCTTGAAAGATTCCTGAATTATGATATACTATAAGTAGGGATAGGGTTTGAAAAGCACTGTTTGGACTAACGCTGGTTGACGTAAAACCCATCCGCAGGGTGCGTATAAACCACCTAAAGAGGTCTGGAGGCACCCGGTCCGAAAGGGACTTCGGCCAAAGTAGTGGCGGCGGTCCGAAGAGGCCAAACATCGTGATAATCATCCTGAAAAAAGGCCTGGAAGGGAAACCGGGAAGTTAAAAGACCGGCGGATTGGAAAAAAGCTGTCCAGACAGCGCTTTTTTTTGTTCTTTCGAGCGCTGGTTCTGACTCAAGGCCGGCCATAAGAGTCCTTTTTTAAAAAAATCTCATCAGATGTGGAAGGGGATAGGGTCCGGTGGCCCTGCAGGTCTTCAAAACTTGTTGTCGCCTTAACGGGGATGGGTGGGTTCGACTCCCTCCCCCTTCCGCCATGATCTTTGTAAGACCCTTCTAAAGACCCCTGTAAGACCCCCTGTAATACCCCCTGTAATACCCTATGACAAGAGAACAAAAAAAGGCCCGCATTAATAAAATGCGGGGGTAAACGCCGGCCTCTTTGCATAAAAATTTTCCGGAAGGATTAAAACCTGACCCTTAAAAGGTCAACGGACTTGACTACTTCTAATCTGTTTGTCTTTTTGTCGAATGTCTCCGTGGATTTTAAGGAAGGTATCCTGAGGCTGAATTCACCGTTTTCAATCTCCCCGAAGGCCCGGCCCCGTACGGCATCGCTCGTGGCAAGGCCGTAGGCGGTGCCGAGTAGAATTCCAACAGCCGCCCCTGAGGGTATGAAGGCAAGATGGTCTCCGGGGTTGTCGGTAAGGAGAACTACGGCGCCCCCGACGAGCCCGCCGATTACTCCCCCGTAAAGGGCGCTCTTTACGGTGTGCTCCATTGTTTCGTCGGCGAAAGCTCTGGTGGTGAGGATAAAGAAGGTAAAAATTGTTACGAATATGAGGGTTTTCTTGAATGAACTCATTAAAACTCCCTGTAGTTATTCTTTATAAGGGAAAATATTAATATCATTAATATAACATTTGCAACCAATGAAATCAAGAATATTTTTCTAAAAGACGCTTTTTTAAGGAGAAACAGGTTTTATTTTAGACCCGTCTTGACGGGGTAAATTTTTGCTGATAAAATCCTAACGTCAACTCCTGTAAAAATTTTGCGAAATTCCGGAATTTCGAAATTCCAATGATTTGCCGGGGATAATCCCGCCGGATAAAGGCCGGTATCTCCGTAGCGGGCTCGTTATCCAAAAAGGCCCGGAATAGAGCGCTGGAGGCATCCCTTGAAGTGTATAATAATGGCCGGCGGTTTCGGCACGAGGCTCCGTCCTCTTACCAACAACCTTCCCAAGCCCATGGTCCCCATGGTCGACAGGCCGATTATCGACCATATAGTGGAACTCCTTAAAAAACATTCCATAACAGACCTTGTAGGGCTTCTCTATTTCCAGCCCGAGGTCATCTCGAACCACCTGGGCGATGGTTCGCGCTTTGGCGTGAAGATTGATTATACAACGGCCACCGTGGACCTCGGAACGGCAGGCGCCGTGGCGAGCGCCATGAGGGGTTATAAAAAGCCCGAAACCACCCTTGTCATAAGCGGCGACGTGTTGACGGACATAAACCTTAAAAAGGCCGTTGAGTTCCATAAAAAGAGAAAATCGGTGGCGACTATCGTATTGACGAGGGTGGAGAACCCACTGCCCTTCGGCATCGTCATTACCGACAAGAGAGGCAGGATTACGAGGTTTCTTGAAAAGCCCGGCTGGGGAGAGGTCTTCAGCGACACCATAAACACCGGCATCTATATCCTGGAGAAAGATATCCTTGATTTTGTTCCCGAGGAGGGGGAGTTCGACTTCGGCAAGGAATTGTTCCCCATTCTTCTGGAGAAGAAGAAACCTATCTACGGATACATCGCCGAGGGTTACTGGAAGGATGTGGGAAGCCTTGAGGAGTACAGGCAGGCGAACCTCGATATACTGAGCCGTAACGTACATGTCAATATACCCGGTGAAGAGATAGATAAGGGGGGTGTGTGGGTTGGCGGGGGTACGAGGATAGATTACAAATCAACCTTCGAAGGCAGCGTCGTCATAGGCGGGGAGTGCAAGATTGAGGCCGGCGCCAGGATTTCAAACTCCATAATAGGCTCAAACGCGGAAGTCGGAGAGGGGGCTGTTATTATAGATTCAGTCATCTGGGATAATGTAAGGGTGGGAAGCGGGGCCTATGTTCAGGAAAACGTCATTGCCGGCGATACCGAAATAGGCGCCGGGGCGCACCTTTCCGAGGGTTGCATCGTCAGCGACCATTGCCGCATAGGCAGGAACGCCACTGTAAAGGCCAATGTCAAGGTCTGGCCCCACAAGACCGTTGAGGAAGACGCCACGCTCGCCTCAAGCCTTATATGGGGGCAGAAGTGGAGCAAGAGCATTTTTTCCACTTACGGGGTTACTGGCCTCGCCAATATAGAATTGAGCCCCGAGTTCGCCGCCAAGTTGGGGGCCGCCTACGGCGCGACCCTTAAAAAGGGTGTGGCCGTCTCCACGAGCCGCGACGCCCATAAGAATTCGAGGATGATAAACAGGGCCGTAATGACGGGCATACTCTCCACGGGCGTAAACGTACATGACTACGGCGTAACGCCCATACCGGTGTGCCGGTTTCTCGCAAAGGGTGGTAACGAGGTCGGCGGCATCCATACGAGAAGGTCTCCCTTCGACCCCCTGCTGCTCGATCTCAAGTTCTTTGACAACAAGGGGCTCGACCTCCATCCCGGATTTGAAAAAAACATAGAAAAACTCTTTTTCAGGGAGGACTTCCGCCGCGTCTCCATAGAGGAGACGGGCGAGATGGTCTTCCCCATACACGGTTTCGAATACTACCAGAACGGTTTTATGTCGGCCATTGACGTTGAGGCGGTAAGGGAGGCCGGTTTCAAGGTCGTACTCGACTACTCCTACGGAAGCTCCTCGCGCATATTCCCCGCCATACTGGGCCGTCTCAATTGCGATGTTATAGCCCTGAACGCCAACCTTGACGGCACGAAGACGACGCGCACCGAGGAGGAGTTCAGTAAGGCTGTAAGACAGCTCTCCACCATTGTAAGGTCTCTTGACGCTGATATCGGTTTCCTCCTCGACGCCGGAGGTGAGAAGGTCTTTATAGTCGACGAGACGGGAGAGGTTATAGACGGCGATACCGCGCTTAACCTTGTGACGCTCCTTACGCTGAAGTGCGCGAAGAAGGCGGGTATCAAGGGCACGATAGCCGTTCCGGTAACTTCACCGAGGGCCGTGGACAGCATGGCGAAGACCTACGGTTTCGATGTAAAGAGGACCAGGACAAGCCCCAGGGGGCTGATGGAGGCCGCAAGCGACAGCGGCGCCGTCTTTGTCGGTGAGCCCCTGGGCGGGTTCATCTTCCCCGGCTTTCAGCCCGTCTTTGACGGCATGTACGCCATAGCCAAGATTATAGAGATGCTCGCGAAGGAAAAGACGACCCTTCATAAGCTCATAAGGGAGATACCGCCGAGCATAATCCTTAAGGAAAAGATCCCGTGCCCTTTTGAGAACAAGGGCCTTGTTATGAGGATGCTCGCCGAGGACTCCGGAGGCAAGGATACTTTGCTCCTTGACGGCATAAGGATAAACTTCAAGAAGGACTGGGTGGCGGCCTATCCGAGCCAGGACCACCCCTACTTCCATGTTGTGGCCGAGGCCTCCACCGAGCAGCAGGCAAGGGATTTGATCTCAAAGTATTCAGGTAAGATAAGGACCTGGCAGAAGAGATGAGAAGAGGTCCTTCAGCGCGCCCGGCGCCGGGGTTTTCATAAGACGCATAAAAATACTTCCCTCCCCCTGTTATTTTTGTTTAAATTAGCTCCTGAACCAAATAAACTCCCGCAGAAAATTCATGGCGAGGTAATGACAGATGGCTGTATCGATGAAGACCCTCCAGGTCGGCCCCCTTGATGTAAACTGTTATATATTGTGGGACGGGTCCGGGGCGGCCTTTATAATAGACCCCGGAGGGGACGGGGATATGATAAAAAGGGCCGTGGCCTCAGAAGGGTTGAAGGTAAAGTATATTGTCAATACCCACGGGCACTTCGACCACGTCGGGGCCGACGGCGCCTTAAGGGATTTTTTCACTTGCCCGTTGGCCATACACGGGGCCGACGCGGCGCTTTTGGCCGAGGCCGAGAGCCACGGAGAGTTCTTCGGTGTGAAGACGCCGGGACAACCACAGGCGGATATACTCCTCACAGAAGGTATGGAGCTCAGAGCCGGAGAGATAACCCTTGAGGTCCTGCATACGCCCGGTCATACAGAGGGCGGGGTTTGCCTGTATGTGAGGGACGAAATGCTCCTCTTTACGGGTGACACCCTCTTTGCGGGCTCCGTGGGGAGGACGGACTTCGAGGGCGGCTCCATGGACAAGCTCCTCAATTCCATAAACAAAAAGATCCTTGTCCTCGACGACGCGGTCAGGGTCTTTCCGGGGCACGGCCCTGAAACAACGGTGGGAGACGAAAGACGCTCCAACCCCTTTATCGCCGGGGCCGGCGGCTGGGCGTCTCGATAGCCTTTTGCAGCCCATTATTAAGACGGGGGTTTAATTGATACTCAAGGATAAAAAGATAGTGCTCGGCGTATCAGGGGCGATTTCCGCGTACAAGGCCCTCGAGCTTACAAGGCTGCTCGTGAAGGAGGGGGCCTCGGTCCTGCCCGTTATGACGCGCGCCGGGGCGGAGTTTATCTCTCCACTCAGTCTCGCCACACTCGCGGGCCAAAAGGTCTTTACGGACATATTCGAGGCCGGGGGCGCGGACTATATAACTCATATAGAGCTCGCTCAGAAGTCCGACCTTATCATAGTGGCGCCTGCCACGGCCAATATAATAGGTAAGACCTCATCGGGCATAGCCGACGACCCCCTTACAACCGTCCTCGCCGCCGCGACGGTCCCGGTACTAATAGCCCCTTCAATGAATACGGGGATGTGGGAAAACGCGATCGTCCGGGGTAACGTTGAAAAATTGAAGGGACTTGGATACCTCTTCGTGGGGCCGGCCGAGGGGGAGCTTGCCTGCGGCGCCGTGGGAGAGGGCAGGCTCGCCGAGCCAGCCGACATAGTAGAGGCCGCAAGGGAGGCGCTCAGCAAGAAGGACCTCATGGGCGAAAAGGTCCTTGTCACGGCAGGGGCCACAAGGGAGCGGATAGACCCCATAAGGTTCGTATCCAACGCGTCGTCGGGGAGGATGGGGTACGCGCTGGCGAGGGTGGCCAGAAGGAGGGGCGCCGAGGTGGTGCTCATAAGCGGCCCATCGTACCTTGAAAGACCCAAAGGCGTGACCTTTGTTAGGGTATCTACGGCGGCGGAGTTATTCGACGCCTCGGTAAGGTATTTTCCACAGTCCACCCTTGTTGTCATGGCCGCGGCGGTAGCCGATTACAGGCCCGTAAAGTGCTTTCCGGAAAAGATCAAGAAAGAGGATAAGGCGTTGACCGTCGATATGGAGAGGACGGGGGACGTGCTCAAGTACATGGGCAAACATAAAAGGGATGGGCAGTTTTTAATAGGCTTCGCCCTTGAGACAGAAAACCTCGAAGAGAACGCGAGGAAGAAACTCAAGGAAAAGGACCTCGACATTGTTGTGGGTAACAGCCCCGGAGGCCTTGACAGTGAGACGAATGAGGTGACGATTATAAACAGGGATGAGGAGGTGGAGTTCCTTCCGCCGGCCTGTAAGGAGGAGGTCGCGGAAAAGATACTCGACCTCGCCGTACGGATGAAAGGGTAGGGGACAAAAACAGTTCACGGGTTTAACCGGGGCGGCTCAATATCTCAGGAGAGGGTCTTCACTCCTTTGGACTGGGGTTCCATCCGCACCCATTTGAGAGCGTCTTCCATCGGTTTTTCATAGTCTCTGCGGAGCCTCCGCGACGTCTTTAGGCTTTTCCTGACCAACTTCGCGGCGTTAAGTGAGACCCTTCCCGTGGGGTCTTTTTGGACGCAAAGGGCCTCGCGGTGGTTGTTCAGAAGATCGACTGCCGCCTCGAGGGAGGAGTCGAAGTAAGCTTGCCGCACCCTTTTGTCGAGCTGGAAGCGCGAAGCGTCGGAGAGAAGTTTCAGCATCCTGTGCCAGCGCTCCATCCTGTTCAGGACAAGGATGCTCGAAAAGATTTTTTTGTTTGTCCCGAAGGAGAGCGGTGTGTCTGTTATAGTCGAACCGAGGAGCCTGTCGTTCTCCCTGTGAATCCCCCGGACCATCTTGCGGGGCAGAAGCCATATGCTCCTTTTCGCGAGGGCGTCGAAGCGGAGTTCCCAGTACAGGTGCCTTAATATCCGTGTCCTGAAGGAACGGATCATCATCTCGGGGATAAAATGGTTGTGGGCTACGGTATCGGCGGCGAGGTGGCTCAGGTACCCGTAGGCAAAGGCCTTTTCAGAGTGGCCGTCGGCCTTCTTCAGAAGCCTGAACCCCACCTTCCAGTTATGGCAGTGTTTCAGCTCCTCCATCAGGTTCTTGCCCACAACGATATCGGCGCTTATCGTCCCGTAGAGAAAGTCATGGGGGAATTTCAAGATAAGCTCCCTTATGGCGCTTGTGATAACGGAGGGGTTGTTGAGGATGGACTGGCCTATCTCCAGGTGTGTCGCGGGGCCCCACGCGTGGGCGGAGTCAGGCCACAGAAGGACGAAAACAAAACTCAATACTATCAGGGCGGCTATAATCATGACGTTGTCCAATTAATTATACAGTATTTTATAAGAATTATCCTTATTATAATGCGGAAAATTTTTTATGTTAAATGACGAATATCACAGGTTGATAGAGGACCTTGAGGCCAATCTCCGTTTCATGGAGGGGGCCGGCCTCGCCGAAATCTATATAAAAACACCTGTAATGGAGGAGATAGAGAAGAGGGTGGAGGTCTGCCGGAGGTGCGCCCTCCATAAAATAAACAAGGGCCGCTACTTCGGTAGGGGCTCTCGGAGGCCGAAGGTGGTCTTTGTGGCGTCCTCGCCCCCGCCCCCCTCCGGTGACGGAGGGGCACCGTCCGAACCCTTTAATGGTGAAGAGGGCGAACTACTCGGGAAAATAATAAAGTCCCTCAAGTTCGAGGATAAAGACGTATATCTCACTTACGCGGTTAAATGCGCCGTAGGTCCCGGCGAGGCGGGCGAGGCGGATGTGGAAGAGGGCGCCCGGGCCTGCGCCGCCTTTTTAAAGGAGCAGATAAGGGCCTTAAAGCCCCGGGCCGTTATAGCGCTGGGCCCCGCCGCCTCAGTGGCCCTTACGGGTATTGCGGACGTTAAGGCTTTAAGGGGGAGCGTAAGGGACCTTGGCGGCATAAGGCTTGTCGCCACGTACGGGCCTGCCGAGCTTATTCAAGACGAGAGCTTGAAAGCGGAGGTATGGGACGATATCAAGGGGCTCCTCAGCGTACTTAAAGGCTGAGCGCCCCGGACTTTTTTCACGACTTATTCTTCAAAAACCAACCTTACGGCCTTAAGTAAAACTTTTCCCACGCCCTTTCCATTGCCTGAAATTCCTGATAAACTTCACTCATGGGGTTGATGAAAAAAATTCTTTCGGCCTTATGTCTCCTTCCGGCGATTTTTATATTCCTCCTTCTATCCTTCTCGCCGCTGTATGGGTCTCAGGGTGAGATATATTACCTCCATGCCGACGGCATAGTAAATCCGGTAATGGCCGAGTTTTTGACGGAGAGCATGCAAGAGGCCGCCCGGGCGAAGGCCCTGGCCGTCATAATAGAACTCGACACCCCCGGGGGGCTGGACCTTTCCATGCGTGAGATTGTAAAGGCCGAGCTCGCCAGCGAGGTGCCCGTTATCGTATATGTGGCCCCTTCAGGGTCGAGGGCCGCCTCTGCCGGCGTCTTTATCGCCTACGCCGCGAATTTAGCCGCAATGGCCCCGGGCACCAACATAGGCTCGGCCCACCCAGTCGCCATGGGCGGGGGGAAGGCCGACGAGACGATGATGAAGAAGGTGGAAAACGACGCCGTGGCCTACATAAAGAGTATAGCGAAAAAGAGGAAGAGAAATGCCTCGTGGGCGGAGAGGGCCGTTAGAAAGAGCGTCAATATTACGGCCGAAGAGGCCCTGAAACTGAAGGTAATAAATATAATAGCCGCCGACCGCGCCGAACTCATAAAAAAACTGGATGGGAGAAAGGTCGAGGTCCTGACCGGGCCCATGGTTTTACATACCAGAGGGGCCGCGATAAAGGATGTGAGGATGAATTTCAGGGACAGGATATTGAACGCCATCACCAATCCCAATGTGGCCTATATACTCATGATGCTGGGCATGCTGGGCCTTTATTTCGAGCTCTCCAACCCGGGGGCGGTCCTTCCCGGTGTTATAGGGGCCATATGCCTTATCCTCGCATTCTACGCCTTCCAGACACTTGACATAAACTACGCGGGGCTCCTCCTCATAGGGCTCGCCGTCGTCTTCTTCATAGTGGAGATAAGCGTGGTCAGTTACGGGCTTCTGACGATAGCCGGGATAGTCTCTCTCATACTCGGCTCTCTTATGCTCTTTAAATCGCCGCTTCCATTTATGCAACTCTCCATATGGGTCATCTTCCCCACTATCATATTCATGTCCGGCTTCATACTCTTTACCATGTACTACGCTCTGGCTCTGTACAGGAGAGCGCCGGTCTCGGGCGTAGAGGCCCTTATAGGCGATGAAGGCACCGCCGTAGAAGATATAGGCCCCCGGTCAAGGGGCAAGGTCTACATTGACGGCGAGTACTGGGACGCCTTAAGCGATGAGCCGATAAAGAAGGGCGATAACGTAAGGGTGGTAAAGCTCAGGGGGCTTTTGCTCAAGGTGGTGAGGGTTTAGTTTTCCCGCATTTTTTTAAGGAGATAATAAGAGGAGGTATGTCATGCAATTCGGTTTAGGCACGGGGACGATAGTTCTCGCAATACTCTTTCTCATGTTCTTGTGGTCGGCCATAAAGATACTGCGCGAATATGAAAGGGGCGTTGTCTTTTTCCTCGGAAGGTTCCAGGCCGCGAAGGGGCCCGGGCTGATTATACTCATCCCGGTCATACAGAAGATGATAAAGGTCAGTCTCAGGACCGTCGCCATGGACGTGCCGCCTCAGGAGGTGATAACAAAGGACAACGTATCGGTGAGGGTTAACGCCGTCATCTACTTCAGGGTCGTCGCTCCCGACAAGGCTGTTATAGCAGTTGAGAATTTCCTTTACGCCACGAGCCAGCTCGCACAGACCACGCTCAGGAGCGTCTGCGGCCAGGCCGAACTCGACGAGCTTCTCATAGAGAGGGAGAAGATAAACAAGGAGATACAGACTATCCTCGACCGGCAAACTGACCCCTGGGGCATAAAAGTGGGCATAGTGGAGATCAAGGGGATAGATCTGCCCGAGGAGATGAAGAGGGCCATGGCCAAGCAGGCCGAGGCCGAGAGGGAGAGGCGGGCGAAGATAATACACGCCGAGGGAGAGCTGCAGGCGGCTGAAAAGATTCTCGGCGCCGCTGAACTTTTAAGCCAAAACCCCGTATCTCTTCAACTCCGGTATCTCCAGACCCTCACTGAGGTGGCCGCAGAGAAGAACTCGACGACTGTATTCCCCCTGCCCATAGACCTCATTAAGCCCTTTATCAAGGAATTCGCCGATAAGGGGAAGAAGGAGGAGTAGTTCTTGTATGGGGCCTTTTACGGCGGCAGGTAGCGGCGGGATTGCCATATCTTTTACGGTGTGGTAATCTTTCCAATAAAAATTCACCTTGAAGACCCAGCGCGATGGCGGTTAAAAAATCATACCACGGGCATAGAAAGAGGCTCAGGGACAAGTTCACGTCGGCCTCTCTCGACGGTTTCCACGACTACGAGATAGTCGAGCTTCTCCTTACCTATCCAATACCGCGTGCCGACGTAAAACCCCGGGCAAAGGCCCTTATAAAGAGGTTCGGGGGGATAGGGGGCGTCCTTGGCGCCGGCGCCGATGAACTCTCTTCGATAAAAGGGATTGGGGAAAAGAGCGCCATCTTCCTGACGCTCCTGAGAGAAGTCGCATACGCATATCTAAGGGATAAAAAGGGAGGTGGAAGGAGCATAAACAACGCCGAGGACGCCGTTGATTTTCTTGGCCGGAATTTTTCCGACCCCGGCGGCGACAGGTTTATGGCCCTTTACCTCGACACCAAAAATTACGTCCTCGACGCAGAGGTGCTTCACGAGGGCGTCCTTAACCCCTTTGACGTTTCCGCAAAAGGGGTCGTGGAGAATGCCCTCTCAAGGAACGCCCGCTCCATCATCTTTGTCCACAATACCGCGGGGCTCAGGGCCGGGCAAGGCTCAACTGACAAGAGAATGGCCGTTGAGTTGCAAAACAAACTCTCGGCCATTGACATCATCGTCCACGATTACCTCGTTATCGGTGGGGACTACCTCTTGAGCGCGAGGGCCGAGGGCTGGTTTGAAAAGGGTTGACGGCCCCCCCGCCCGGTTAAGGGACCTCGCTGAAAATGAGTTCTCTTAAGCGAGGCCGCATCGGCGGCGGGAGCCCCGTCCCTTTAAAAGGTCTTTTCTCTCCATGATGACCTTTTCGAGATATTTTTTCGCCCCCTCCACGGCCTCTTTTAAAGGCCTTCCCATGGCGAGCCCAGAGGCTATGGCGCTCGACAGGACGCATCCCGTGCCGTGAAAAATTTCTTTCGCCCCTTTTATCCTCCTCCCCCTGAAATAATAAAAATCTTTTCCATCGTAAAGCACGTCCACAGGGGGGCCTTGAAGGTGGCCGCCTTTTATGAGTACGCTCCCGGGGCCGAGGGAAAAGATTTTTTCCGCCGCCGCTTCCATCTCGACCATTCCCTTGATCTTTATACCCGAGATTACCGTTGCCTCGTTTATATTGGGGGTCACAATGGTCGAGAGGGGGAGGAGCTCACTTATAAGAACCTTTACGCCCTCTCGTGAAAGGAGCATACGGCCGCCCGTGGAGCGCATCACGGGGTCAAGGACGATATTTTTCATTCGCCCTTTCTTTAAGACCCGCCCCACCACCCGGACGTTGGCCGCGGTGGCGAGCATGCCCACCTTAACGGCGTCCATCTCAAATTCCTCCAGGAGCGTCTCTATCTCTCTACTTAAAAAACCGGGCTCCACCGCTGTTACGCCCTTTACCGTAGTCAGGTTCTGGGCCGTAAGCGCCGCGGCCGCGCCGTAGCCCTTAAGGCCCAATGCCTTGAAGGTTTCGGAGTCGGCTAAAAGGCCGGCCCATCCCGAGGGGTCGAATCCGGCTATGGCAAGCGCGTTTTTCATTAAAACTTTCGTGGAAACTTTCGTGTGCCTTCCCTGTGAGTGAAGAAGATTATAGAAAGAGATAAAAAAGCCCGGACTGGGCGAGGCCGATTATAAAGCCCATCACCCCTCCGAGGTATTCAAGGTGTTTCAGCTCTTTCGCTATAAAATCGGTGAGCAGCCCCTCGAACCTCTCGAAGTTGAGGTTGTCTATCCTTGAGACCATCATATCGTTAAGGTCGAGCTTCTCCTTGAACCTGTCCACGAGGCCGGCCCTTTTTTTGTCGATATGTTTTATTATGTCCTTTGTGAGGAGGTACTTTATGTGGTAGGCGAGGTTTTCAGAGGCGAGCCCTATTACGGGTATCTTTTTGAGCCTGTTCGATTTTATCCTGTGCTCCACCAGTTCATCGACGACCCTCTCCACCTCACCCTCCCAATCCACGCCCTTGAGCATGCCGGCAAGGTCTTCGGCGTTGACCACCTCTTTTTCAATGGTCGTGGCGATGGAGCGCGCTATCTCCTTTCTCCTCTTGGGGATGAGACCCTGAAACTTATAGCCCATGACCTTTACGGGCAGGTGGGGCCTGAAAAGGAGTTTTATGGCCACATAGTTTGTGAGCCACCCTATGACCGCCCCGACTATGGGGGGTAGAATGAGTTTATAGTACGCCGCTATGGGATACATCTCTTTTGATTGAAATTGATTACAGGGTCACGCGGAATCTTTCGGCCTTGACCCCGGGTAAATTTTCAAAGGTCTCAGGGGCGGGAGAAGGGTTTTAACGGGGAAAGGGTTTTTACGGCAGAGATAACGAACGGCCATGGAGGGAGGGCGCATCATAAGAACCCCTTTTTTTTGTTCATCTCTTCTTCAAAGTATTTTTTAAAGAGCACGTCCCACTCGCGGCTTCCCTCGGGTATGTCCCTTGAAAGTGAGCGTATCTTGTTTCTCACCGCCGTATCGATATCGTCTTCTACCTGTAAAAACCCGGTTATGGCGTCCTTTACCTCCTGAAGCGCCCTCTCGTCGTCGCTATAGTCCACGAGGTCGTCCTTCCATATGCCGTCGACCACAAGGTGGGCGATGTGAGAGATTCTGTCGGAGGAAAGCCTCAAAGCACCAGGTCCCTTTCCCTTGCCAGTTTCCCCTTTACCATACGGAACATCTTCTTGTAATCGGCCCCGCTTGAATCGAGTTCGCCCGAATGGCTCTGAAGTATCCCTTCGACTTCGCGATCAAGCGCGTCCTCGGCCCGAAGGTCCGCGAGTATCGCCTCTTTCACCCTTTCAAGCACTTCATCTTCGCCGGTCTTGAAGATAATGAGGTTTTTTTCCTTGAGCCTCTTCAAGACCATGGCGGAGATTTTTTCAACCTGTTCAATTGTAAGCCGCATGAAATATAAATTAGCACACCCACCAGGGCTTTGCAAGCCTCTGTAAAGAGATGTTGACAGTGTTTTGTTTTTGTCTTATATATTTTATGAGCGCTCTTTATAGAACATACAAAAGGGAGGGGCCCGACGATGATGTGGATAAAAAGTTTTTACTTTAAGAGGATAGCATTGATTGTCGCGACGGCAATATTGCTTATAAGCGCGGTCCCCGCCGAGAGTATGGCGTATATTGTCGGGGCCGAAGGGGCGGTGGAGGCGACAAGGGCCGTTGACATGGAGAAGGCGCAAAGCATCCTCGAGTCCAGGCTCGTAAAGATGAAGTTAACTCAACTCGGCCTTTCCGCCGAAGAGATCAATACAAGGCTCAGTAAGCTCACCGACGCCGAACTCCACCGGTTCGCGAGCACAATCGACAGCCTCTATCCCGGCCAGGGAGCGATAGGGGTCTTAATAGGGGTCCTTATAGTAATTGCTCTGGTAATGGTTTTACTTAAGCTCACAAACAAAAAGATCGTCATCAAATAATCGTGTCATAGATAGCGACAGCGTCACGGCGGGGGGCCGCCGGCCCCGGACGGAGCCCCCGCCGTAATTTATTTCAACACACCTTCCCGGCCGGAAAAAACACAGCCCCATACGCCCCGCCCGCTCCATCCTTGCCACTAACCGCGTCCAAAATTTTTCACAAAAGAGGCGGTTGTAAAAAGACCTTTAACCCGATAAAATGTGTTTAAAATTTACCGGTCAATCGTCTGTGCCGGGTGTAAAAATTCTCAACTTTTATGGCAATACGTGATGTAAAATATTTTTTTATAGCTCTCCTCGTCCTAACATGCTCCGGCTGCGTGGGGGCCAGGGGTGAGGCGGTATTAAGGGATATAGAGGCCGGGCCGGGAAGAGGCGTATTTATAAAGGGTGTCCCTCGCTTTAAGCAGGAGAGGTACCGGTGCGGCCCCGCGGCGTTGGCGAGCGTTATGAATTATTACGGCAAAAATATTAACGCCGATGATGTGGCGAAGAAGGTCTTTCAAGAGAGGCTTAAAGGGAGCCTCGCCGTGGATATGCTCATTTACGCGAAGGAGGCGGGGTTTAACGCACGTTATTATAAAAGCGGGATCGCCGACTTAAAGGAAAATATTACGGCGGAAAGACCGCTCATACTCTTTTTGAACCTCGGCATCAGGGCCTTTCCCAGGGGCCATTATATCGTGGCCGTTGGCTATGACGATAACCTTGGAGCCGTACTCGCCTATACCGGCAGTGGCAGGCTTGACGCCCTTAAATATAAAACCCTTATGAGGGCCTGGGAAAAGACCGGGTTTTCAGCCATGCTGATAACCCCGAAAGGGCGGTCCTGAAATAGATGAAGCGGATTCTTTTTGCGGCGGTTCTCCTTTTTTTAAGCGCCTGCGCCCATGTTGTCCCTGAAGACGGCCCACTCCTGACCGCTGGAGAGCATATGAGGCTTGCGTCCATCTATGAGTCGAGGGGCGAGAAGGAGGCCGCTCTTGCCCAGTACAGGTACGCCGCCCTTGCCGACACTTCAGACCCAGAGCCATATTTCGCCATGGGAAACCTTAACCTCAAGGACAAAAAGTACGGGGAAGCCGAGGACCAGTATAAAAAGGCCATCGCGAGAAGCCCCGGAGAGGCGCGGTTCTACAATAACCTCGCCTGGCTCTATATGGAGACGGGCAGGCTCGAAAAGGCGCGCGCCGCAATTGGGGAGGCGCTGAAAAAGGGGGGCGGTAAAAGGTACGCCTATCTCGACACCCTGGGTATTATAGAGGAAAAGAAGAAAAATTTTTCCGGCGCTGAAAGACACTTCAGAGAGGCCCTGACCCTTGCGGCCAGGGAAGACAATAAGGAAGGTATGCGTAGAATATATGAGCATATGCTCAAACTGTACCTGACAACAGGCGAGAGCGACAAGGCGGCCCGTGTGGTGCGGGAACTTGAATCCCTTTATTAATCCAGAGAGTTTTGTGTGAGAGTTATATACGGCATAAACCCCGTTGAAGAGGCGATAAGGGCCGGGGAGTCCGTTGAGGAGGTTTTAATAACTGGCGAGAGGGGCCGGGCCCCTCTCGCCCCCATAATAAAGGCGGCCGCCTCGGCCGGGTTGAGGGTGAAAAGGGTTACTCCTGAAGAGCTGTACAGGGTTACGGGGACGAAAAAGGCTCAGGGCGTGGCGGCCCTGATAAGAGGCGGCTTCAAATACCGGGGCCTTGATGAGATTTTAAAGGTGTGGAGAGGTTCCGGTGAGAAGGCCTTCTTTCTTGTCCTCGATTCCATCCAGGACCCCCGTAACCTCGGCGCTATTATAAGGAGCGCCTCAGGCGCCGGCGTGCACGGTATTATCATCCCCAGAGACAGGGCGTCGAGCGTTACGCCCGCTACCGTGAAGGCCTCGGCCGGGGCGACCGAGCACATCTATGTCGCCCGGGAGACGAACCTCGTGAGGGCCATTGAAAGGCTCCAGGCGGAAGGCGTCTGGGTGGCGGCCCTTGAGGCCCACTGCCCTGAGCCGATATACTCTGCGGACTTGAAGGGCGACGTGGCTATTGTCATAGGGGGCGAGGGCAAAGGGATAAGGAGGCTTGTAAGGAAGAGTTGCGACCTCTCTATCTCCATACCAATGACGGGAAAATTAAATTCCCTAAACGCGGCGCAGGCGGGCACTGTCGTTATGTTCGAGGTTCGGAGGCAGAGGCTTTT